>NZ_BAAJPH010000063.1:0-388548 GCF_057538885.1 Alicyclobacillus sp. CIJ1 | reverse complement strand
GCGTTGTTTCGGATAACGAAGATTAGCAAGGGATTTGCAACTGGTCGTTTGCCTGTGCACGAATGTCCGAAAAGCCTTGATATAGTGCGTTTTTTGAGGGCACGCAAACAGGATGATACGACGTTGTTCAAAGGCTCATTTTCGACAACTCGGTGAGGCCGGGCCATCCGCACAACTGAATCCAGTCGTCGAGCGCCCGCACCGCCAAGGCTTCCGAGCCGCGCGCATTCCCTTGACGAACGGCGGCAAGAAGCCCCTGAAGCGCCTGATGCAGATCACCCGCGACGCGGTCTTCATCGCCCGGCCATGCGCGCCAGACGCCCGGTGAGATGGCGAGCGCATTCTCGAGCGCTCGCTCGGCATCGACTTGCCTGCCCCCATCGGCAGCCCAGGACACGGCCGCCAACAGCGCACTTTCCGCGGTCGCGAGTGCGTTTTCGTCCTGATTGACCACGCCCGGGGGGAGTACGCCCGAAAACGCCGCTTCCCCCGCGCGCAGTCGAACCGCCTGAATCTCATAGTCGCTTGGCCGCAAACCTGCCGCCTTCAAAACATGGCGGATGCCAACGGGCGTCAACGCGAGCCACGCTGAGCCGCTCGTCGACCGCAGCGGAACGGCGACCTCGATGGACAGCCCGGGATACGCGACTGACGTGGAGGGACTTGCCACGCCCCCGATGGACTGTCCCCGCGCTTCCGTTCGAATAGTCGGCACATGGGCCCCCGGTGCTGCAAGCTGATGAAATCCCACGAGCGCCAGGGAGCCGAGCATCATCCCGCTCGCCAATCCTGTCTTCAGCCCAGCTCGAAAACGCCCCTCTCCCGCCGGAAGACTCCACTCCCGCATGGCCGCGATGACGCGGTTCAAGCGTGAGCGCGAAGTTGACGGCGATCGCGCTTCCTCGATCCGCGCGCGCATCGCGGTAAGGGTGATGGGGGCGCGGCGGCGCTCGATCCGGAGCACCGGTTCGCCTTCCCCGAAAGCCATGCCGCGATCGGGAACGGTCCAGGTCTGCGTCCCCATGCGAACGCGAACCGTGTGCGATGGCGGTTTGCGATCTGCGTGGCTATGAATCGGGTTCGATGCGTTCAAGTCCACCGCCTCCCGGCCGTTTCACGTGAGAGTCACGGCTAGTCTATGAGCCGGAAGTAGGCGGTATGCAAGTTTCGAGAGATTCGGCGGGAGGAAACCCTCCGCGCGCTCCCTCTGCAGGAAGGACGCGCGCGAGGGGCGAGAGGTTCATTCCGTGTCTACGGGAGAGAAGAGATAGAACGTGAGGTTCCCGGCCGTGTACGTGTGCATCTGCGCCCCGATGAGGGGATCGATCTCGTCCACGGGTACCATCCACACGCCGTTCGAGCGAATCAGCGGCGCCTTCAGGCGCACTGGTTTGCCGTCGATTGTAACCATGCCGGAGCGCTCGTCGATCGCAACATCGTGTCCTTGGTACGAGAAACGGGCCACGCCGTTTGCTGCGTGCAGGATGACATCGAGGTTCTGGGCGTAATGATTCAAGCTCAGGTAGGTCACACCGCGCAGGATTTGCGGCTGCGCATCCGGCGTCACGGGCTCACCCGTCGTGGGATCCAGAAAGACGGGCGGATTGTTCAAGTGCCAATCGAACATATTCATCAGCGATCCGGCCAGGGTGTCGTAGGACGCCGGCCCGAGTGAACCGAGGCCCCAGTTTTGCTCAATAAACTTGAGAATGGACGTCTGATCGATCAGGGTGTTATCCACGAAGTTATGCTTGGCGTACGGCGAAATGACCAGGAAAGGCACGCGAGGGCCATAGCCGGCGCGATCGATGCCGTTTTGTAACACCGGCTTCCCGCCGAGGACGTCCACAGCCGGATCATTCGACCCATTCACAAGCGGCGGCATGACGTGATCGTACCAACCATCCGAATCGTCATACGTGATGATGATGGCGGTGGAAGGCCAATCCGGCGAAGCCTCGATTTGGTTAATGGTCTGAACCAACCAGCGCTGCTCGTCGAGCGGATCGGAGTAACCCGCGTGGCCGTCCTCGTATTCGGGCGCCTTGAGGAAGCTGACGGCTGGCATATTTCCGTTCTGAAGCGCCATGAAGAAGTCCGTGATGTCGTACTGGTGGTTCGCCTGATCCGTGTGTCCGATCATGGACACGCTAGATGGCGGCAGATGATTGGGATTGGCAGTGGACGCGTAATACTGGAACGGCTCGTGGTGCGCGCTGTAATCGGTGGTCTCGTCCGTGCCCGCGATGTTGTTGTCTTTCGCGTTGGGATTGGCGAAGCCGCCCTGGAACCAGCCCCACGTGACGCCCTTCGCGTTCAGAAGGTCCCCGATGTTCTTGCCGGACATGGCCATGGTCATGCCCTTGGAGGCGCTGTCGTAGTAGGGATCGATATCGCCGATGTCCACGCCGTTTTGGGTGACGGCATTGGTCGGGAAGTTTTTGCTTCCCGGCTGTACCACCTGCGCCGTACCCGTCGTCTCATTGGACGAATAGACCGTCGCGCCGGCCGTGTCGCCCGAGATGAGGTTGATGGCGCCGGGCGTGGACGGCCCGTACTGCGTGCAGTACGCGTTGTCGTTCAGCGCGAAGTGCTGGGCGTAGTACCACAGGGCGGTAACGGTGTTTCCGTCGTAGTAGTCGAGATCGATGGGATTCCCCCGGCCTACGGTGTTGATGAAGTTGTCCATGCGGCCACCGTCGACCGACTGTTGCTCCGGCGTGTAGTTGTGATTCATGTCGGGCGTCACAGCCTGAGAGCGGTCGAGGCGCTGCGGGTTCGCGCCATTCGGGTTGTTCGTGAGGAGACTGCCCGAAAGGCCGTTGACGCTCGGCGTGTCAGGGGCCGCGTAGAAGGGCGGCTCGCCTGCGGGATTGGCGGCATTCGGATACGTGCCAAAGTAATGATCAAAGGAGACGTTTTCGTCAAAGATGACCACGAGATGGTGAATCGGTGTTGCCGTGGTGACGGACGGCGCGGCCGTGTCGCCGGCGAGCGCCTGCGGGGCCATCGCCGTGAGCAGGGCCACGGAAGTCGCGAAGACAGAAGACCATCGTCTGGCTTTCACAGTGGGTGAACCCCCTCCCCTATTGGTTCCACGAGCCGAATGTAACCTGGAATTGTTGAAAGAATATGAATCGAAGGTGAAGAGGGCGAAAAGATTTGGTGTTGAGCAAGGAGATCCATCTCATGTTTCACTTGGGCGAAAAGAAAAGGGGCTCAAAGCCCCCGCATCACCCTTACCCCTATACCGTTCGCGGTTTACCCCAGAACGTAAATCGTGATGGTGCGAGCCCCCCACGCATCCGCTTGCGAGAGAGAGGCCATGCAAATGTCGATCCGGTCGCCCACGATGGCCGATCCCGTGTCGGCGGCGATGCACACGCCAATTCCCGGAATGTACACCCGAGATCCGAGTGGGATGACCCGCGGATCTACCGCGATGACGCCCGGCTCAGCCGGCACCCCCGTTGCGGTTGTACCACCCGCCACATACGCGGTAGCCACAACCGTCAGCGCTTCGCGGATGAGCCCCGGATTCGGATTGGCAGATCTTGTCGCGAGCGTCGCCTGCACAGGCTTCGGCTCGGCCGTTCCGACCTCGACCACCGCATCGATAGGTTCCCGCACGATCCGTCTGACCACCCGTGTGGCAATGCACTTGCCATCCCGATAGACGCGCGTCGTCTGAACTTCCAGCAACCCTTTCACACCGTGCGTCACGTACTGGACATGTCCTCGAAGGAGTTCACTCGTGCTGCGACGTATGGTCTGAAACGGTATCTCCTGCGTCTGGGTGGTGGTCTCCGTCACGTAACGGTGAATCTCGATGGTCTCGCCTTGCCGAATCGCGTCCGTCACCTTGACGTTCATTCGATCCTGCGGCGTGAGCTCGATGTGTTCGCCCTGCAAGAGCTCTCCCACGGTCTTGGCGAAGGTAAAGACCGTCTCCTTCTTCCCTTCGACGTCCAACGTCACTTCCTTGGGACTCTCGATGGTCACCGTCTCGCCATTGACGACAGAGCTATCAAGTGCCGGGCTGACGCGGTCCCTTTTGCCGATGCGGACTCCGTGCTGCTCCAGGAATTCTTCCAAGGTTCCGGTCGAAAACCCACGCAACACCTTGCGCTGCCCATTGTCTGACACCGTGATGGTCTTGTAGGTGCTTGCAACTGCCGTGCCCGCACCGCCAAAGCCGACGGCTGCCGCCGTCACGGCCGCCACCACGGCTTTCGACTTTGGTAGACGCACTCCCTCACCTCTTTCCGTTTTTTTCCTCACGGATAGGGGTCGGGCTGCGGACAGTATAACGAGATTGCGACGGGATTGCAAACCACGTTCTGTAAGCGCATTCTCCGCCGCTTTCTCAGCAGCCTGAAAGCTTGACTCTAGTCTATAGAAAAGGCTATGGCGGATGGACGGGAAACATGTCGGCGGAAATCCAGAGATTTTCGTGTAAAATCGACAAGGACGGCGCAGCCGGTTTTGCCGACTTTGCCGCCCTCCGCCGAAATCCGCTTCACACGAGCGCCTGTCGCTCCGGGATCTGCAGGATGTCCGCCAACCCCTTCGCCACCTTCCACACGTCTCCCGCGCCCATGGTCAAGACGAGATCGCCCGGATGCACACTTTGAGCTAGGTACTCGATCACGTCGTCATGCGTCGGGATGTAGCGGGTGTTCGGATTGCTCATGCGCGCGATCTCGCTTGCGAGCCTGGCTGCGGACACGCCGTCGATCTTGCGTTCCCCCGCCGGGGAGTAGATGTCGCAGAGAATGACCTCGTCGGCCTCTCCGAACGCCTTGGCAAATTCCTCGAACAAAAACAACGTCCGCGTGTAACGCTGCGGCTGAAAGACCGCCACAATCCGCCTGCCTGTGGACTTCGCCGCAGCGATGGTGGCGCGGATCTCCGTCGGATGGTGTGCGTAGTCGTCGACAATGAGCACGTCCGCCACCTCGGCCACTACCTGAAACCGCCTTTTCGCCCCGTGAAACCTCGACAGCGCGCGGGCCGCGGCCTCGAACGAGAGCCCGACCTCCATGCAAACGGCAATGGCGGCGAGCGCGTTCAGCACGTTGTGTTTGCCGGGAAGGGCGAGCTGAAGCGTTCCGACGAATTTCCCGTTCATGTACACGTCGGACTGTGAGGCGCGATCGCCCAGGACCACATGTTGCGCGGTCATGTCGGCGTCCTCCGCGAACCCGTAGGTCACCACTCGACAGTGCGCCGCGGCGCGCAATTCGCGGAGCTTTTCGTCATCCGCGGACATCACCAAGAGCCCCTCGGACGGGATCTGGCCGATGAACGTCTCATACGCTCGGACGAGGTTCTCGAACTTTCCGTCGTAATGTTCCAGATGATCCGCCTCCACGTTCGTGACCACCGCGATGGCCGGCCGATAGTGAAGAAACGATCCATCCGACTCATCGGCTTCCGCGACGACAAACGGCCCCTTGCCTGCCTTGGCATTGTCGCCGAGATCTGCCACGACACCTCCGACAATAAAGGTCGGATCCAGTCCATTTTGTTCCATCGCAAACGCGATCATCGAGGTCGTGGTCGTCTTGCCGTGGGCGCCGGTCACCGCGATGCCGACGCGATCGTCCATCAAACGCGCCAGCATTTCGCTCCGGTGAATCACGGGAATATGGAGCGCCCGCGCCGCCTGGAGTTCCACGTTATCTGGTTTGACGGCGGTGCTGTGGACGACAATGTCCGCTCCCTCCACGTGCTCAGGGCGATGCCCGTAATACACCGTCGCCCCGCGCGAGGCGAGCTTCTCCGTCAGCTCGTGACGAGATACATCCGATCCCGAAACCCGATATCCCAGATCCAGCATCACCCGCGCGATGGCGCTCATGCCGTAGCCGCCGATCCCGACGAAATGCACATGTTCCGAACCGCGCACGCGCCTCACCGTCCTTTACTGCCATTCCTCTGCTCCAAGTGCAATGATAGTGTTCCGCGCCAACTCCGCCATATACAAATTTCCCCAAATCACGATCGGCTCGTGGCCCGCCAACGCCTCCTGAATGGCGTCCTCGATCGACGACATCACGCAAACCGAAAGATCTGGCCGCATCTCGCGAGCAAGCGCCGCCAACGCCCTCGGGTCTGCGCCTCGCGGATGAGGGGATTTCACCATCAGCGCCGCGCGCGCCAAGGGCAGCATGTGTGCAAGCATGCTCCGTACGTCCTTGTCAGCGAAGGCCGCGAAAACCATGCGCCACCGGCTCGATCCCATGCCCTTCCCCAGGCGCCGAAGCGCGCGGGCAAGCGTGCGCGCGCCTTCTTCGTTGTGCGCGCCGTCGATCACGACAAGGCGGCCCCCGATGTCAAACAACTCACAGCGAAGCGGCCAGCGCACGCGCTCGAGAGCCGCCAGCGCGCGCGCCCAGTCCGCTTCCGCGATCTGCCCCTCGCCTAACTCCAGCATGGCGAGGCTCACCGCAGCGTTCTGCGCCTGATGCTCGCCGACGAGGCCCAAGCGGACAGAAGGCGCGTCGCGGAACAGCCCTCGATAGGTGCCGCGCAGGCGCGCGTCCGCGCCCGTGATGGTGAACTGCACCTCGCGACCGACGTGAAACAAGTTCGATCCCAGCCGTGTCGCCGTGCGCTCGATCACACGGTACGCGCCATCTGTGCATGCGGTGACTACGGGCACGCCTGGCTTCACAATCCCTGCCTTCTCGCGCGCGATATCGACGAGCGTCGGGCCGAGAATCTCGACGTGATCGTAGGAGACGTTCGTAATGGCCGTCACGTGCGGCCACACCACGTTTGTGGCGTCCAGACGGCCGCCGAGTCCCGTTTCCCAAACCACGCGCTCGACGCCATTCGCCCGAAACGCGAGAAGCGCCACCGCAGTCAGCACCTCAAACTCCGTCGGCGGATCGGAGGCGTCCGCGGCGCGGCGCACGGCGTCCACATGCTCTGCGAACTCCTCCTCCGATATGGGCTTGCCGTCGATGGCGATCCGCCCGTTGAAGCCGCCCAATCCCGGCGAGGTGTACAGACCGGTTCGATGTCCGAGCGCCGTGAGCATGGCCGCAAGCATGGCGCAGACGGAGCCTTTGCCATTCGTGCCAGCGACGTGATAGAAACACAAGCCGTCTTCAGGATGATCCAACTTCGACAAAATCCGACGCATCCGGTCAAGGCCGGGCTTCATGCCGAACCGCCGGAGCGCGCCGAGATAACGAACGGCCTCCTCGTATCGCATGTGCGCTTCGCCCTTTACCCCTCGAGCGACGCCATGCGCTCCTCGACCGTCAGCAACTTCGCCCGATAGTCGGCAAGCTTCTCCCGCTCTTGGGCGACGACCTCCTGAGGCGCGCGATGGACGAAGTTCTCGTTGGCAAGCTTCTTCTCCAAGCGTTCGACCTCGCCCTTGAGGCGATTCGCTTCTTTCTTCAGCCGCTCGCGCTCCGCGTCCATGTCGATGAGGCCAGCGAGCGGGATGTAGATTTTCGCGCCGGTGACCACCTGGACCGCGGCCTGCTTGGGCGCCTCGATCCCGGCCCCCACGTCCACGCGCTCTGCGTTGCAGAAGCGGGAAATCATCTCCGTGACCTGATCCACTACGCCTCGAACCCGTTCCGAATCGCACGCGATGACGATGGGAATGGAGGTCTTCGGCGGAATCTGGAGCTCCGAGCGGACGTTTCGCACAGCGCGGATCACGTCCATGGCCACGCGCATCTGCTCCACGGCGGCCTCGTCCTGCGGCAGATCCGCCGCCTCCGGCCACGCGGCGTCGATCAACATACCTGTAGTGTTCGGCAGCGCCTGCCAGATTTCCTCCGTAATGAACGGAATGTACGGGTGAAGGAGTCCCAACACCCTCGAGAGCACGGTAAGCAGCACCGACTGAGTCTGCCGCTTTTTGTCCGCGTTATCGCCGTACAGGTTGATTTTGGCGAATTCGATGTACCAGTCGCAGAACTCGTCCCACGTGAACTCATACACCGTGCGCGCCGCTTCGCCCACGTCGTAGTCCTCGAGCGCCGAGGTCACACGGCGGATCGTCTCGCCCAGCCGGTGCAGGATGAAGCGATCGGCGAGATCGAGCGACTGTGCGTCGAGCGGCAGAGGGGAAAAGCCCTCCTCGAGATTCATCAGCACGAATCGAGCGGCGTTCCAAAGTTTGTTCAGGAAGTTCCGGGCGCCCTCGACCTTCTCCCACGAAAAGCGAAGATCGTTGCCGAGGACGGTGTTGGACGCCAGCATGAAGCGGAGCGCGTCCGCGCCGTACTTGTCGATCACGTCCATCGGATCGATGCCATTGCCCTTCGACTTCGACATCTTCTGGCCCTTCGCGTCCCGCAACAAGCCGTGCAAAAGCACGGTTTGAAACGGCATCCGGCCCGTGAAGTGCACGCCCATGAAGGCCATGCGCGCCACCCAGAAGAACAGGATGTCATAGCCTGTGACGAGCAGGCTCGTCGGGTAGAAGCGCGCCAGATCCGGCGTATTCTCAGGCCATCCCATGGTCGAAAACGGCCAGAGCGCTGAAGAGAACCAGGTGTCAAGCACGTCCTCGTCCTGCGTCACGTCCGCCGATCCGCAGTGGAGGCAATGGTCGAGATCGTCCCGGGACACGGAAACCTGCCCGCACGATGCGCAGTACCAAGCCGGGATTCGGTGGCCCCACCACAGCTGGCGGGAGATGCACCAGTCGCGCACGTTCGTGAGCCACTGCTCGAACACCTTCATGAATCGGTCCGGCAGGAACCGCAGCTCTCCTCGGCGCGCGCGCTCGAGGGCGTCTCGCGCGAGCGGCTCCATGCGGACAAACCACTGCTCCGACAGATACGGCTCGATAACCGTGCCGCAGCGCTCGCAGTGACCCACGGCGTGTTGAAGCGGTTCCTCCTGGACGAGGTAGCCCTCTTCGCGCAACGCCTCGACCACCCGCTCGCGCCCTTCCTCGCGCGAGAGACCCGCGAATCGGCCGGCGAGGTCGGTCAGGCGTCCATCCTGATCCAGGCAGACGAGCGCCGGCAGTCCATGCCGCTCGCCGACCTCGAAATCGTTCGGGTCGTGCGCGGGCGTGATCTTGAGGCAACCGGTGCCGAAATCTCGCTCGACGTAACTGTCTGCAATGACGGGAATGGAGCGATGGGTCAACGGAAGCCGAAGGGTCTTGCCGACGAACGACGCGTAGCGCTCGTCATCCGGGTGCACGGCGACGGCCACGTCCGCGAACATGGTCTCGGGGCGGGTGGTAGCGATGACAAGATGGCCCGAGCCATCCTCGAGCGGGTAACGGACGTGATACAGGACACCTGGCTCCTCGATGTGCTCCACCTCGATGTCGGAGAGCGCGGTCCGACAGCGAGGGCACCAGTTGATGATGCGGTTGCCGCGATAGATGAGGCCTTCCTCGTACAGCCGGACAAACACCTCGCGGACGGCGCGCGATAGCCCGGGATCCATCGTGAACCGCTCGCGAGACCAGTCACACGAGGCGCCGAGCGAACGGATCTGGCTCGTGATGGTACCGCCGTACTGCTCCTTCCACGCCCAGACCCGCTCCACGAACGCCTCTCGCCCCAGGTCGTAACGCGATTTCCCTTCTTGCTCGCGCAGCGCCTGCTCCACGCGCGCCTGGGTGGCGATCCCGGCGTGATCCGTGCCGGGCACCCAAAGGGTCTCGTAGCCCTGCATGCGGCGGAAGCGCGTAGCGATGTCCTGGAGCGTCGTGTCGAGCGCATGGCCGAGATGGAGAACGCCTGTCACGTTCGGCGGAGGCATGACAATCGAAAAGGTTCCCCGGGTGCCTTCGCGAGGCGCGAAGTGGCCGCCGCGCTCCCACACCTCGTAGATACGCGATTCGACGGATTTAGGATCATACACCGTGGAGAGCGTTCGTTCGCTCATGTGAATCCTCCTCGTCTCATGGAAAAGAGCCCCCAGTCCTTCAGGACGGAGGGCTCCGCGATACCACCTGAATTCCCCGCGCCAAACCGCCCGGGGCACTCGAACATCGATAACGGGATGACCGGCACGGCTCCAGGACGACCTTCAAGCGGCCGGAAGGGGCGCGGTCTCAGCACTCTGCCCGCCCTCTCTGGACAACCGGCGACGCCCTACTCCTTCCCTTCTTCGCCTTGGCGTATGGGATCTGGTACGTATAGTACGCAACCTGGGAATTGGTTGTCAAGATTTCGGCCGCCGACCTCGCCCGCGGCGCTTCTTCTTCCGGTGGATGCGCACGCGCGGCCGCTCGTCCCCTTCAGCCCGCCGCGTTTCGGCCTCCTTCTGCGCTCGCTCGGCCGCAAGCTGGGCTCTGCGCCGTTCCGACCAGTCCGTGCTCCAGCCGTACACCCAGGCAAAGACGAGCGCGATGACAAAGGTCATCGCATTCTGCAACAGAAAAGCGCGTTCCTCTCCGTGCGCGATGATTGTGCGCGTCTCGGCGTAACCGAGCGTGTACTGAAACAAAAAGCCCAGCAAATAGCTCACGGCGGCCACAACCAGGCCGTTCAGGCTCCGCTTTTCCTTGGCGCGCTGCACTACCGCGATCACGGCGATGAGCGTACCGAGTTCCGCCGAGAAGAAGAACGAGTACTTGCCTCCGGACGCGTAGTATACGATGCACTCCAGGACTGCGACCGCGGCGACCGTCAACAGGTCGAACCGCCAGTACCAGCCGCGCCACACGCCCGTTTTCCACGCGTTTCCTGTCGACTCCAACCGACTTCCTCCAGACCTGCCGCGAATGTAGACGACCCTATGTTATCAGATCGAACGCCGTCTGCATACTCGAAGACCACTCCGTCCAACAGCCGCATATACATGTATCGGCTCAGTGAGGAGGTCGGCCTCGTGGGATTGTTTCAAAACTTGCTCCGCTTCGTGAAACTGCTGCTCGCACTCGCGATTTTGCTTTTGTTTTTCAGGGCCATTTTCTGGCCAAGCGCGCTCGATCTCCTGATCCTCATGCTGCTTTTCCTCGTATTTTTTCTCATGTTCATCGGCGCGCCATGACTGGGTAATCCACACAAAAAACGCGGGAACCGCGACCTCGGCCACGATTCCCGCCCGTCCCCTCACGCATGGGTTCCACTTGCTCAATTGAGTTGCACGACTTTCTGAATCGTCACCCTGCGCTCGGGTACCAAAAGTGCCATCCCAGGCTCCAGATGTCCCTGAAGCCAAGGGTTGGCTCGCTCCAGCTCGCTCGGCAAACATCCGCACCGTTCCGCCACACTCTCTAAGGTCTCGTGTTCGAGCACGATGACGAAGCGCAGCGTGTAGCGCGGCTCCGGCGCGTTGAAGTCGACGAACGACCACAACTTCTTGTCCTTCGCCTTAAACTGCTCGCTCTCATGACGCGCTTCCTCGCCCTCTCCAGGCTCAGCTGCTTGGTCGGCCGACACCGGCGCCTCAGCGCCAGACTGCTGCTCGGCGGGAACCTCCACCGTATCCTCCCGAACCGACGCGAAGAACGAGACCTTTGGCATCGGGTCCGCCGCGACAGCCGGCGGTTCCTCGCTCAGAACGTGGGCCTCGCTCAGCACATCCTCCTCAGATTCGGACCGAGCTGAAACGCTTGGTTCCTGCTGAAAGGGGGCACGCGCATCTGCGTCGTTCGTGGCTTCGAACACCACGTCATCCGCCTGATGGACGAATTCGAAGGAGGCCACGGGTGCCTGCGAAGCCGAGACTGGGTCGCTCGACGCATCGAGCCCTCGAGGTCCGATTTCTCCCACCGCATCCGCCGGCCCCGTCTCCGGCAAGAAGCGATCGAACTCGGCGAGATCGCGCTGAACCGTCGGGGGTCCCTCATCCGCACCGGCGGATGCCTCCGCAGATTCCGAGGGTTCCGCGCCACCGCGCGCCTCGCTCACCGCCTCGACCGTGGACTGGACGTTTGCGCCAGAGGCTGTTTCCTCGTGGGCTTCGCCGCGCAACGCGGACTCGAACGCCATCTCGGCAGTCGCCTGCAGAAGCCCATCGCTCGCGGAGTTTTCCTCTCCTTCGGCCGAGAACATCTCCTGGACTTCCTGTGCGCCGCAGCGAAACAGATACCCTTTGGAACCGTTTAGCCCGTGCACCTCGAGCCATCCACCCAAGTGGAGCCACGCGTCGCCCGACACATCGAGCTCAACGCCCGCGAGCCGGCTCTTGACGTTCAGCACCCCGGCCTGCTGCGCGGACACGGGCACGCGCAGCAAAAACGGAAGCCGCTGATGAACATGGACCACGTCGCCGCTCGACGCCTTCTGCACGTAGGCCGCAAAGACGATCGCGCCCTCAAGCTGATACGTATCGCGGTCCTGATCGAACGCGACGATCTCCGTCGCGACGGTCGCATCTTGCACCACATCGCCGGAGGCGACTTGTTCGGCGTAGACTTCTTGATCGACCGGCAGCCGAATCAAGAGTTCGCGCGAAACTTCGGACATTCGAGCCCCTCCTCAAACCGCAGGATTCCACCACCAATCTATGTCCCGCGGAGGCGAGATATGTCGATGGGAACGCGGTTCGAGAGGGTGATTGACATCGAGACGGTACCGCGTCACGCCCTCCGCGTTGCGATGCGAGGAAAGACGCGCTCCATAGCCTCGATGGTCTTTTCGATCTCGGCCTCGCCGTGCACCATCGACATGAAGCCACTCTCCAACTGAGCGGGCGCAAATGCCACGCCTTCCGCCAACATTTCGTGGAAGAAGTCGGCGTAGAGCGCCTGATCGCAAGCTTTCGCCGTCTCAAAGTCCACGATGGGGCCGTTATGGAAAAAGAGTCCAAACATACCGCCGATGGCGTGGCCCGTAGCTGGCAGTCCGTACGTCGCCGCGAGTCGACAGAACGCCTCCACAAGCCTGCGCCCGTACGACTCCAGGCGCTCGTAAGCGCCTTCGGCCGCCGCCCGTTTCAGCATGCGAAGCGACGTGAGGCCTGCCGCCATCGCGAGCGGATTCCCGGAGAGCGTGCCCGCCTGGTACACCGGTCCCTCCGGCGCCACGAGCGCCATGAGGTCCTTGCGCCCGCCGTAGGCGCCCACCGGCAATCCCGCGCCGATGACCTTGCCGAACGTCGTCAGATCCGGCAGCACGCCGAACCGCGCCTGCGCTCCGCCAAGGCCGACGCGAAAGCCCGTGATGACTTCGTCGAAGATGAGAAGGGCGCCATAGCGGCGCGTGATCTCCCGCACGGCCTCCAGGTACCCCGGCCGCGGCAGCACACACCCCATGTTGCCCGCCACGGGCTCCAGGATCACGGCCGCGATCTCGTCGCCGCGATCGGCAAACAGCTTCTCCATGGCATCGGCATCGTTGTAGGGCACCGTCAGCGTGCGCTCGGCCACGGACTGGGGGACGCCGGGCGAGTCCGGTAGGCCGAGGGCGGCCACGCCCGATCCCGCCTTGACAAGAAACGAATCGGCGTGCCCGTGATAACAGCCGATGCACTTGACAATGGCCGTCCGCCCCGTGGCGGCGCGGGCCAGGCGGATGGCGCTCATGGTCGCCTCGGTGCCGCTTGAAACCATGCGCACCTTCTCGACCGAGGGGACGAGCTCCACAATCTCCTCCGCCATCTCGGTTTCAAGCTCGGTGGGCACGCCAAAACTCGTCCCGCGCGCTGCCGTGTCAGCAATCGCCCGGACAATATCTGGGTGCGCGTGGCCCCAGATGAGCGGTCCCCAACTCATCAGATAGTCGATATAGCGGTGGCCGTCGATGTCGTACAGGTACGGCCCTTCCCCGCGATCGGCGAAATACGGCGTGCCGCCGACCGCGCGGAACGCCCGGACGGGCGAATTGACGCCCCCCACGAGAACCCGCTTTGCCCGTTCAAAGGCTTGCTTGGAACGCTCCCCGACCATGTCCACCCCTCCTCAGCGCGCCTCTTCCCGCAGCCAGCGGAGCACGTCCGGCGCGTGATACGTGAGAATCAGATCCGCGCCCGCGCGCTTGAACGACGTCATCATTTCCATGACGACCGCCTTTTCGTCGATCCACCCGTGTTGCGCCGCCGCCTTGACCATGCTGTACTCGCCGCTCACATTGTAGGTCGCGATGGGCACGTCAAACGCCGCGCGGAGGCGAGCCGTGACGTCCATGTACGCGAGCGCCGGTTTCACCATCAGCATATCGGCTCCTTCTTCAAGGTCCGATCTCGCCTCGCGCATCGCTTCGCGGCCGTTGGCAGGGTCCATCTGGTAGCTCTTGCGATCGCCAAATTGGGGCGCCGAGTCCGCCGCCTCGCGGAATGGACCGTAAAACGACGACGCGTATTTCACTGCGTACGACAGGACAATGACGTCCTCGAAGCCTCTCGCATCGAGCGCCTCGCGGATGGCTGCGACACGGCCGTCCATCATGTCCGAGGGCGCGACGATGTCCGCACCGGCCTGCGCGTGCGACACGGCCGTCTTGGCCAACAGTTCAAGCGTCGGATCGTTCACAATTTTCCCGTCCCGGACGAGGCCGCATTGGCCCAACGGATTGTACTCGCACAGGCACACGTCCGTCATGACCACGAGATCCGGATTTTCAGCCTTGATGGCGCGAATGGCCTCCTGCACCACGCCGTGCTCATGGTACGCAGAGGAGGAGAGTTCGTCCTTCTCGCGCGGGATGCCAAAGAGGATCACCGACTTCAGGCCGAGTTCCGACAGCGACGCGATTTCCCTTCGCAGCGCGTCCAAGCCGTAGCGGAAAACGCCCGGCATCGAATGGATGGGCGAGGTCCCGTTCAATCCTTCTTGGACGAACATCGGATAGACGAGATCGTCCGCGTGGACGCGATGCTCCCGGACGAGATCGCGCAGATAAGGCGTGCGGCGCAGGCGCCGGTGGCGCCGAAATGGACTCATATCGATCACGCTCCCCTAGGATACAAAGTCTCGAGATGGTGAATCAGCGCTTCGTGCGACGGCTCAGGCGGAGGCTCGAGATGGCGCACGCCCAGCCGGTCGAGCGCGCTCGCGGTGGTCCCGCCGAATGGCAGCCACGCGAAACGCCCAGGCGCGAAGATCAGGTCGCACGCAGGGTGCGCCGCGATGGCGGACACGGCGGAGGGGCTGAACAGGACGACGATGTCGCCTGAGCGTTCCGCTAACTGATCCGCCGCTTGTGGCCGGAGGACGGTGTCATACACAATCCACTCGGTCACGCGGCGCCCGACGCGGCGGAGTTCCTCCGGAAGCACCTCGAGGGCCAGACGCCCGCGCGGGAAGATAAAGCCGACCGGCGGCGGACACGCTTCGAGGAGTCGCTCGGCAAATTCTTTTGCGCCGCGCACGCCGGGAAAGTGCACGGCGTTCGGCGCCACGGCTCGGAGATCGCGCCACGTGGCTGATCCGAGTGCAAAGGCGGCTGGCGCCTCCTGCAGGCGCGTCACCGCCGGTGCACAAGACGCGAGGGCTCGGACGGCCGCGGCCGACGTGAACACCCATGCGTCGTCGCGCGCGGTCACTTCCGCAAGCTGTGTGACCGCCTCGGCGAGCGGTACCGTCTCGATGAGCGGCATGTGCTCCGCGCGAAAGCCGCAATCTCGCAGCGCCGCGGCGAGGACGGCGCCGCGATTTCCAGACTGCGTCACGATGACGTCCGGTCGCGGCATCTCAACCACCTCGCGCAGGTCGAAGCCATGCCTCGGCGCCCTGGCGAAGCATCTCTTCAGCCACTGCGACGCCAAGCGCCCCCGCGTCGTCCCCTGTGCGCTCAAGCTGCAGGTGATGGTTCCCGGAGGGATCGGCGACAAACGCGATCAGGCGCAGCCCGCACCCGACGGATTCAGCGTAGGCGCCGATGGGCACCTGGCAACTGCCCTCGACCCGCGATAGGAACGCGCGCTCTGCTTCAACGGCGCGCGTCGTATCGGGATCCGAGATGGCGGCGAGGTATCGCATCACCTCGTCGTCTTCGGTTCGGCATTCCACGGCAAGCGCGCCCTGCCCCACCGCGGGCACAAATCGATCCACGGGGAGGTACTCCGTGATCTTCCCGGCCAGCCCCAGGCGGTGTAGCCCGCTCGCCGCAAGCACGATGGCATCAAATTGTCCCTCTTCAAGGCGCCGGAGCCGCGTGTCGACGTTGCCGCGCAGCGTGTCCACACAAAGATCCGGCCGAAGGCGGAGGAGGGCCGCCTGCCGGCGCAAACTGCTCGTCCCCACGCGAGCGCCCGACGGCAGATCGAACAGCCCTTGGCCCGTCCGGCTGATCAGGGCATCCCTCGGATCTTCGCGGGGCGGCACGGCCCCAATGGTGAGGCCCTCGCGCAGTTCGAACGGCACGTCCTTGAGGCTGTGTACCGCCAGATCGGCTTGTCCAGTGGCAAGGGCTTCCTCGATATCCGCAACAAACAGCCCCTTGCCGCCTACCTCGGACAGCGCTCGATCCACGATCTCGTCGCCGCGCGTCCGGATGGGCACGAGTTCAAACTCGACGCCAGGCGCCACCCGTCTCAAAAGATCCACCACGTAATTCGTCTGGGTGAGCGCGAGCGCGCTCCGCCTCGTCGCGACTCGTAACGTCCGCAATTCTATCCTCCCTCGGGTCATGGCAGCCTTCCGCCGACAAACAGCAAATTGGAGAGCACCGCGACAAAGCAGATGACCTGAAACACCATCATGGCGCGGGTCGCAACTCTCCGGCGCATCCGCCAGACCAAGTAGCTGACATATAGCATGAGACAAAACGCAGTCACCATAAACTTGGGCCATGTCAGCAGCCATTGGTGAAGCACTCTATCGCCCCACCAGAGCCCCGTCACCACGGCCAGAAACAGCAAACCTGCCCCCGTCGCGCTCGCAAACAGCGACAAGCTGTCGAGCGTGGCGAGCGAAGGCAGGTGCAGGTACCAGCGGTCGAACAGGCGCCGGCGAAGGCGCTCCTCAAGCACGAGGTGCATGAGTGCAAAGGAAAAGCTGAACGCAAAGGCCGTGTCCCCGAGCACCGCCAGCGCGACGTGGAGCGCGAGAAGGCTCGACGCAGGAAGAAACGGCGTGTTCGACTGCGCCTGCAGACCTCCCGCCAGAAGAGCGAGGCCAAACCCTACCGCGTTCAACAGGAGCGCCACGGGGCTCCAAGCGGCGCCGCGCCCCATCGCCACCGTGACGGTGATCATGAGCCACGCGATGAACAAGGCGAGATCGCCACGAGAATAGTCCGCCGCGCCACGCAGGGAGGCCAAGCGCGCGAGAAACACAGCTGTCACGAGTGCGAAGGACGCTACATACAGCCCATAACCGACGCGCGGAGAGAAAGGTGTCGCCCGCGCGAACGACCAGCCGGACCACACGAGCGCCAACGCATACGCAACCATGCTCAGGACATACCACGTCCCCATGTCTATCGCTCACCCTAGGAGAGCGCCGGCCGCCGGGCAGCGTCGGCGGCATAGGAAGAGCCTTGTCCCCACTCGACGCGAACGCGGTTGTGGCCCGTTTCGGGCTCTAGGCCAAACAGCGCGGCGAGCGTCTCCGCGTAACCGGGGTCGCCCGACTGCAGCGACAACTCCTTGACGTTTTTCACAGGTTCCCTCAGCAGTTGGTGAACGATGCTCATCATGTGCTTGTGAATGACTTTCTGATCTCGCTCGCTGAGGTGAGGGAGTTTGCGCACGAGGCTCGCCATGACCTCGCGCTCGATGGCCTCTCCGCGCTGATGCAGTGCGGCAATCACGGGTACGACCTCCTGCTCCGCCAACCATCGAGAGAAGGCGCGGACGCTCTCGTCAATCATCGCTTCGACCGCAGCCTCCTGGCGAGCGCGCTCCTCGAGATTCGCGGCGACCACGCCCTCGAGATCGTCCACATCGTACAGGTAAGCCGACGTCCAACGCGACACCTCGGGATCCACGTCGCGCGGGACGGCAATGTCCAGGATGACAAGCGGCCGTCCACGGCGCGACGTCATGGCATTCGCAACCATTTCCTGCGTCACCACGTAGCGCCCTCGGCCGATGGCACTTAGCACCACATCCGCGCGGATCAGCGCTTCTGCAAGCCCTACCTCATCCAAGGGCCGCGCGTCACCACCGACTTCAGCGGCGAGCGCCTGCGCCCTTTCCAGCGTCCGGTTGAAGATGAGGAGGGACTTCGGCTGGTGTGCGGCGAAATGGCGCGCGGCGAGTCCTGCCATATGACCAGCGCCAATCACGACGACCTGTTTATCCCGAAGCTCCCCAAGCACCTTGCGCGCAAGCTGCACAGCGGCGTAACTCACAGACACAGCTTCTCGCCCGATGGATGTCTCTGTCTGAGCCCGCTTGCCCACATGGATGACTTCGCGGAACAGCCGGTTCAACACAGAACCTGTTGCGCCCTCCTCGAGCGACAACTGGTACGCATCGCGCACCTGGCCCAGGATCTGCGTCTCGCCAAACACCACCGAGTCGAGCCCACAAGCGACCCGCATGGCGTGCCGCACCGCATCTTCCCCTTCCCGGACGTAGGCGTACCGCTTGAGCAAGTCTCGATCCACGCCGGTGAGGCGGGCGACGGCGGACAGCGCAAAGTCGGATCCGGCCCGTGCGCTCGGGCCGAGGCCATAAACCTCGAGGCGATTGCACGTCGATACCACGACGCTCTCCAGCACAGTTCGCGAATCGCGGAGCTGCGTCAAAACGTGACGAACCTCGGCCTCACCGAGGCTCACGCGCTCACGCAGTTCCACGGGCGCTGTTTTGTGGCTGAGCCCCACAACAAAGATCTTCACACGCGTCACCCCCACGTCCTATCCCATTATAGAGCAGCAGGAGCGCCTGCCCAAGGGCTTCGGCCCATCGGGTGTGACGCTCCCTTGAACGTTGTTGAGAGGGGCCCATGGTGGAATAGCCCACCCTCACGTCTCTCGTCTCTCTGGATCTGCCGCGGTGAAGGAGATGGCGGGATCGGACGACTCGCCCGGGGCGCTCGACGCGCGTGTTTCCGCGAGATCGCCTTCCATCACAGCCCACAGCGCTTCCAGTCCCGTTCGCTTCTCGGCGGAGACCGGCCAGATGTCCACCGGTGTGCGAAGCGTCTCGCGGATGACCTTCACGTGTTTCGGGATATGGCTTTTCCCTATCTTATCCGCCTTGGTCGCCACCACGGACACGGGCACGCCCAGCTCGAGCAGGGCGGTGTGGACCGCGACGTCGTCCTTCGTGGGCTCGTGCCGAATGTCGATGAGATGAAAGATCCGGCGCAGGCAGTCGCGTTGATTCAAATAGCGGTCGATCATCACCGCGAACCGCTCCCGCTCCTGCTTGCTCACGGCGGCGTAGCCATAACCGGGAAGATCGACAAACCGAAACGATCCGTTGACGAGGTAGAAATTGATCTGGCGCGTCTTTCCAGGTTGTGACGAGACGCGCGCAAGTTGCTTTCGGTTCAACAGCCGATTGAGCAACGTGGATTTTCCCACGTTGCTGCGGCCGAGAAATGCAAATTCGGGTAACCTCGTCTTTGGCCACTGATCCGGCCGAACGGTCACCGCTTCTAATTCGGCACTGCGGATAATCACTGGTGCGCCTCGCCTCCTCCGAATCGGCTGTCCGACCACACGTCAGCCCACCAAGGTTCGTCCGCCAGAGAACCTCCAGCGTGATCGAGCGGATTGTCCACCAGTGCCAGGCGCAAGACCTCGTCCATGTGGGAGACAGGGATAAACTCGACTTCCGACTTCACGAGGTCCGGCACGTCGTCCAAATCCTTGACGTTTCCCTTCGGGATCAGAATGGTCCGGATCCCGGCGCGGTGAGCCGCAAGGCTCTTCTCTTTGAGCCCCCCAATGGGCAGAACCCTCCCGCGCAACGTGATTTCGCCCGTCATCGCCACGTCTCGGCGCGCCTTGACGTGCGTGAGCGCGGAGACGAGGGCGGTGGCCATCGTGATGCCCGCCGAAGGCCCGTCCTTGGGAATGGCGCCCTCTGGGACGTGGATGTGAATGTCCACTTTTTCGTGGAAATCCGGCGGAAGCCGGAGGGCTCGGCTGCGCGAGCGCACGTACGATAAGGCCGTCTGCGCGCTCTCCTTCATGACGTCGCCCAGCTGGCCCGTCAGCACAAGTTTTCCAGATCCAGGAACAATTGAGACTTCGACGAGCAGCAGATCTCCGCCCATTTCCGTCCACGCAAGCCCCGCCACAACGCCGACCTGATCCTCCGCCTCCATCTCGCCGAACTCATACTTGTGAGGCCCCAGATACGACCGCAGGACGGAACTCGTGACCGTCACGCGCTTCGCCTCTCCAGCGGCCACCGCTCGGGCCACCTTCCGGCATACGGCTGCCAACTGCCGGTCCAACTGTCGCACGCCTGCCTCGCGCGTGTAGTGCCGAATGATCTCCAGCAACACGTCGTCCGACATGCGAATGCGATCTCCCTTGAGCGCGTGGGCGGCTCGCTGCTTCGGCAGCAGGTGCTCTCTGGCGATATGGAGTTTCTCGATCTCCGTGTAACCCGAGAGCTGAATGACCTCCATGCGATCCCGCAGCGGTCCAGGGATCTGGTATACGTTGTTGGCGGTCGTAATGAACAGCACGTTGGACAAGTCGTACGGGATTTCGATGTAGTGGTCGGAAAACGCGTGATTCTGCTCGGGATCGAGCACTTCAAGCAGCGCTGAGGCTGGATCGCCGCGAAAATCGCTCGCCATCTTGTCGATCTCGTCGAGCAAAAACACCGGGTTGATGACGCCGGCCTGCCGCATGCCCTGGAGAATTCGCCCAGGCATGGAACCGATGTAGGTCCGGCGATGGCCTCGGATTTCGGCCTCGTCCCGTACGCCGCCGAGCGACACGCGCACAAACGGCCGCTTGAGCGACTTCGCGATAGACCGCGCCAGCGACGTCTTTCCCACGCCCGGAGGACCGGCCAGGCAAATGATAGGGCCGGCCTGCTTGTCGGTGAGCGCCTGCACTGCGATGAATTCCAGGATGCGCTCCTTCACCTTGTCGAGGCCGTAATGTTCCTCGTTCAGGATGCGCTCTGCTCGCGCGACGTCTGCAGTTGACTTGGCCGATTCCAGCCAGGGCAGCGCAAGCAACCATTCGACGTAATTGCGAACCACGGTGCCCTCGGCCGATGCAGGTGGAATTCGTTCCAAGCGAGCGATTTCCTTTTCCACCCGATCCCGCACGTCGTCGGGCATGGGTTTGGCGGCGAGCTTTTCGCGAAGTTCATCGACCTCAGCCTGGCGCCCCTCCTTGTCGCCGAGCTCCCGCTGGATGGCCTTCATTTGCTCGCGCAAGTAATACTCCTTCTGAGTCCGCTCCATCTGCTTGCGCACGCGCTGGTGAATCTTTCGCTCGAGCTCCAGGACTTCGCGCTCGTCGGAGAGGATCTGCAGTAGGCGCTCGAGGCGCTTCTCGATGTCGAACGCCTCGAGGATGTCCTGTTTCTCCCGCACCTTCAAAGGCAGGTGCGATGCCACGGCGTCCGCAAACTGGCCCGGATGCGACATGTCTACCACGGTCGCGTACGTGTCGAGATCGAGCTTGCGGGACAACCGCACGTACTGTTCAAACTGCTGGGTGACCGAACGGCGCATCGCCTCGATGGCGGGCGTGGTGGGAACCTCCTCTGGTTCTTCATACGTCTCCACGCGCACGGTGAAGGATTTCTCTTCGGAGACAAACTCGCGCACCACGGCGCGCTTAAGCCCCTCGACCAGCACGCGGATGGTCCCGTTCGGCAACTTGAGCATCTGCTTCACGCGCGCGAGCGTACCGACCCGGTACAGGTCGTCAGCCGACGGATCGTCCACCTGCCCGTCCTCCTGAGAAGCCAGCACAATGAGGTGGTCGTTCGACACCGCCTGCTCAAGTGCGCGGACCGACTTCGGCCGACCGACGTCAAAATGCAGCACCATGCCCGGGAACACGAGCAGGCCGCGGAGCGGCAACAGCGGGTATACGTCCTTGGTCTCTGGCGCCGAATGCCCCTCGGTCACCATGCCCCCACCTCCGAACTCTCTCCCTGACGATGCCCTTCATTGTATCCAATCGCCGCGGCAAAGTCGAACGCGTCACGACGCTCATTGTGCGAGAGGTTTCTGGATCATGGCCGCGGCAACGTCGGACCGGACGCCATGATCGTCAAGGCCGCTCACCAGCGAGAGGCGCAACACATCCTCCAGCCGCTCGACGGGGACCACCTGGATGTCCGCGCGTTGGCGAAAGGACTCCTGCCAATTCGCCTTCGGAATCAATACGACCTTCGCGCCCGCTTCTGCCGCCGCGGCGATCTTGGCCGTCACGCCGCCGACCGGTCGGACCAAGCCCAGAATGGAGAGTTCCCCCGTCATGGCCACGGTATGCAGCACAGGCTCCATCCGGACGGCCGAATAAATGGCGACCGCCATGGCGACGCCCGCACTCGGCCCATCGACGGGCACGCCGCCCGGAAAGTTCACGTGCAAGTGATAATCAGTCGCTCGAATGCCGTACAGGCGTTCCAACGTCGTCAAGACGTTTTCCAACGAAGACTTGGCCATACTCTTGCGGCGGATGGATCGATCGCGCCCGCCAATGGTCTCCTCCTCCACGAGGCCGGTGATGATCAGACGGCCGTCTCCATCCGGCGCAGGCGTGGCTGTCACTTCAATCTCAAGTAACATGCCGAGCTGAGGTCCGTACACCGCGAGGCCGTTCACGACACCCACTTGGGGCTTGTCTGCGATCTTCCTGTCTGGGCGGGGCGTGAGACGGCTGAACTCGACGACCCATTCAATGTCCTCTCGACGGATGGACGATCGCTTTTCCATCATCGCGAGGCTACCCGCCATCTGAACGAGGTTGACGGCGTCACGCCCGTTGGTGGCATAATCGGCGACGGTATCCGCCACGCCCTCTTCGAAGGGCATGCCTAGCTTCTCCGCCGCGCCTTCGGCCACCTGGCGAATCTCTTCACGCGTAAGGGCGCGGAAGAAGATTTCCACGCAGCGCGAACGGAGCGCCGGCGGCAACTCCTCGGGCGATCGCGTCGTCGCGCCAACCAGCCTGAAATCGGCGGGCAAACCGTTTTGGAAGATGTCGTGGATGTGCACCGGGATGTTGGTATCCTCACTGCTGTAGTACGCGCTCTCGAGGAACACCTTCCGGTCCTCGAGCACCTTCAGCAGCTTGTTCATCTGAATCGGATGGAGTTCCCCAATCTCGTCGATAAACAGCACTCCGCCGTGCGCCTTGGTGACTGCACCCTGCTTCGGTTGTGGAATGCCCGCAATCCCCATTGCGCCCGCGCCCTGATAAATGGGATCGTGTACGGAACCGATTAACGGGTCGGCAATTCCACGTTCGTCGAAGCGCGCCGTGGTCGCGTCGATCTCGATGAACTTCGCGTCCGGTTTAAAGGGCGAGCCCGGCGTCCGCTTGGCCTCTTCGAGAATCAAGCGCGCAGCTGCGGTCTTCCCCACGCCAGGCGGTCCATAGATGATGACGTGCTGCGGGTTGGGACCGCACAGTGCTGCGCGAAGCGCGCGCACGCCGTCGTGCTGGCCGATGATATCGTCAATTCTCTGCGGTCTGGTGCGCTCCGCGAGCGGCTCCGTGAGCGAGATGGCGCGCATCCGACGCAGCTTCTCCAGCTCTTTCTTAGACTCGCGCTCGATAGCGTGTCGGCTCTGATTCTGGGTGCGAAGCAAATTCCAAAAATACATCCCAATCACGAGCGCGAAGAACAGTTGTACGGCTGCCAGAATACTGGCCGTCATCCGGATCCCTCCCTCTTCCTGCTGCGCTATGCAGTATTGCCTTGCAGGAAGAGGGATAAACGAAAAGCCAGCCCGCTGGGGCTGGCCCGGAACCGCCGTCAGGCGGTCTCTTCTCGCTGGAACGGGATGACCGTGCCGTCTTTACGAAGGACGATAGGCGGTCCCTCGCGCAACACGGCAGCCTTCGTAATAATGCACTTTTGCACGTCATCGCGCGAGGGCAATTCATACATCACGTCAAGCATAATCGACTCGATGATTGCCCTCAGCCCGCGCGCACCGGTGCCTCGCCGGATGGCCTCTTTGGCAATGGTCTCAAGCGCGTCCTCGTGAAACTCAAGCACGACATTATCCATATCAAGGAGCTTTTGGAACTGCTTCACAATCGCATTTTTGGGCTCCGTCAGGATGCGCTTCAAGGCTTCTTCGTCGAGGGCATCCAGCGTCGCGATCACGGGCAGGCGCCCAATAAACTCCGGGATCAACCCAAACTTCAACAGGTCTTCCGGCAACACATGCTGAAGAATGGCGGAATCCTTGGTCTCGCTCGAAGCCGATCCCGCCGCACCGAACCCGATGACCTTGCTGCCGAGCCGGCGCTTGATGATGGTCTCCAGGCCGTCGAACGCGCCTCCGCAGATGAACAGGATGTTCGTCGTGTCGATCTGGATGAACTCCTGATGCGGATGCTTCCTCCCACCCTGCGGCGGCACGCTCGCGATGGTGCCCTCCAGGATCTTCAGCAGCGCCTGTTGCACGCCTTCGCCCGAGACGTCGCGCGTGATGGACGGATTTTCCGACTTGCGCGCAATCTTGTCGATCTCGTCGATATAAATGATCCCGCGCTCCGCCTTCTCGATATCGTAGTCGGCCGCCTGGATCAGCTTCAGCAAGATGTTCTCCACGTCTTCGCCGACGTACCCGGCTTCGGTGAGCGACGTCGCGTCCGCGATGGCAAACGGGACGTTCAGCGTGCGCGCCAACGTCTGCGCGAGCAACGTCTTCCCGCTGCCCGTAGGCCCAATGAGCAAGATATTGCTCTTCGACAGTTCCACGTCGTCGTTCTTCTGCGAGCCCGCGTTGATGCGCTTGTAGTGGTTATACACCGCCACGGACAGCGCCCGCTTGGCGTGTTCTTGACCAATGACATATTGATCCAAAACCGCCTTGATCTCGGTCGGCTTCGGCACATCCTTCAACTCGAACTCGTCGTCTTCACCGAGCTGTTCCTCGACAATCTCGTTGCACAGCTCGATGCACTCGTCACAGATATATACGCCGGGGCCAGCAACCAACTTCCGCACCTGCTCCTGCGTCTTACCGCAGAAGGAGCACTTCAGTTGGCCCTTCTCCTCGTTAAATTTGAACATGGTTCGTTCCCCTCCTCTTACGAGGTTACCACACCGGCCGCACAAGGCAAAGACATCCGATTCCCACCTTCACCGAACCGGATGCAGCGGATGCAACACTTCGTCAATCAGACCATAGGCTTTCGCCTCTTCGGCCGTCATGAAGTGGTCGCGATCCGTGTCCCTCTCGATGACCTCGAGCGGTTGCCCCGTCCGTTCGGAAAGCAGGCGATTCAGCTTATCCTTCGTCTTCAAAATCCATTCGGCATGGATTTTGATGTCCGAAGCCTGGCCCTCGACGCCGCCGAGCGGCTGGTGAATCATGATCTCTGCATTCGGCAGGGCGTACCGTTTTCCCTTCTCACCCGCCGCCAACAGGAACGCGCCCATGCTCGCGGCCATGCCGATGCACAGCGTGGACACCGCCGGGCGGATGTGCTGCATGGTATCGTATATGGCCATGCCTGCGGTCACAGAACCGCCTGGGCTGTTGATGTACATCTGAATGTCCTTCTCAGGATCGTCGGCCGCCAGGAACAGAAGCTGTGCGACGATCGAGTTCGCGACCTGATCGTCGATCGGCGTTCCCAGGATCACGATCCGATCCTTCAGCAAGCGAGAATAAATGTCGTACGTCCGCTCGCCGCGGCTCGTTTGTTCGATCACGTACGGAATCGGATAATACATGCAACAGCCTCCCTCTCCCTGCGGCCATGTAGAGGACAAGACAAGGCTCTGGCCTTGTCTTGTCCTGAACTCGCCTCGATCAGTTGTCGGTCGGCGGCACGATCTTCGCGTGGTCCACCAACAGGCGCACCGTCTTGCGCGTCTTCAGATCCGCCCGCAAGCTCACGAGCTCTGGGTCACGGAAACTCAGGAGCTGACGCACCCGGTCCGCCTCTAGGCCGGTCTGCTCGGCCATGCGCGCAATCTCTTGTTGGACGTCTTCCTCGGTGACTTCCACCTTCTCGGCCTCAGCGATGGCTTCGAGCACAAGGCTCGTGCGAACGTTTTGCTCCGCCAGCCCGCGGTACTGATCACGCAGCTCCTCCATCGTCAATCCCGTGAACTCAAGATACGCGTCGAGCGGAATCTGCTGCATTTGCAACTGTTGCGCAAAGTGGCCAATTTGGTGGTCGATCTCCCGCTCAATCATGACCGGCGGGATCTCCATCGTGGCCCGCTCAGTCGCCTTTCTCACAACTTCATTCTCAATATATCGCTCGTGCTCGAGTTTTGCCCGCTCTTCGAGTTTCTTGCGAAGATCGGCCATGTATTCATCGACCGTTTGGAATTCGCTGATCTCCTGCACGAACTCGTCGTTCAGCTCACGCAGCACGGGCCGCCGGATCTCATGCAGCTTGACGTGGAAGCGCGCCACCTTGCCGCGCAAAGACTTCACGTGGTAATCCTCCGGGAAGGTGACCTCGATGTCGCGCTCTTCACCGGGCTTCATGCCTATCAGCTGATCTTCAAACCCCGCGACGAGCGCCCCACTGCCAATCTCCAAGCGGAAGCCTTCCGCCTCTCCGCCTTCGAAAGGCTCGCCATCGACGGTCCCTTCGAAATCGATGGTGACCACGTCGCCCTTCTCAACCGCCCCATCCTCGACGGTCTCGATCTGAGCATGACTCCGGAGGACATTCTGAACCTCTTGTTCGACGTCCTGGTCGGTGACCTCGAAGACCTTGTCTTCCACTTCGATGCCCTTGTACTCGCCGAGTTGAACCTCGGGTTTCACGGTGACGGTCGCCTTAAAGATGAAAGGCTTCCCGTTCTCCACCTGCACGACGTCGACCGAAGGCTGATCAACCGGCTCAATGCCCGTCTCCATGACGGCTTCTTGATAGGCCTGCGGCAAGAGGATGTTGACCGCGTCCTCGTACAACGACTCCACGCCAAACCGCTTCTCGAACAGCTTGCGCGGAACTTTCCCCTTCCGGAAACCTGGAAGGACAACGCGCTTCACGACGCGTTTAAAAGCCTCATCTAGCGCTTGGGCGAATCGCTCGCTGTCGACCTCCACTTCGAGCACACCCACATTTGCGCCAGTCTTTTCCCACTTCGCTGCCATTCAACCGATCCTCCTAACTGTGTCCCACAAACCATCCGACGAACCCGCGTGCGCGCGTTCGCGGTCACCACTCTCGCTTGAACCGCGTGCGAGGCCCATCTGTGAATTGAGCACCCCGGTGGGTGCTCATGGCTTGCCCGCGTGGCGTCTCAGGAGGGATTTGAACCCCCGACCCGCGGTTTAGAAGACCGCTGCTCTATCCCCTGAGCTACTGAGACACGAATGGAGCGGGTGAGGGGAGTCGAACCCCCGCCGCCAGCTTGGAAGGCTGGAGTTCTACCGTTGAACTACACCCGCATATCATACCACCTTCGATAGTTTAGTCGATCAGGCAGGGGATATCAAGATAGCGCCTTCCCGACGTGGTTCACGTCCATTCGTCTCAGGTCATTTCAGGAATGCGGGCCAATAACTCGCGCACGGCCCGCGCGCGATGAGAGAACTGGTGCTTCTCCGCGGCGGACATCTCCGCGAATCGGCGCAACGCTCCCTGCGGAGAAAACAGCGGATCGTATCCAAATCCGTGTTCTCCCCTCGGCTCGTCATAGACGACGCCGTCCACCCGCGATTCAACCTCCAACATGACCCGATCCTTGCGAGCGAGGACAAGCGCGCAGGCAAACCATGCTTCAGCTTGCCGAAGCCCCCTGGAGCGAAGCGCCTGGACGAGCTTGTCGTTGTTGGCGCCATCATCCGCGCCTTCCCCCGCGTAGCGCGCCGAATGTACACCCGGCTCGCCGCCAAGCGCGGGAACCACAAGCCCGGAATCGTCGGCGAGTACGGGATCCTCGACGTATGCCGCGTAAAACAGCGCCTTTTGACGCGCGTTCTCTAAGAAGGTTTCACCCGTTTCAGGCGCCTTCGGCAGCCCTGAAGGGAGAGGCACAAGTTCCACTCGACCCCCAAGGATCTCCGCGAACTCTCGAACCTTGTTCCGATTCTGCGTGGCCATTACGATGCGCATCTGCACCACCTCCTCACGGCGCGACCTGTTGCAAGGGCTCCGCAGGTAGGGGAAGCGACACATGGCGGACGGCGCGATCGCCAGGCGTTTCGCCGAACCAAGTCGCCAGGGCCATGCGGAGGCTCGCCGTATCTCCAGTCGTCAAAAAGCAGGCGTCCGGTTCGCCATCATCCGGAGCCTGAAGGCCGCGCTCGGCGAGCCATCGCGCGACCCGCTCTGCAGTGGCGTCGGCTGACGAAATGACGCGGATGGACGGACCCAAAACCCGCCGAATGACCGGCATGAGCAGCGGATAATGGGTGCACCCGAGCACTAGGGTGTCGATGCCCTGACGGAGGAGCGGCTGAAGCGATTCGCGCACCACAGCCTCCACGGCCTCGCCTTCCACGTGCCCCTGTTCGACCAGTGGAACAAAAAGCGGACACGCTACCTCGACGACAGAGACATCCGGGCGAAGGGCTCGGAGCGCCTGGGCGTACGCATGGCTTGAGACGGTCACCGAAGTGCCGATGACGCCAATTCGCCCGGTTTCGCTCGCCTCTACCGCCTGGGACGCCCCGGGCTCGATCACGCCCACGACGCCGATGCCGAGCTCGTGCTTCAGGCGCGACAGCGCGACGGCTGTCGCCGTATTGCAGGCGACCACGAGCAGCTTGATGCCGAGGCGCTCCAGGTAACGCCCGATTTCGAGCGCAAAGCGTTCCACTTCGGCTGGGTCCCGATCGCCATAGGGACAACGGGCGCGATCGCCGAAGTACACCATGGATTCGTGGGGCAGGCGGCGCTTCATCGCGTGAAAGACCGTCAGCCCCCCGATGCCGGAATCAAACACGCCGATAGGGCGATGCGCGCAGTCCATGTTCCCCACTCCTCTAAGTTCAAACACCCGCGTACCTCGGCTCTACGAGCGACGGTTACGAATTACCCATATTCGTCAGAAGAAGATCGAGTGCTTGTAGGATGGCGCGGCGCTGCTCAATGGAGACATGTTTCAAAATCGAATCGAGGTAGGCCCGGCGCGCGGAGAGCACCGCTTCAATGACCTGCGCGCCCTTGTCCCGGAGTTGCACACGAACGACGCGCCGATCCACGAGATCCCGCTGGCGGGCCACATACCCAGCGCGCTCCAGCCTGTCCACCAAGTCAGTAGTCGTGCTGTACGCGAGATACAGCTTGGCCGACAACTCGCCGATGGTCAACTCGCCCTCATTGTACAGCGTGATAAGCGCATCAAACTGGGGCGACGTGAGGTCGTAGTCTTTCAACAGAACCCTGCCGCGGCGACGCACCGTGGCGGCGACGAGGCGCAATGCCTTTTCAATTTCCTCAACAAAGGGACTGTAGTCTGCCAAAGGATACCCACATCCTGTCCTGGCCCAGAGTCCAATAAATCGTACCATTGCCCACTTTTTTCGGTCAACGGGATCGGGCATCAAGAAAGGGCGCCGGTGGCGCCCCAACCTGTTGTCCTTGAACTATTCTTCAAACGGCCACGCCGGAAGTCGGCGCGACAGCGGTTTGTCTCGTCGGTATCCGAGCGCGTACTCCGCCTGCAGGATGGTGTGGATCTCGCGCGTCCCCTCATAAATCACCGGCGCCTTGGCATTTCGCAGGTACCTCTCCACCGGATACTCGTTCGAATACCCGTAGGCGCCGTGAATCTGAACCGCGTCCGACGCCGCCTCCCATGCTGCGTCACACGCCACCCACTTCGCGAGCGAAGTTTCGCGCGTGTTCGGCAAGCCCTGGTTCTTCAGCCACCCAGCGCGGTAAACCAGCAAGCGAGAGATGTCCAGGTTCGCGGCCATCTTCGCAATCATCTGCTGCACCAACTGATGCCTGCCGATGGGCTGGCCAAACGTCTCGCGCTCGTGACAATACTTGACCGATGCCTCGAGGCAAGCCGCGATGCATCCGCAGGCCCCGGCCGCCACCGTGAAACGCCCGTTGTCGAGCGCGGACATGGCAATTTTGAAACCTTCGCCCTCTTCTCCAAGGCGATTCTCGACTGGAACGCGGACGTGATCGAAGAACAGTTCCCCCGTATTGCCCGCGCGAATGCCGAGCTTGCCCTTGATCGATCTCGTCGAGAACCCTTCCCAGCCGCGCTCCACGATGAACGCCGTGATCCCGTGGTGCTTCTTTGAGCGATCCGTGTACGCAAAGACCAGGAAATGATCCGCGACGTCGGCGAGCGAAATCCAGATCTTTGAACCGTTCAAAATGTAGAAATCTCCGTCCCGCACGGCGGTCGTCCTCATCGCAGCCACGTCCGACCCCGCGTTCGGCTCCGTGAGTCCAAACGCCCCGATTTTCTCGCCGCGCGCCTGAGGAACCAAGTACTTTTGCTTCTGCTCCTCGGTTCCCCACTGAAGCAGCGTGAGCGAATTGAGACCCGTGTGAACCGAGACGGCCGTTCGAAACGCGATGTCTCCGCGTTCGAGCTCTTCACAGACAATGGCGAGCGTATTGTAGTCCATCCCGGCGCCGCCGTACTTCTCGGGAATACACACGCCCATGAGCCCCAGCTCTGCCAGCCGCCGGAGCACACCTGGCTCAAAGTGCTGCTTCTCGTCCCACTCGCGGATGTAGGGCAAGATCTCCTCGTCCACGAACTTGCGGACCACATCCCGAACCGCCATCTGTTCTTGCGACAGGCTGAAATCCATGACACACGCCTCCCCTGTTGAGCCCGCGGCTCTCACACTTGCCTACCTCGATGTCTCCAGATCCGACGGCGGACGACTCACCACGACACCCGCCGCCTTTAACGCTTCAATCTCGCCAGGAGGATATCCCAACTCCAACAGAATCTCCTCCGTGTGTTCGCCAAGCCCCGGCGGGCGCCGCCGCAGGTGAAGGTCCCACCCTTCTCCAAAAAAAGGCGATCTCGTCACGCAGAACGATCCCACCCCGGGGTACTGAGTCTCCCACAGCATGCCTCGAGCTGCGACCTGCTCTAGATGAAGCACGTCATCGATTCGGTTCACTGCAGAACAGGGCACGCCCGCCTCCATCAAAACCTTCTCCCATTCCTGAACAGTTCGTTCGGCTAGCCGCGCTTCGAGTTGAGCCGCTAGCTCACTCCGATGGCGCACGCGGAGCCCGTTCGTTTGGAAGCGTGGGTCGTCCGCGAGCTCAGGGCTTCCGATGGCTTCGCAGAACCTCCGAAAAAGCCCGTCGTTCCCGACGGCGACAACCAGCCAACCGTCCGCCGCTTCCAACGCCTGATACGGCGCGAGACTGAAGTGAGATGAGCCCAGCCGTTCACCTACGTGACCTGTTAGGAAGTACGCCGTGGCGTAATACGTCATGAGCGCCACCTGGCCTTCAAACAGGCTCGTTTCCAGGTAGGTGCCGCGCCCCGTGTGTTGGCGCTCCAACAGCGCGGCGCAGATTGAGAGGGCCGCCCAGAGCCCGGCCGTCAAATCGGCGATGGACCAGCCGGTGCGCACAGGCCCGCGCCCCGCCTCGCCCGTGACCGACATCAACCCACTCGCGGCCTGAATGGCGAGATCGTACCCTGGTCGATCCTTCCACGGCCCCGTGCGACCGTACCCACTGATGGCCGCGTAGATAAGGCGGGGATTCTCCGCTCGGAGCGAGCGATGGCCCAACCCCCACCGCTCCATCGTTCCTGTGCGGAAATTCTCCACGAGCACGTCCGCTTCCTGCGCGAACCTGCGCACAATCTCGCGCCCTGCTTCGGTCTTTAAATCCACCGCAATGCTCCGTTTGTTCCGATTGAACGCGAGAAAATAGCTGCTCACGCCGTCCTTGGTGGGCTCATACTTGCGGGTCTCGTCGCCCTGCGGGCTCTCGACTTTGATCACGTCGGCGCCGAGATCGCCGAGAATCTGGGTACAAAAGGGCCCCGCGAGCACTCGACTGAGGTCGAGCACGCGGACGCCTGCAAGCGGTTGCATGCGAGTCACCTTCTTCTCGGACGAAAGTCCTGCATCAGGTCAGCGCTGCACGGCCTTGATGTTCGTTCTGACGGCCGTGTCCCTGAAGTCCGACGATGAACGGCCCTTGCGATTCCGCCGCACGCACCTCCACGACCACCGCGCCTTCGGGCACGCGCTCGCCTTCTTCAGCAGAATACAGCCGCCCAAGCGCCGCCTCATACCGCTCCTCGGTAATCTGCCACGCTTCGCGCGCAGACCAAAGCGCATCGCGGATGGCCGCAAACAGGGCATCCTCCCAGGCGGGCACGTGGCACCGGACGTACACCGGTCTTCCTTCCACCAATGCATACGCCAGCTGTTGAGCTGCGCGAACGTCCACGCCGGAGCTCGACCGGTCTGCCTGTGTCCAGATCCGCAATCCGCTCACCTCAGTTTCATAATGTAAACTCTGATTCACTACAGAAATGATGCCTGCTCTCATGGTAGATCACAAAGCAGGTGGCGGCAAGACAGGGATCAAAAAAAGCTGGCCCGAGGGCCAGCACACGATAGCTGCGAAAGATGGCGCTGAACGTCATGCCTCAGAGCGAGCGGTCAAATCCGCCACGCTGGGCGAGGGCTGTGGCACGTGAACCTGCACGCTCTTCAGCAACGCCTCCGCCATCAGGATGAGACCAATGGCGGCAGAAATCAGCCCAGAGTACCCTCCAAACGCACTGTTTACGCCGGCGAGGTTGGCGAGCGTGCCGCCGAGGAATGCGAAGAAGACGAACAAGAAGAGCAGCCCAAACATCAGTTGCACCCGGAACGCGGCGATTACGAACGGCACGGTGACAATGGTCCAGATGAGCAGAAACGCCCCGAGCGCCTCGTTCGCCTGCGTACCAAATTGAAGCACGCCTTTCAATTCGAGATAGAAGAACAGGAACAGGGACGTGAAGAACGCTCCGTAAAATCCGTTCACGCTCAGGCCGAAGGTGTCCCCGCGGACGTAGGAAAAGATGCATGCCAGGAAGTACACGAGACCGCCACATACGAGGATGGCGGGCATGAAGAACAGTGTCACCTGCGGAGGCACCAGATGCGCGTTCGGCAGATTCAGCAACGTCTGCGCGATGACAAATGCCGCAAGTCCCACCACAATCGGATCGCCAAGCCGCTTGTCGTGCATCATCGATCTCCCTTCACATCGCGTTTTTTGAATCCGCTTACATTCGTGGTTCCAAAAACTCGTCAGCCTTCCGACCCTCACTGTCCCCACAACCAACTGTTTCATATCAGAAACACCGTTTCATCTTGATGCCGCTCGCCCCCTTGCGACGAACTTCGCTTCAATCTCCATACTAAGGTCGAATGAAAGCGCTGTCAATCATGAAAGTTCCGATTTCTATACTCAGATTGCGACGCGGATTCAGGCGCCGTGGGGACTCCTGTGGTCTTTTCTGTGCGCTGCGAGCATAGGGATGGAATAGGCGCCAGAGCGCCAGGGCCTGCGCGGCCTGCGGAAGAGGCTCAACACCCCTACTCGCGGTAGGGGTGTTGCCTGTCAAATCGTGATCTCACCCAGGCGCACCAGTTCCACCACGGCCTGCGAGCGCCCTTTGACATTCAGCTTCTTCATGACGTTGGATATATGGTTCCGGACGGTCTTCTCGCTGACAAAGAGTTGCGAAGCGATTTCCTTCGTCGTCTTATCCTGAACGAGCAGCTCAAACACTTCTCGTTCTCGGTTGGTCAACAGCGACTTGCCGCGCCCGTCCTTGACAGGTGCCATCCCCACGATCCCTCCTTGCCCGGTCATACAAGAGCGGGATACAGTCAGGGTATCGTATGTCGCCCGCTGCGCGACCGTTCCGCCCCGCGCCCGAGATGGGCGAGACCGCGGGATGATCTCGACATCCGTCAAGGTATACAGCGCCGGCTGACTGCGTCTTGCAGTTGTTGAAGAGCCTGTCGCAGAAGTGAACGCGGACAAGCGATGTTCATTCGCTGGAACCCAGATCCCTGCGAACCAAAGATGTGCCCCTCGTTGAGACCGAGGCGGGCCTCCTCACGCAAAAACCGATCCAGTTCTTCGTCAGACATCCCTAGCGCTCGGAAGTCCAACCACACCATGTACGTGCCTTCTGGACGGATCATGCGAATATCCGGAAGTTCCTGCTCGAACGTGCGCTCCATCTCATCGAGGCTCGCCTTTAGATATTCCAGCAGCTCATCGAGCCATGCCGCGCCGTGCTGATAGGCCGCAATCATCGCCTCGATGCCGAAGACGTTGAGTTCGGCCATGGAAGCTCGGCGCGATGCTTTTTCGTACGCGGTTCGCAGCGACTCGTTTTCCGTCCAGATATACGCGGTGTTGAGCCCCGCCAAGTTGAACGTCTTGCTCGGCGCGTGACACGTGATGCTGTTTCGCGAGCACTCCGGTCCGAGCGAAGCGAACGGAGTGTGCCGATGAGGGGCAAAGACGATGTCCGCGTGGATCTCGTCGCTCACCACCAGCACGCCGTGCCGCTGGCAGATATCCGCGACGCGCTCGAGCTCGTGTTTCGTCCACACGCGGCCGACCGGATTGTGCGGCGAGCATAGGAACATGACCTTGGCGTCTTTTGCCTTTTGCTCCAGGTCGTCGAAATCCATCTCGTACCGCCCGTTCGACTCCACGAGCGGATTTTCGACCACGCGCCGCCCCCATCCCTCAATCACGCGCCGGAACGGGTGATAGACCGGAGGCTGAATCAGGATCCCGTCGCCAGGCTCTGTGAAAGCCTGGACGATCACCGAAAGCGCTGGGACCACGCCAGGCGCAGGCACAATCCAGTCCGGCGAAATCTCGAGCCCATGCCGCGCCTTGATCCACTGGACGATGCTCTCCGTATACCGGTCCGTCTGGATGGCGTAGCCGAACACCCCGTGCTTGGCCCGCTCGACGAGCGCGTCGATCACGGCCGGCGGCGAGGGAAAGTCCATGTCCGCGACCCAGAGCGGAATGAGATCGTCCCTCCCGAAACGGCGCCTCAGGCCGTCCCACTTCATGCACCCTGTGTTCCTTCGTTCCACATACCTGTCGAAACTGGACATGCACCCGACCTCCCGATGCCGCTCCTCTGTAGGCGCGACAGCATCGCACCGACGTACATCAATGTATCACAACGGACGGCGCCACATCCTGGCCCTCGGTCATGGCAACCTATTTACCTAAATCTCCGATATGGATACCATGAAAAAGCGCGCTGTGGTACGCTTGATCCGGAGATGGAGATCCATCGCGTGCTGGAGGATTGCACATGACCGCCATGAGCCACTCGCGAAGGCGCCTGCTGACGCCAACCGGCGGCTATCTCCGCGGATACGATTACACATTGAATCCGTTCATCGGCTGTGCATACGGTTGCAAGTACTGCTACGTGCAGGCGTTGCCTGTGGCGCGCTTCCGCGGCGAACCTTGGGGCTCGTACGCCGAAGCCAAGCCAATCAACCCGGAAGATCTGCTGCGAGAACTGCGCAGGGCGCGGCAGCGCGGAGGAACGCGCATCTTCATGTCGTCCAGCACGGATCCGTATCAGCCCGCGGAATGGCGCGTGGGTGCGACGCGTACCGTTCTGCGGACGCTCACGTCGGCGCCCGAACTCGTGGATTTTCTGTTCGTGCAGACGCGCTCTCCGCTCGTCGCCCGGGACGCCGATCTCCTCGCATCCCTGCGCCATCGCGTCCTCGTCTCCGTGACCCTTGAGACGGATCGGGAAGAGGTCCGGCGCCGTTTCACGCCCTTCGCGCCGACCGTGCGAGCGCGCATCCGAGCCATCGAAGCCCTTCGCGCGCATGCAATCCCTGTGCAGGTCGCCGTGGCCCCCATTTTGCCGTCATCGCCCGATTTCCCGCGGCTCGTCGCCGAGCTCGCGGATTTCGCCGCCATCGACGACTGGTTTATCGGAGACGGTGCGAATGGGCGGCGAAGTCGCGCGCTGGGTGTCGAACAGTGGTACCTGCCCGCGGAGCGGGACGCGTGGTATCGCCCGGAACAGGCGCGGGACTTTGCCGAACTGCTCGCAGAAAGGATGCCCCGAGACCGCATCTTTCTGCACCAACAGGGATTTTTGCCGCTCGACGTACGGCGGCCCTTTGACGAAAGGATCGATCCGGAGCATGCGTGAGAGCATTCCTCTCTATAAGCAACTGAAATCGGAGTTACTCGAAAAGATCCTGAGCGGAGAATGGCCCCCTGGCGAACAGATCCCGTCAGAAGCGGAGTTGGCATCCATGTATGACGTCAGCCGCACGACGGTCCGCCAAGCGGTGGGCGATCTCGTCACCGCGGGATTCATCGTGCGCCGGCAGGGCAAAGGGACCTATGTTGCGGAGGTCGATCACCCGGCCACGTCTACGACGCTATACGGGTTTGCTGAGGAACTCCGGGCGGCCGGACTTCCCGTGGAGGTGCGCGTCGACGTGATCGAGATGCGCGTCTGTCCCGACGATATTGCCCGCTGGCTGCGGATGACGCGGTCCCGGCAGGTGCTCTACATCGAGCGCACCGCGTACGTGGAGGACATGGCCTATTTTCATGAGCGCTCCTATCTCGTGCCGCCATACCAGGTGTCGTCGAGGATGACGCCGGACCCGAAGATGTACGACTCCATCTACGGTTTTTTCGAACAAAACGGCGTCCGGATCAATTCGGGCAGCCAGACCATCTCAGCCGACCTCGCGGATGAGGACGATTGCGCGCGATTCGGGCTGACCCCGCCCGCCGCCATGCTGTGTATCGAACGGATCACGAGGGACGAGTCCGGCGCACCTGTCGAATATTCGCTGGTGCGCTACCCGTCGGATCGGTACCAACTTCGGGTTCACCTGCTTCGAAATCCGCGTTGACGAGCGGCGAGCGCGCGGCCTCTGGCCAAATCGCTCGCCGCCCTGTAGAATGGAACTGCACCGTTCAACTTGTTATGACATCATGACAAGTCAAACCGGGACGTAGCGCGCCGGGCAAATGGGCATGCTGTGGTCTGAAGACCTCCGCTACCAGAAGCGCGGCCAAAGGGGGACAGGAAGATGCAGCAGGCGACGCTGGCGAGGAAGGAACACCGATTGCCGCTCGAGGGCGTGATTCGCCGCCCGGAAGGCATGTGGTTCATCGTCGGTACCGTGTGCTTCGGCGCCTTCATGGCGGCGCTCGACGCGAGCATCATCAGCATTGCGCTGCCCAAGCTCGAACAGGCGTTCCACACCACGATGAACCGCATCGAGTGGGTGAGTCTTATCTACCTTCTTGCACTCGCTGGGTGCATCGTGGCTTTTGGACGACTCTCGGATCTCATAGGCCGGCGCCCGATGTACACCATGGGATTCGGCGTGTTCATCATCGGGTCTGCGCTGTGCGGGGCCTCGTGGAATCTGTCCAGTCTACTCGCGTTTCGGGTCGTGCAAGGCATCGGCGCGAGCCTGCTGCAGGCCAACAGCGTGTCCATCATTACCGCCGCCGCCGACGCCGAGCGGCGGGGCCAGGCCATCGGCTTTCAGGCGCTTGCCCAAGGGCTCGGATTGAGCCTGGGGCCCCTCGTCGGAGGCGTTTTGACGCACATCGCGTCCTGGAGGCTCATCTTTTACATCAACCTGCCGGTAGGAATCTTGGGCACCCTTGCGGCCCTCCTGTTTCTCCCTCGCGATCGGCGCGAGTCGCCCCGTCCACGATTCGATCTCGTCGGCGCCCTAGTACTCGCGTTTCTGCTCATCGTCACCATGTACGTGCTGAAGGAGGGCTTCCGCCCGGAGAGCCGTCCCACCATCACCGCGATGTTGCTCGCCATCGCAGTACTCGCTGCGGCGTCGTTTGTGGCTATCGAGCGCAGGGCGCCCGCTCCGCTCGTGCCCATCCACTATCTCCGCGAACCCGTCGTCTGGCTGGGCAACTTGACGTCTATCCTGTCGTTCAGCGTGATGTACGCCGTCACCCTCGTGGTGCCCTACTGGTTCGTGCACGTCGAAGGCCTGTCGAGCGCCAAAGCAGGTCTCCTGCTCACGGCCCTTCCCGTGGGCATGGCGCTGTGCACCCCCTTCGCCGGCCGACTCGCCGACCGGTGGTCAAAGGTCAAGGTTTCCGCGGCTGGTCTGGTGCTCGCCGCCTTGGGATCCGCGTCGCTGTTCGCGTTCGCCCGTGTCACGCCTGCTTTCCTCGCCGGCCTGTTTCTCGTGGGATGCGGCGTCGGGACGTTCACGCCCGCCAACAACGCCCGCGTGATGAACGCGACGCCCGCCGCTCACCTCGGCGTCGCCGGCGGCATCCTCAACATGAGCCGCACGCTCGGCATGGGCCTCGGCGTGACGGCGGGCGGCGTCAGCGTCGAACTCTTCACCGCTGCTTTTGGCGGCCACGGCATCGCACTCGCGTATCGGTGCAGCTTCCTCGTTGCGGCGGCGCTTGCCGTCATCGCCCTCGGTCTGACCCTCCTCCATCAAAAGCCATCGCAAGAAGCGGCTTGACTCCGGGATCCACGCGATCCCGCTTGACCGCCTCCGCCTCGCACGAACGCGAACAGAACCCACGCATCTCGCGCTCACACGCCTCACAGCATAGAAAACGGCGATGGCAGTCCAAGTATCCACAGTTGATGTATCGATCGCAAGGCGCGCCGCAGATGGAGCAGTGGGAGATGACTGTGTCCTCTTCCGTTTGGTTGATGCGCACGGCGACGCGATCGTCAAACACGTAGCACTTGCCCAGGAACTTTCTCCCTCGCACCTCCGGATCCTTGCCGTACGTGATAATTCCGCCATCCAACTGATAGACTTCGTCGATGCCTTGTTCCATGAGATACCCGGACAGCTTCTCACAGCGGATACCGCCAGTGCAGTAGGTCAACACCTTTTTCCCGCGCCATTCGTCCTTGTGGCGTTGAATCCAAGCTGGGAATTCCCGAAACGTGGACACGTCCGGCCGCACAGCCCCCTCGAAATGGCCGATGTCGTATTCGTAGTCGTTGCGGCCGTCGATCACGACGACGTCGTCTCGGCCGAGCATTTCGTACCACTCGCGCGGAGACAGCCTCCGCCCCGTCTTTTCCCAGGGCTTCGGGGCACCTTCCGCACCAAAGTGGACAATCTCCCGTTTCCGCTTGACAGAGAGCCGAGGAAACACATGTCCCTCGGCCGGATCGACCTTAAACACCATGTCCGCGAAACGCGGATCCTGACGCATGCGGTCGCGGTACGCCTGGCACGCCGACGCTTCTCCGGAGAGCGTCCCGTTCAACCCCTCCTCGGCCACAAGAATGCGGCCCAGAAGCCCCAATTCCTCGCACATCGCTCGCTGCGACCGAGCGAGGTCGTCTGGATCCTCGACGGGCGTGAACTTGTAAAACAGCATGACCTCGTAGGCCATCGGCACTGGTCCCCTCCTCTTTCCGCGTGCTCCCACAAAAAACGAGCCGAGGTCGCAGTTACCTGCAGACCTCGGCCGGCCTTGCTCCGACGATCACGGCGTCGTCGCGCCACTCGACTGGGTAACCTCATTCGGGCTCATGATCAACCAGCGGCCGTTGACGCGCTTGACATACAACACGCCGCCCTGCTCATTCGAGAACTCGACCTCCGCCACGTCGCCTCGCTGACCCAAAAGCGCATAGTTGACTTCGGACGGATCGAGCGACAGGTACAGATTGTACAGCGACGCATGCCAGCCTGGCGTCTGCTGGAACGTCGGCGTGAGCAGATGGTACGCCTCGTTGAACTGCCGCAGTTCCACAAAGTCGATGAACCGGCGCACCGTGTTGACCGGCGTATTGCTCGTCTCCTCCTGGATCACCGGCCGAAGGAGGAAGTAGCTCCCGAACCCGAGAACCAAAAGTGACACGATGAGCGCGATGAAACTCCTCGTCTGCGCCCGCTGCCTGCGCTGTGCCGAGACGGCCTGCATCGTTCATCCCCGCCTTTCCCTGAATCCACGGCGACCCAAAGCTCTTACTTGCGCAGCCATGCGCCAATCGCGCGGTAGGTGACCTCTCGGTTCATCACAGCGATGGACGTCGTGAGCGGAATGCCCTTCGGACATACCTCCACGCAGTTCTGCGCATTGCCGCACTCAAAGATGCCGCCCTCGCCCATCAGCGCCTGCAGGCGCTCCTCTTTGTTCATCTTCCCCGTCGGGTGCATATTGAACAAGCGCGCCTGAGAGATGGCAAAAGGACCAATAAACGACGTCTTGTCGTTCACATTGGGACATGCTTCGACACAGGCGCCACACGTGAAGCAGCGAGACAACTCGTACGCGATTTGCTGTTCCTCGCTCGACATGCGCGGACCTGGGCCGAGATCGTAGGTGCCATCGATAGGGATCCAAGCCTTGATGCGCTTGAGTGCTTCGAACATGCGGCTGCGGTCGACGACGAGATCGCGAATGACTGGGAACGTGCGCATTGGCCGTATCCGAATGGGCTGCTGCAACTTATCGACGAGCGCCGAACACGCCTGGCGAGGCTTGTTATTGATGACCATGGTGCACGCCCCGCAGACCTCTTCCAGGCAGTTCATCTCCCAAGTGACCGGCGCGACCGGCTCGCCCTTCTTGTTCACGGGATTGCGCTGGATCTCCATCAAACAGGCGATGACATTCATGCCTGGGCGATACGGAACCTCAAACTCCTCCCAGTACGGCTCCGAATCCGGCCTGTCCTGACGCTCGATGATGAGATGCACCTTGCGACCCGAATCCGTCTGCGCCTGCTGCACGGCCTCCGCTGTTGTGCTCATTCCTTGGTCGCCTCCTTGCTCACCGCGTAGTTGCGCTTACGCGGCTTGATCAGCGAGACGTCGACGTCCTCGTACGAGATCTTCGGCCCGTCCGGCGTGTACTCGGCGATGGTCGTCTTCAGGAAATTCTCGTCGTCGCGCTCCGGGAACTCTGGCTTGTAGTGTGCGCCGCGGCTCTCGTTCCTCATCAGCGCTCCGATGGTAATGGCACGCGCCATGATGAGCATATTCTTCAGGTGGCGCGTGAACTGGGCGACCTGGTTCTCCCAGCGCGATGTGTCGGACATCTTGATCCGCTTCCAGCGCTCCTGAAGCTCCTGGATCTTGGCGTCCGTCTCCTTGAGCTTGTCGTTGTACCGCACGACTGTGACGTGATCCGTCATCCACTTGCCAAGCTCGCGGTGCAACTGGTACGGGTTCTCGTCGCCGTCGAGCTTGAGAATTTCCTCGAATTCCTGCTCGTATTTGCGGCGGTACTGCTCAAACAGCGACTCGGGCAGGCTATCCGCAGACTTACGCAGATTCTTTGCCCAGCGCACGGCGTTCGGGCCGGCGATCATCCCGCCGTAGATACAGGACACGAGCGAGTTGGCGCCAAGACGATTTGCACCATGGTATTGATAATCCGCTTCGCCTGCGGCAAACAGGCCCGGGATGTTGGTCATCTGGTCGTAGTCGACCCACAGCCCGCCCATGGAATAGTGCACAGCCGGGAAGATCTTCATCGGGACCTTGCGCGGGTCGTCGCCGACGAATTTCTCGTAGATATCGAGAATGTTGCCCAGCTTCCGATCCAACACGTCCGCCGGAATGTGCGTCAAGTCGAGGTAAACCATGTTTTGGCCGTCGACGCCAAGCCCCATCTCCACGCAGACCTTGTGAATGGCGCGTGTCGCGATGTCGCGAGGCACCAGGTTCCCGTATTCGGGATACCATTCCTCCAGGAAATACCACGGCTTGCCATCCTTGTACGTCCAGACGCGGCCACCCTCGCCGCGGGCGGACTCGGACATGAGCCGCAGCTTGTCGTCTCCCGGAATAGCCGTTGGATGAACCTGGATCATCTCCGGATTCGCGTACTTGACACCCTGCTGATACAGCTCGGACGCCGCGGAACCCGTGTTGATCATCGAGTTGGTGCTTTTGCCGAAAATGAGTCCGTTGCCCCCGGTGCACATGACCACCGCATCGGCGCGGAAGTAGTGGATCTCCATGGACCGAAGATCCTGCGCGACAATGCCGCGACAGATCTGCTCGTCGTCGATCACGGCGCCGAGGAAGTCCCAGCCCTCGTATTTCTCGACCAGGCCTGCCACTTCATACCGGCGAACCTGTTCGTCCAACGCGTAGAGCAGTTGTTGCCCTGTCGAAGCGCCCGCGAATGCGGTGCGGTGATGCTTGGTGCCGCCAAACCGGCGGAAATCCAGAAGTCCCTCCGGCGTGCGATTGAACATGACACCCATGCGGTCCATCAAATAGATGATGGCCGGCGCCGCCTCGCACATGCCCAAAACCGGAGGCTGGTTGGCCAGAAAGTCGCCACCGTAGATGGTGTCGTCAAAGTGCTCCCACGGCGAGTCACCCTCGCCCTTTGTGTTCACGGCGCCGTTGATGCCGCCTTGAGCACACACGGAATGGGAACGTTTTACAGGGACTAAGGAGAACAGTTTCACCGGCACGCCAGCTTCCGCCACCTTGATGGTGGTCATGAGACCGGCCAGGCCGCCTCCCACGACAATGATGCTCGTGTTTGCCACGTCAATTCCCTCCCATGCTCGCGTAAGCACCTTGCGAGAGGTCCATGTGCACCTCAGACGTTCATCCGGAACGCAATCAGCGACGCCACACCAACCGCCGCCAACACGACAAAGATGATCATGGTCACCCACGCGGTGATGCGCTGCGCCCGGCGCCCGACCGTGATGCCCCAGTGAATGGCGAACGACCACAGTCCGTTCGAGAAGTGGAACGTCGCCGCGATCACGCCCACGATCATGAACGCGAAGTACGCATTGTTGGTGACGAGCTCGTGCACCATGTCAAACGACGGCGCATTGCCGGAAAACCGCGTCGTCCACAGGTGGAAAATAATGAAAACAAAAGTGATGATGCCCGTCACCCGCTGCAACACGAACATCACGTTGCGGCTGAACGAGTACCGGTTCGCGTTGTAGCCAGACACGAACGCCACGTATAGCCCAAACACACCGTGATACGTGATGGGCAGGAAAATGAACACGAACTCAATGACGTGCAGGAGCGGAAGCGATTGAATCGCTTGCACGGCTTCGTTGAAAGCTGCCGCACCGCCCAGAACCGTCGCGTTCGTGAACAAGTGTTCCAGCAGGAACAGTCCCACCGGAATCACGCCCGAAAGCGTGTGGAGCCGCCGCCAGAAAAACTCCCGGTTGTGCTGGGCTGCTTGGGCCACTGCCACTTGGGTTCCTCCCTTCAATCCCCCAAAAAGAGAAGCGATATGTACGCGCGGCGGGATCGCCGTGCAAGTGCAAAACACCGCAGGCCAGCGCGACACGCCGCCACCGTTTGGCACCTTCTAAATTGTAATGATTGGCCATCGTAGAATCAAGAAAACGGTGCCTCGGACGAAATTTCCATCTCGACCTTCTCCCGAGCGACAAGCTCTTCCCGGACCCTGGCCACGATCTCCCGCGCGAGTTGGTCGCCAATCCCGAGACCGCGAAAGTCCTCCGGCTGCGCCGACGCGATGGCCTTCAGGCTGCCAAACCGGCGGAGAATGGCCTTCTTCCGCTCCGGTCCCACGCCACGAATCTCGTCCAGGACGGATTGAAATCCGCTCTTGCTGCGCCTCGACCGGTGGAACTCCACCGCGAACCGATGCACCTCATCCTGGATGCGCTCGAGCAGGTAGAACGCAGGACTGTGTCGTTCGATGCGCACAGGCTCTTCCTCGTCCATGAAGAAGAGCTGGCTCGTGCGATGGCGCTCGTCCTTCGCCAGGCCGCAGACGGGAATATCGAGCCCAAGCTCGCCCTCCAGGACGGACAACGCCGCGCGCAATTGACCCTTCCCGCCGTCAATCACGACGAGATCGGGCAGCGGCTTATGCTCCCGGACGAGCCGGCTGTACCGCCGTCTCACGACTTCCCGAATCGCTTCATAGTCGTCTGGCCCTTGGGTGGATCGGATCTTGTACTTGCGGTACTCCGACTTGGCGGGCTTGCCGTCGATGAACACGACCATCGCCGACACCGCGTCGACGCCCTGGAAATTGGAATTGTCGAACGCCTCAATCCGCCGGGGAGGCTGGATCGCGAGCACCTGTCCCAGTTCCATCACCGCGCCCAGCGTGCGGTCCAGATTGCGGTCCATCAGCTGGATTTTCTCCGCCAGCGCCTGGCGCGCATTGTCACAGGCGAGATCGACCAGATCCCGCTTGGGCCCGCGCTTCGGCTGCAACACCTTCGCATCGACGACCATCGCAAGGGCTTCGCTCGGCACGCCCTCGGGCAACAGGATTTCCTTCGGAAGATCCACCCGCTCGTGGTAGAACTGCTCCACGAACGACATGAAGTCGGTCAGTGGATCGTCGAAGTGCGGCGCAATCTGCACCTGCCGCTCGATGAGCTTCCCGTTCCTTACAAAAAACACCTGGACACTGAGCAGCCCGCGGTCTTCGGCGAAGCCGAACACGTCTCGGTCGATCCCGTCCGTCCACGTCACCTTCTGCTCCTGCATGACCTGCTCGATGTGGCGAATCAGATCGCGAAGTTCCGCGGCCCGCTCAAATTCGAGCGACTCCGCCGCCGCTTGCATCTTCTGCTCGAGTTCGCGCACGACATCCTGGTGCCCGCCGTTCAAAAAATGGCTGATTTCCTTCGCCATCGCTTCGTACGTGGCTTCATCCACGTCATACACGCACGGCGCGAGGCACTGGTGGATGTGATAGTACAGGCAGACTTGCTTCTTGAGCGTCTTGCACTTGCGCAGCGGATACAGCCGATCCAACAAGCGCTTCGTGGCCTGCGCCGACGTGGCGTTGGGGTAAGGCCCGAAGTACTTCGCGCCGTCCCGCTTGACCTGGCGCACAATCTGCAGCCTCGGATGCCTCTCCTTGGTTAGCTTGATGTACGGGTACGACTTGTCGTCCCGCAGCATGATGTTGTAAGGCGGCTGGTGCTGCTTAATCAGGTTGCATTCGAGCAAAAGCGCCTCCGCGACGGTGTCCGTCACGATGTACTCAAAGTCGCGGATCTGCGAGACCAACACCTGTGTTTTCGTGTCATGCGACCCCGTGAAGTACGAACGCACACGATTCCGCAGCACCTTGGCCTTGCCCACGTAAAGAATTTGACCGCTCTCGCCCTTCATGAGGTAGACGCCGGGCCGCTGCGGCAACAGATCCAGCTTGTCTCGGATGACCTGGTTCACCGCCTCACCTCCTCAATCGGCTCGCGCCACCACAAGATAAGTGCGTCCTCCCGCGCGCTCGACGTAGTCCACGTAGCCCCCGTCCGCGCCCCAGGCAGACACGGGCACCTCCAGGCGAAGCGACGGCTGGCGGCTCCCTGGTGCGTGCAGGGCGCACATCGCGAGCGTCTGTCCTTCCGGCGAGGACACCGGGGCGACCGCGTACAACACGCCGCTTTCACCTTGGACGACGGCGCCATCCGTCGCAGCAGGCACGCCAGCGTAAACAGTCGATTGCCCCGTCGGCGCCACGCACACCCACATGCCCGCCGCCACTGGAGCCGCCGAGGTTCCCTGATACACAAAGCCCGCGGGCGTGACGTGTGGATTGCGGACCACCCCACTCACGTCGATACGGACGGATGGGCCAAGCGACGCCGAGCCCCCGCGTGCGACAATGGGCGCGAGATGGACGGGAGATGCCGCCGTGACGCCTTCTTGCCCTGATACGGATTGCCACGCAATGCCGCCTGGCCCCGTCGCGATCACGACCTCGCCGCCGTCGCCCACGTTCAGCGTGGTCAGCCGCGACGGCGATCCGCCTGCAAACGGGACAGCGTACACGTCCACCCTCGAGGCCGCGCCATGAATGCCATTCTCCGTCCAATTCACCGTGACCACAGCCCAGGCGCCCGCCGACGAGAGCGACCAGGAGCGAAACAGCCAGGCACCTCCAGTCCCCGGTGAAGGGGGCGAAAGGGTGACCTTGCACGTCCAACGCGGGTGAGCCAACAGGCTAAGCCCATGGAGCGCATAAGCGCTCAATTGAATTTCATCTCCTTGGGTGCCGAGCGACAGGCTGCCCGTCACCAGCTCCCCATCGCCGAAGGCTAGATGGCCGAGATCGACCGGCTGACGCGTGATGTCCAACACGGCCTGCACTTGCACAGGGAGGTCGGCGCCCGCGACGGGCTCTGGCGACGCTCGGTGGACGCTTGAAGGCTGCCCCACTCCCGACGACCGCTCTCCCCACCAGCCGTACCCTACGAGGGCGAATCCGAGCAGGACGAGCATGCCGGCGGACGCGCGCGCCACCCGAGAGCCCGAGCGACGCGCTTCGGCCTCTTCGTACGCGATTTGGGCGCGCAACCGCTGCAGCGCTCGGTTCCGGAGCGCCAGTGGGAGATCGCGAAGAACCGCCTCTGGCAACCCCGTTTCCTCGAGTTCCTCCCCTCCGTCTCTCACCTCGAGCGTGTCGGCGGTCGCCTCGCTCGACTCGTCCTCCGCTGGAGACGAAATCCCGAGCGATGTCAGCGTCTCCTCCACCCGTTCGCGAAGGCGCGCCAGGTCTGCTCGGCGGCCGATTCGCATCCACACGGCGAGCATGAGGTCCACGAACGCGTCTTCGGCCTCAGGCGTCTCCCCCATCCGCTCCACGACGGCACGCCACACAGCGGGACCGAACCGGTCCACCAGAACATGTGCCATTCGCCGGCGCTCCGCACCCGACCTACGTGCTCTCATGGATCACGCTTCCCCGTTCTCTCCAGGATGGATAGTCTCATCATAGCCCACGAAAGCCGGAAAGGACAGCGACCCCCGCCGCGCGCGGCGTTGAGCAGAAACAAAACGAAAGACCCCCTGCCGTAGCAGGAGGCCTTTCTGGAATGGGTCATGAAGGACTCGAACCTTCAACCACCCGATTAAGAGTCGGATGCTCTACCAATTGAGCTAATGACCCGTGGTGACCCTAAGGGGATTCGAACCCCTATTACCGCCGTGAGAGGGCGGCGTCCTGAGCCATTAGACGATAGGGCCAACTGGCTGCCGAACTAGGACTCGAACCTAGACTAACTGATCCAGAGTCAGTCGTGCTACCATTACACCATTCGGCATCGTAGCCTTACCTGACGCCCTACCGCTCTTCCGGGCGGCTCAGCCGGTTGCGTAATTCAATATACATGCTTCCTCGTGCCGTGTCAATAGCTGCTCGTCAATTTTTTTGTCGATCCGTACCGCCTGCGCGAACGGCGGCCGGCGGGCGAGCCCGCCGGCTTTCGCCTCACGCCGTGACCACCTCGCCAGCCTCGATGCGATCGGCCGTTTCCCGCAAACGGCGCACGGCTTCGTCGCGTCCGATGAGGGCGATGACATCAAACAGGCCGGGTCCCACCGTCAAACCCGTGATGGCCAAACGCACGGGGTGAATGAGTTCGCCCGATTTCACGCCCATGTCTTCAATCCACTGCCGGAACTCGCGCTCGACGACAGGCGCCAGAAACGGTGCCACCTCTGTCAGGCGATCCGCCACGGTCCTTAGCCTACTCGCGGTCTCCGGATGCGCGAAGTGCTTGCGAACCCCCTTCTCGTCGTACGCGCGGACCGGTTCAAAGTACGGTCGCAGCCCGTCGACCAACTCCTGAAGGTTGCGGCTGCGCGTCTGCACGAAGGCAATCACGGTGCGGATCCACATCAGGACTTCCCGTCGACACTCGTCTGCCGCCACATAGCCGCGCTCCACCAACTGCGACCACGCCTCATCCATGACAGCTTCAGGGGACTGCTGCCGAAAATAGTGGGCGTTGAGCCACTCCAGCTTCTTGACGTCATAAATAGCAGCGTGCTTGGCCACCTTCTCCAGGTCAAAGAGCTGAATGGCCGTTTCCCGGTCCACAATTTCCCGATCATCCCCCGGGGAGAAGCCCAGAAGCAACAGATAGTTCACGAGCGCCTCAGGAAGGATGCCCATGTCCCGATACTCACTCACACTCGTGGCCCCATGGCGCTTGGACAGTTTGCTGCGATCCGGCGCGAGGATCATGGGCACATGCGCAAACGCCGGCGGCTCTGCGCCGAGCGCCTCGAACAGCACGATGTGACGGGGCGTGTTGGACAAGTGCTCCTCCGCCCGGATGACGTGTGAAATTTTCATCTCCACGTCGTCGACGCAAGACGCGAAGTGGTACGTCGGCGTATCGTCCGCCTTCCAGATGATGAAGTCGTCGATCTCACTGTTCGCGAACGCCACATCCCCGCGGATCAAGTCGTGAACAACGGTCTCGCCCTCCACGCGGCTGCGGATCCGGTACACGTGAGGCTCGCCTGCCGCCATGCGGCGAGATCGCTCTTCAGGAGACAACTCGCGGCAGCGGCCTACGTAGCGAGGTGGCTTCCCCTCTCGTTGTGCGGCCTCGCGGTCCCGAGCGAGTTCTTCGGGTGTGCAGAAGCACGGGTACGCCTTGTCCTCAGCCAGGAGCCGGTCCAAGTGGCGGCGGTAAATATGCATGCGCTCCGATTGGCGATAGGGGCCGTAGGGCCCTCCCACATCTGGACCTTCGTCCCATAGGATGCCGAGCCAGCGCAATCCCTCTAAGATCTGCTGATACGAAGCTTCCGTCGAACGGGCGCGATCCGTATCGTCGATTCGAAGGACGAACTTGCCTCCGTGCTTTCGCGCAAACAACCAGTTGAAGTACGCCGTGCGCGCGCCCCCGATGTGAAGCGCCCCCGTAGGGCTCGGCGCAAAGCGAACACGAACTTCTTGAGCCATGCCCCAACCTCCTGTCAAATTGCCCGCGGATATCCGCCGCGCCTGTGCGCACACTAGGCGCGAGGTGAACCGTGATGAAGGATCCGAACCGCCATTCCAAGACGCCCGCCATTTCGAGCTCCAACTCCGGCGCGTACGATCCCGGCCCCGTTGATCAAGGGGAGACCGATTACCCGACGGCCGACGTCGCCGCCGCGCAAGCCGCCACCTACGATCTCGCCGTCGAGGAGTTTCCGGAGGGCCCCTATGGCGCCGCGACCGACGAGCGGTGCCTCGGGAAGACGTCCCCGTGGCTGCCCGGCCAGATGGTGAGCGGCCGCTTTCGCGACACCAATATGATCACGTCGGATCGGCATACTGCGCCGTACGAGCAGGACGGCGATGACACGTACGAGGATCGATCCTAAACGCGCGCACGGCCGGATGGCAACTTTCAACGTTGCCCCGGCCGCACGATGGCGCCATGTTGGCCTCAATGCGTTTGGCCGACCACCTCGAGCAGCGCGGCGATGCACATTTCGTTTTCTTCCGGCGTGCCAAAGGTGATACGCACATACGATTCCAATCCGCGGAACCCGGTTCTCACCAGGATGGCCCGCCGCATCAGCGCCTCAAACACCGCCGCGCCATCGCCGACTTCCACCAGGCAAAAGTTTGCCTCGCTCGGCACCACGCGGATCCCATGTTCGGCAAGCCGCCCGTATTGAAACCTCGCTTGAGAAGCAAGCGCCTGCGATCGCCGGACGTGATCGACATCCTCAAGCGCGGCGATAGCGCCGATTTGGGCCACGCGATTCACGTTGAAAGGCTCTCGCACGCGGTGAATGAACTGAATCACATTCGCGTTCGCCACCAGATACCCTACGCGCAATCCAGCCAGCCCATACAGCTTTGAAAACGTGAACAGAAACCCCACGTTCCCGCGTTCGAGCTCCTCCGGGCGAAGCTGCAGGCGTTCTTCATCCAAGGCGTAATTGTCGTACGCCATGTCGACCACGACAAACACGTCGTCGGGGATGCGCGCCATGAGAGCCTCAAACTCACCGCGCTTCAGCACGGTCCCGGTTGGATTGTTGGGTGTGCACAAATACACGATCTTCGTCCGAGGCGTGACGGCCTCCGCCATGGCATCGACGTCATATGTAAAGTCCGGCTTCAGCGGCACGGGCCGCACACGGGCGTCCATCACCTGTGCGCCGAATCCGTACTGAGAGAACGACGGATGCGGCACGACGATCTCGTCGCCTGGCTCGAGAAACGTCTCAGAGATGAGCTTGATGATGTCATCGGATCCGTTGCCCACCAGCACTTGATCCGGAGAAATTCCGTGATGACGAGCGACGGCCTCGCGCACGAGATCACTCGCACCATCCGGATACAAGTGAAGCCGCGGCAGCTCCTTGCGAATGGCCTCGATGGCGAGCGGCGAAGGGCCCAGTGCGTTTTCGTTTGAATTGAGCTTGATGATTCGCCGGTTCCCCAGTTCTCGGCGCAGTTTCTCGTCGCTCAGACCGGGTTTGTAAGGCTCAATGGCGGCCAGGTTTCCCCGCACCCTGCTCGTGACGTCGGACATCCCGCGCACCTCCCACGTGTCATGCTCTTCATTGTACAGGATATCGGCCTAGGCCGTCACTGCTCACGCGCCAACGGGCGGCGGAGGGGGCTTGGGCCCCTCCGAACGGTCAGGGCCTTCCGCATCCACACGCGCTTGCGCCGCAGGCATCTTTCCCTTTCCGTCGGTTTCCACCCCTCGCGTCTCGCCGAGTCCTGCGGACAACGCGAACCGCCAAGCAGATTCCACGCTCAGATCGACCGGCTTGACGCGATCCCGCGGGACAAGGACCGTCACGCCTGCAAATTGAAACGCATTCGGCAGGTACACAGCCACCATCCGCCCCTGCGGATCGAGTGCCTCGGGAAGCGTTTCGGACGTGATGAAGCCAAGCACCTGGGCGCGTTCGTCCGGCCACATCACGAGCACAGGAGTTTGGAACGCTGTTCGCCGCCGGAACAAGTTCTCGATGAGCTCCTTGACCGTGGTGTACACGGTGCGCACAACCGGGATGTGCGTAAAGAGGCGATCCGCCCATTGCAACACGATCCGGCTGACGTATGCGCGCGACAACAGGCCGATGACGAACAGCGCCGCGAGAACAATCAAAAAACCGAGACCCGGGATGTGAAGATAGACCCAGGGGATGTACCAGCTGACGAGTCCATCGACCTGGTTGACGACGAACACCACCACCCAGATGGCCAGCGCAAACGGCAAGATGGTGGCAAGGCCGATACCTAGGTACTGGGCCAGTTTCCGAAGGATCTCCTTCACCCAATTCATCTCCTGTCACCCCGGCAGGCTATAGAACCCAGCCGCCAGTACCACGTAGGCGCCAAAAGCCATAGCGCCTTCCAGCCAATTGGACTCTCCATCCATGACGAGCACAACAACGAGCAAAACGGCGGCCATCATGCTGACCACTTCCGGCCACGTGAACGCGAACGTGAACGGGACGCCCATCAGCGCGCCGATGAAAAACAGGACCGGCGCGATGAACATGGCCACCTGAAGCGTGCTTCCCACGGCGATTTCGAGCGACAAATCCATGCGGTTTTTCCAAGCCATCCAGACCGCCGAGGCGTGCTCCGCGGCATTTCCAATGATGGCGACAACCACGACGCCGATGAACACTTCGCTCCACCCGAGGTGTGCCGCGATGGAACGCACCGAGCCGACGAGCCAGTCGCTCTCCAGACTCACGAGGACGGTGGAAGCCGCCAACAGCGCCACATGCACGAGAAGCGGCTTGTTCGACGCGGAAGCATCGTCCTCTTCATGTTGAATCGCTTGGAACAGTTCGCGATGGGTGAACAGGCTGAAGTAGAGTCCCAGTAGATACACCACGAGGGAGACGGCCGCCGCCCCGTACGACAGGACCGGAGATAGGTGAGCAGCGCCATAGGCGAAGGCGGTGGGTACCACAAACGCAACGCCAATCCCCAGCATCAACATGGAACCGTGACTGCGCGCCACGCGGACATTAAACTTTTGAATCGGATGGCGCAAGCCCCCTACGAAGAACGAGAGGCCCAAGACGAACAGCAGATTGCTGATGATGGAGCCCGTGATGGACGACTTGACCAAAGGAATGAGCCCGTCCTTCAGGGAAAACACGCCGATGATCAGTTCCACCGCATTGCCAAATGTCGCCGATAAAAGACCTCCCAGTCGCTCGCCGGACCTCGCCGCGATGGCCTCCGTGGCCCGCCCCATGATGGCCGCGAGCGGGATCACGGCCGCTGAGGAAACAAAGAACTGCATCACAGGGCTGTGCACCCACAGATGAACACCGACGCTCCATGCGGTCAGAACCACCGCAGCGATCGAGATCAAGACATTCAATCGCGTCTCTCCTCCTGGTGATACCGTCTGCACCATTCCTCAAAAATCTATCAAAACCATACCAAATGTCCGCGCTCCATTGCATGCGTCTCCCGGGGTTCTACATGACAAGTGTGCTACAATGAGGCGAGAAAGGAGACCGCGCGATGTATGCATTTCCCAAGGTCAAACGGCTGCGAGGGGAACTCAAGCGGAGCGAAGTGCGCAACCAGGTGAAGTATCAGTTGACAACGCGCGAGTTCGTCCAACAGCGAGGTCGAACGACGTATCGAATCGCGCTCGAACACATCCTCGGCATGGTAGAGTGCTCGGACGCCGAGTACGTGCGCCACGCAAAGCCGCTGTTTGGGAACGCCCCTGATACGTTCGGAAAACCCTACAAAATTGTGACCGTTTTGATGCACCTCGTTACGGAAAAGGGTGTGATTGAGCAACATGGCGTGTCATTCTACACGCGCCTTTCCCCAGCGTTTGCGGCACACATGGAGAGCCTCCTCGCCGAACACGGCTGAGGCCGAGTCAGCGATCGTTGGGTCCCCGGCGCCTCTTCCAACTCGACCAAAAGGTTCTCAGATACCGAACACCCAGAATGGCGGCACAGGCCGCCACCACGCCGTATCCCACCCACCGGATGCCTGAGGCGCCGGTCCAACGCGCCAAGAAACCTGAAAACTCGTACGCAGCGATGGCGACGCCAGCAAACATCCAGTTTGGATACCGTTCGTTCATGACAGGCCTCCATCGTTCTCGTCACTCCACAGGCGGATCTGATCTCCGCGCTCGAGCCGAGGCCTTGGGCGCCTCGCGAGATGGAGAAGATCCAGCCAATCGAACGCGTTCCATACAGCATCGTTGTTCGAGTTGTTGTTCATCAGGATGTGAACCTCTCGAACCCGCTCGGCGAGTGCGCGCACGTCCGGAACGATTTCGCGGAGCTCGTCCTGGCTGTATCGATAACAGAATCGCTCCTTGGACGAAGTGAGACCCTTTTGATTCCACGTCTCGCGATTTCGGCCGTGCATGCGGAAAATAGCGAGATCTGGAGTCGTCACGCAGGGCACGTACGGAACTGACGTACGCCCCGCGTCGGGTTCGTCACAGATGACGTGAACGGCGCCCATGGCCTGGAGCCATTCGAGCGTCCGATGGGTACGTTCGTCGGTAGCGTACCAGCTGCGCTCGCGAAATTCCACCGCCACGCGATGGGGATGCAGGAAATCCACCAGGCGTTCGACGGTCACGCGATGCTGGCGCGTGGCGTCAAACCACGGGGGAAACTGCAATAAGATGACGCCCAGTTGGCCCCGCTCCTCGACGGGTTTGAGACTCGCCAAAAACGCCTTACCCACGTCACGGCGCGCCTCTCTGGACATCACCCGAACGTGAAACGTCAGCGCGCCGGGCGCCTTGACGTGAAAGAGGAAGGAAGGACTCACTTGATCGAGCCACCGCTCCCACACGCGGGCCTCCACGACGCGGTAAAAGGTGCTGTCGATCTCGACGAGATCGAAATACGACGCGTAGTAGGCGAGTCGAAACTCCCGGGGCCAGGTGCGAGGGTAGAAGTCGTCGTGATCGTGAAAAGCGCACGTTCCGACGCGTATCATCCTGGACCTCCCCGCGGTGCGGGCTTTGACCCCGTTCTTCGCTCATCGATATAATGGTGGACGTGAACGCGATATCTAGGTCTTGGATGGGAGATGAACGACATGGCGAGCGCTCAACACGCCATCCGCTGTCCGCACTGCGATCATACCTGGTTCCGGGAAGAACGCCAAGTCGAGCTCGACTCTAGCGTTGTCATCAAGCCAGGGATGCCCGTTGAAGGCCGCGTCGTGCGCGAGCAGTACGTGTACATCTGTGCGAATTGCAATCAGGTCTTATACCACGAATGACGCGTTTCACAGCTTGGTCCCAGTATAAAGATCCCCATCTCCTCACAGGATAACGAGGAGATGGGAGGGATCTCCTTGAAGCGACACGGTCGGCGTTTGGCGTGGGTCGCTGTGGCTGTCGCGGCGTTCGGAGCGTGGCACGCCTGGCCTCGGCTGGAAAGGCCGCATGCGCATGATCATCCTTCGCGCTCGGCCGAACCGTCCTCCGCCGGTTGGACGGCCGCAGACACAGGCACCACGCGACTTGGGGGGCGCGAGACGATTCTCGTCTTAGGCAGCGACAAGCGCCCCGAAGACCCGCGAGGGAATGCCGACGTGCTCCTCGTCGCGAGCCTCGATGACAGCCACCGCCGCATCGAACTCCTCTCTATCCCGCGCGACACCCAGGTGGCCTTCCCAGACGGACGGTATCACAAGATCAACGAAGCCCTCGCGAGTGGTGGGCCAGAAGAAACCTGCATGCTGGTGGAGCGCTTGATTGGGCTCCCCATCGACCATTACGCCGTCATTCGATTTGATGCACTCGTGCGCATGGTCGATCGCATCGGCGGCCTCGATATCGACGTGCCGCGCAATATGGACTACCGCACGGGTGACAAGGTGTACGGCGTCATTCACCTGCGGAAAGGCCGGCATCACCTGAGCGGCGAACAGGCGCTTCAGTTTGTCCGTTACCGGCACGACGCGCTCGGCGACATCGGGCGCACGGAGCGACAACAGGCGTTTCTCATGGCGCTCAAGGACCAGCTCTTTCGCCCACAGACACTGCCCAGGCTGCCCGAAGTGGCGCTGGACGCGTGGAAGATGATCGACACCGACATGTCCCTTGGTGACATCACGCGCCTTGCGGCCCGCGCGCCGCAGTACAGGACGTACCGGGCCGTGCACACCACGCTGCCGGGCTCCTTTCACGATCCCGACCCGTCCATTCCAGGGGACTTGAGCTACTGGGTCGTCAATCCGGCCGAAGCCCGGTATGTCGCCAAACGGTTTTTCGCAGACGGCGAAGTTCCGTCGCGGATCATTCAGGACCCTCGTGAGACGCGCACCTGGCTCCCTCCAGAGGCACGCGCGGCGCAAACGGCGACCGAACGTTCGAGATCTGGCTGACGCCTGGTCACGCGCCTGTTTTGGCACGCATCAGCGAATCCCGCACCGACTCCCGTGTGACCACAATCGCATCCCCACGGGCCTCGCGCTCGATGTTTCGCCACGTCACGCGACTGTTCATCCAATACGACCAGACGGTGGACACTAGGATTCCAATGGCCTGCCCGACCGGAACGGGCACGCCCAATTCCTCGCATCCTCGCATCACGAGCGTCGTGATGGCGATCCCGACGAGCGAAATGCCGACAAACACAGGCAGCTTCCATCCCCATCCTCGCCCGGAGGATTCGGATTTCCAGGTGACGCGATCGTTCCAGAAATAGTTATTCAACATGGCCACCAGCGAGGCAGCGACGGATGCCACGGTGTCCCGCAGGTGAAGGCCGTACCACAGGAGGCTCAGAACCGCCTCGTTCACCACCACGCCCGACAGGCCGATGAAACAGAACAGGAAGAACCGCCGATCCGGCGGGCTTTGGCTCACCAAGCGCACCAAGTGGCGAAAGTAGTTCCACTGCTCCTTGAGACTCATCTTGGATTCGCCGAAATCGCGGGCCACGAACTCGTATGCGATCTCGTGCACGCTGCGGTAGCGGCCCTTTACCAGCACCTCAATTAAGATCTTCCATCCAATAGGATTCAGCTCGACACCTTCAATCACGTCGCGCCGCAGGCCGAAGAAGCCGCTCGTGCAGTCCGAGATCTTGCGCAGGCGATGGAGAGCGAGCTGCCCAATCACCCTCGCCGTCCACGAGATCAACTTCCGCAGTGGGCCCAGCCCGCCGTCTGAGCCCCCTTCCACGAAACGGCTTGGAATCACCACGTCGATCCCGGATTCTAAACGCTCATAGATGGCCGGCAACAGCTCCGGCGGATGTTGCAGATCCGCGTCCATCACAATCAGGTACCTGCCCTGCGCACGTTCGAATCCACGCACGACTGCGCTCGCGAGGCCCCGCTCGTGATCGCGGTGGAACACGTGAACGGCGGGATCCTGGGACTCCAGATCTCGAAGGACCGCAACCGTATCATCGCTGCTATCGTCGACAAACCAAATTTCGTAGGAAATCCCTAGAGGGGATAAAGCTCGATGAATGCGTTCCACCAGGGGATGGATGTTGTCTCGCTCGTTGTACGTCGGGATCACCAAACTGACGTCCACGCCTCAAGCCTCCTCGCGCCAAGGCCTACCGTGCCGAGGCTTGGCCCTGTCCATCATCTCGGAACCACGCACACAACGCAGCCATGTCGAGATCGGCGAGCGGGCCCGAGGATGCGCGGCGCAGGAGATCCCGAGCGAGCCCCGCCATGGGCGTGCGAGCCCGCCAACGCTCGCTGGCTTCCATGAACAGACGCATGTCCTTCGCCAGATGTTTCACTGGAAATTGCGGCGTGAAATCGCCTGACTCAATCATTCCGCGCTTCCCGCTGTACACGGCAGGCCATACCGAACTCGTGGCCAGCACGTCTAGCGCTGTTCGAACGTCGAACCCCGCCCGTTCCGCAAAGGCGAGCGCTTCTCCCAGCGACAGCATGGACATCGCAAGCAAGTAGTTGACCATGAGCTTCATGGCGGAGGCGTTGCCGACGTTGCCCAGCCGGTGAATGACATGCGCCATCGTGCGTAGATACGGCAGAGCCGCCTCCACGTTCGCCTCCGTTCCTGCCACCAAGGCTACGAGCTTCCCCTCTTCGGCCGGCTTGGTGGTCCCGAGGACAGGCGACTCCACGTACCCCACGCCGCGCCGTTCCACTTGATCCGCCAAACGAATCGAGTCTTCGACCCCGACCGTGCTCATGTTGACGACGATGGCCCCTGGCTCCATCGCATCGATGGCCCCCGACGCGAATAACGCCGCTTCCACTGCCGCGGCATCGGACAGCATGAGAAAGGTTAGCCGGCATCCCTGTGTGGCTTCTCGCGGATCCGACGTGAGCCGCACGTTGGAAGGCAAATGCTGAATTGATTTTGGCGAACGGTTGTACGCGAGGACCTCTTCGCCCAACGACGCGACCCGCTTGACCATTCGCTCACCCATCAGCCCAAGGCCCATCCAGCCAACGGTCATGGTTCATCCTCCTGTCTACCACGTGGACTCGCTGTACATGGATGTTCATCCATGATGGCGACCAATCGCTCGAGAAGTTCGAGAAACTTCCTCGCGTCCTGCTCTCCCAGCTTGTCCAGGAGTTGCGCGATCTTCACAGCGCGACTTCTCGTCAGCTCTCGGAGATGGGAACGGCCGCGATCCGTTAGAATCACGTACACGACTCGCCGATCCTCACTTGAACGCACGCGCTCGACGTAGCCCAACCGAACGAGTTCGTCACACACCTGGGTGATGGCACCGGGGCTCAGACCTGCGATGCGGGCCAAGTCAGACGACTTGGCCTGCGGCACGAGGCTCAAGTGCCGGAGCACAAACGCCTGCGTGTGCGTCAAACCGAATTTATCCTCGGTGAAGTGCGAGCGCATCCCGCGGAAGAACCGCTCCATAATCGTGTCGAGCCGCTGTGCGATATCCAGGCGATCCCCGTTCACCCACATTCACTCCACGTATGTAGTCTTGCGCAATGGTTCGCCGTTTCGCATCTGCTTCACTTCGCGTGGCCGTTGCGCCCGACGCGGCGGCGCAACAGAGCCGCAAACACGGCGAGCGCCGCGAGCGGAATACATCCCAGAAGAATGTAGATCCAGTTGCCAAACACACCTGCGTAGACCAACGCAACCCCGAGATAATACGGGACCATGGCCACGACGGCCGTCCACGTGTACGACCAAAGCGACGTGGCCGGGATCATGCCGGCAACATAGTTGACGAGAAACGCGGGCACCGGAAGCAAGCGGGCTAGCAACAAGCCCAAACTCCCCCATTCTCGCACCCAATGGTTGACCTGTTCAAACCGCTCGTGGTGCTGGACGCGTTGGAGCATGATGCGCGTAAAATAGCGGGCGATGAAAAAAATAAGAATGGAACTGATGGTGGATCCAATCCACGCATAGGTCGTTCCCGCGACAACCCCGAACACGCGCAGGAAGATGATCAAAAGCCCTTCGGACGGGATGGGCGTCAGGCACCAGATGACCATGATTGCGATGGCCCAGATCACGCCCCAGAATCCCCACGACTGAATCCAGTCGGTTAGCCGGTGATTCCGGTCCAAGTACAGAACCACCACCGCCACCAGGGCGCCCGACAGGATCATCGCAATGGTGCGCCAATCTGTGAGCAGTTGCTTAACAAACCCCGCCACATCCACGACTCCCCGCTATCATTCCACTCTCTTTCACAGTATCAGACTGTCGGCAAAGGTTCAAACGCATTCAAAGGGCGACGGGCCGTCTTCGACGCCCGCCGCCGACAGCTCCGTTCACCGAGGCTCGATGGGCGAGGTGCGCTTCTGACCGATGCGCTTTCCATCTTCCGGCTTTGGCGTCAGCGTGTGCTCGTCGACGGTATCGCGAATCGCCCACTGCTCCAACGCTTCGCGATCGCCTTCCGCGAGCAGCTTTTCACCGAAGTTGCGCATCGGTGGTCCGGGCTTGCGGTGCGTCTCCCCTTGCATGGGCCATCCCTCCCGTGCCTTACCGTGCCCCGCCCATCCGTATGTATGCGCTTGGCCCGCGCTCAAACCCCTGGCTTCCTGCGCCACACCACCCCTTCATCGGTGCCGATGGCCACCTCGTTCGCCATGTCGATGAACAGCCCCGACTCCACGACTCCGGTGGTCAACTTGAGACGCCGCGCCAAATCCGCTGGATTAGCCACTTCATCGAACACCGTGTCCAGGATGTAATTGTGATTGTCCGTGACGAACACTTCCCCGTTTCGCTCGCGCAACGTCCAGCGTCCGCCGAGTTGTTCAATCCGCCGCGCGGTCGTCTCCCACGCGAAAGGCACGACTTCAATGGGGATGGCGAGCCCTGACAGCGTATCGTACAGCTTGCTGTCATCTACGACGATGATGAGCTCATCCGAGATCGACGCGACCAACTTTTCGCGCAACAGCGCGCCTCCGCCGCCCTTAATGAGTTGAAGGTCCGGTGTGACCGCGTCGGCGCCGTCGATGGTGAGATCCAGGCGAGGACAGTTGCGGAAATCGGTCAAAGGGATTCCCAGCTCTCGGGCTAGCCGCTCCGTCTCACGCGACGTGGGGATGGCCACGATGTCGAGCCCTTCCTTGACCCGTCTGCCCACCTCGACAATGGTGTAATACGCGGTCGAACCCGTTCCGAGGCCGACCTTCATCCCAGGTTGAATTCGCTTTGCGGCTTCTTCACCCGCCATCCTCTTCTTCTCCATGCTCGACTTCCTTTCACAGAATCGGAGACAAAAGCCTTGCGCAGCTCTCCATGATGCGTTCGGCTCTCGGCCGTGATCGATATTGTTCCAGCGTCAATCTATCACATTTCTCAAGATCGCGCTCGAACAGATCGGCGAGATGCCCACTCTTGTCTCGGTCAAAGATGAGCGCATTGACTTCGAAATTGAGTTTGAAACTGCGAATATCGATGTTCGCTGTGCCGACGGAGGCCAATTCCCGATCCGTCACCACCATTTTGGCGTGTAGAAAGCCGTCTCGGTATAGGTAACACTGCACGCCCGCCTGAAGCAGATCGCCGAGATAAAATCTCGAGGCCCAAAAAACCCACAGGTGATCCGGCTTGCCCGGCAACATGACCTTCACGTCGACGCCGGAAAGACTCGCAATTTTCAGCGCCGTCAACAGGCTGTCGTCCGGGACAAAGTACGGCGTCTGGATATAGATGCTCTCTTTGGCCGCGTAAATCATTTTGATGTACGCATTCCGGATCTGCTCCCAATCCGTGTCCGGTCCGCTCGCCACCACCTGCATGCCGGTCGCGCCGGGGCGCCCGCAAACGCGAGGAAAATAGCGCTCCTCGAATTCCACGGGACGCTTAGATGAGGAATTCCAATCCAACAGGAAGATAGACTGCAACTCCAAGATGGCGCTACCTTCGATGCGCAGATGCGTGTCGCGCCAAAAGCCGAACCGCTCGTCCTTGCCCAGGTATTCATCTCCGACGTTGAAACCGCCAACGTATGCGACGGACCCATCCACCACCGCGATTTTCCGATGGTTGCGATTGTTCATGCGCAGATTCACGTACGGGATGCGGGAAGGAAAGAAAGCGGCGACCTCCCCGCCTTCACGCACCAGCGGTTCGAAAAACGACTTGGGAGTCCATGCGCAGCCGACGGCGTCGTAAAGGAGGCGAACCTGCACACCCTCGCGCGCCTTCTCGGCCAGGAGGCAAACGAGGCGCTTGCCGAGGTCGTCCGGCCGGAAGATATAGTATTCGAGGTGGATGTGATCCTTCGCCTTTCGAATGTCTTCGAACAGGGCTTCGAACTTGTCCACCCCGCGCACGAAGACATCGACGCGATTATCTTCCGTATAGACCGCGTAAGCCGTCTTGAGATTCAGCGCGATGAGATCCGCATGGCGCTGTGCGGCCGGTTCCTTGTACAACACATGGCCCGACTCAACCTGCCGGTGCTGGCGCTCCGCGGCGCGCGCCACCCAGGGCGCATTGCGCAGGCGAAACCGGGCCAACCGGTAGCGGCTGATATGTTGTCCAAACAGCACGTACAAGATGAATCCGCCAACTGGAACAAACAACAAAACCATGAGCCACGCCCACGTGACGGCGGCGTTATGCCGCTCTACGAAAATGATCACGCAGGCCGTGACGAGATCGAGTGCAAAAACGAGCAAATAGGCGATGTGCAACCACGGCATGTTGGGTCTCCATTCCGGCATGGCGCCAGGCGCGGGCGCGTCACGGCCGCGCCCGCAGCACCGGCCAGACGAGCGGCGCAAACGCGATACAAAACGCCGCAATGGCCATCCATTTGAGATATGCTTGATCCGCGGGATACGTCATATCGGGCACCTCCAACCGCGTCTGTGCTATAGCGTATGCGCGATCGCCCGTCTCCGACGTTCCCAGAGAGGAGTGAACACCTGTGAACGGTTGGTTCTTGGCGGCTGCCATAGCGTCCGAGGTGTTGGCGACTTCGATGCTCAAATTGACGCACGGATTCTCACGCCTCTGGCCTTCGCTGGCCGTGGTCCTGGGCTACGCGCTTTCCTTCTACGCGCTCTCGCAGGCGCTTCGAACCATTCCCATTGGCGTGGCGTACGCCATCTGGTCCGGCGTCGGCACCGCGGCCATCGCGGCGATTGGCGCCGTTGCCTACAGGCAACCTATCACGCCGCTGATGGGTTTAGGCATCGGGCTCATTGTGGCGGGCGTGGTGATCTTGAACCTTCATCGCCCACTCCATTGACCTCGCCGCGGCGCATCTCCTGGTGCGCCTGAGCGCAGAACACGCTCGGCTCGTGAGGATGATCCTCGTCTTCCACCTGAACGGTGACGTGCCCGATATTGAGGTGGCGCAGCCGGTGTTCAATTTCCCGGATCACGCCCTGCGTTTCGGATACCGTCGTGACACCGTCCATCTCCACATGGCACGAGAGCGCATTGCGCCCGTTCGCGATGGACCAGATGTGAAGGTCGTGCACGCCCCGCACGCCTTCCACCGTCAGGATGGCGTTCACGACGTCTCGGGCATTCACATCGGCCGGCGCCCCCTCCATCAGAATGCGCGTGGCGCGTCCCGCGAGCCGGACGGCGCCATAGGCGATGGCCAGCGCGATGGCCACGCTCAGAATGGGATCGATGGGCTCCCAGTGCGTCCAGGCGATCACGGCGCCCGCCGCGATGACCCCAAGCGAAGCCGCCATATCGCCCAGCATGTGCAGCACGGCGCTCTGCACGTTGAGATTGTCCTCGCCGCGCATCGCGACGGCCATGCCGAGATTCACGATAACGCCGACCACAGCGCTAAGCGACATCCACAGCGGTTCAATCGGCCGAGGGTGCTGCAGCCGGTTCCAGGCTTCCACCATCACCCAAACAGTGACGCCGAGCAGGAGCAGCGCGTTCAACAGCGCGGCCAGAATGCCAGCGCGATGATAGCCAAAGGTCATGCGCGCATCGGACGGCCGCTCTGCCTGTCGAAGCGCGTACCACGAAAGCCCGAGCGCGGCCATGTCCGTGAGCACGTGGCCTGCGTCGGACAGAAGGGCCAAACTGCCGGACACCACCCCACCGAGAACTTCCGCGAGAAACACCAGCGCCGTCAACCAGAACGCCAGGCGCATCTTGTCGGCCGGCGCGTGCACATGCAGCCATTCGCCTTCGTGCACGTGCCCGCCACCATGCGCGTGATGATGACCGTGCGGATGTTCGTCGTGCGAATGGGACATCGTTCTTTCTCCTCGTGCGTGGTCCCGCGGCCCGATGCCGCGATCACCTTCACGATATTCGTTCCTCGCCTCCCGCGCAATACCGCAGGCCGGGATCGCCTCTCGCACACAGTGGGGCGGCCCGAAGGCTCGAGCCGCCCGCCCCATCAACATTTGCTGTAACCGCACGCCTCACACTCGTAGCATCCGCCTTGGCGAATCAACGTGTGCTGATGGCACTCCGGACACCAATCCTTCGCGATGGAATACGCCCTCAGTTCCGACGGCTTCGCGTCGTCGAGCTCGTCCGGCGCAGACGTCGCCGCCTGGCGCGCGGCCATCTGGCGAAGCGGGAACGTCTCGGCGTGCTCGATTAAGGCCTTGGCGATGGCGTCCGGCACCGACGTGATGCGCTGCGCGCCGAAGCCCACGGCATTTTGGCCTCCAATGCCGGAGAAGTGTTTCACCAACTCCGCCTCGCGGTTGGGGTTGTTCGACTCGCGCAGGTACAGCGTGATGGCCCGGCCGAGCGCCTCGTTGGCCGCGTACACGTCCGATCCGGCCTTGCCGACGTTGACAAACACCTCGGTGGCCATGTGCGTGTCCGGATCGTCGTTGATCGTGATAAACGCCTTGCCGAGCGGGGTCTCCTTGCGGTACGTCGCACCATAGAGCACGTCGGGGCGCCGGCGCTTCACGTACCCACCCGGAGCAGGAGCAGCCTGGGCTGGTTGTGCCGCCTTTTCGGGTGTCTCCGAGGTTGCCGCGCCCTTCGCTTCCTGGCCATCGCCCGTTTCGTCGTCCTTCTTCAGCGACAGTACCTGCTCGCTGCGCGATCCGTCCCGGTAGATGGTGATGCCCTTGCAGCCGAGCTCGTAGGCGAGATCGTACAATTTCACCGTGTCTTCCACCGTGTACGAGTTCGGCGCGTTGCACGTCTTGGAGATGGAACTGTCGATCCATCGCTGCAGCGCGGCCTGCACGCGCACGTGCTCCTCTGGCGTGAGCTCCATTGCGGTGACGAAGTAGGGCGGCAGGCTCTCCTCGTTCGGATGTGCGCGCCGGTATTCCTCGACGATCGACGCGTGTTCCTCGAACAAACCGAGGCGAGAGTTGCGGAAGTACGACCACGCGTAGTATGGCTCGCACCCCGTCGAACAGCCGACCATCGTGCCCGTCGTGCCGGTCGGCGCAATGGTCATGGTCGTGACATTACGCACGCCATGCTTGCGGATGGCGTCGACCACGTGCGGGCGCTCCGCCGCCATGTGGCGCATGAAGCCGGATTGCAGGAACTTGTCCGCGTCGAACTTCGGAAACGGCCCGTACTCCTTCGCCAGCTCGACGGACTCGAGATACGCCCACTCCGCCATGAGCCCCATCAGCACGTCAATCAGTTTGACGCTTTCCTCCGAGCCGTAGCGAATGCCGCAGTAGAGCATCAGATCGTGCAGTCCCATGATGCCAAGCCCCACGCGGCGTTCGGACATCTGGTTCTGCCGGTTTTCTTCGAACGGATAGTAGGTCGCATCGATCACGGCGTCCTGAAACCGAATCCCCCAGCGCGTCGTGCGCTCGAGCTCCTCCCAGCGGATGTGATGCAGGAGAAACTCGGCCTCGTCCGCCGAGAACTTCTCGAGAAGGCGGGATCGCACATAAGCCTCGCGCTCGGGATCGGAGAATTCGGTCCGAACGCCGCTGTCGCGAAAACCATTGGCAAATCGAGCTAGAACAACCGCGCCGAGGTTGCAGATCCCATAGGGCGGAAGCGGCTGCTCTCCACACGGATTGGTGGCGACGAGCGGGTTGAAATACCACGAGTTGCTCATCGCGTTGGCTCGACCCAAAAAGACGACGCCCGGCTCGGCAGATTTCCATGCCGACTCACAGATGTCGCGCCACAGCTTCGCGGCGGAGACCGTTTCTGTCACCTCAAAAGGCTTGCCTTCTTCGATCCAGCGCCCGAAGTCTCCATCGAACGCCTCGCGGTACGACGCCGGGACAAATCCGAGCTGCCACGACTCGCCACGGCGTTTCGCCTCCATGAACTCCTCGGACACGCCCACGCTGATGTTGGCTCCCGTGATGACGCCGTCCACCTGCTTCGCGCGAATGAACTTGGGCAGATCAGCGTGGCGGTCGTTCAAGATGAGCATCAAGGCGCCGCGGCGGGAACCGCCCTGAAGCGTGAGCTGACAGCCCACGCTCATAATCTCTCCGACGCCCACGGGGCCGAAGCCCTCGCCGAACACCTGGTTCCCCTTGTCGTACAGAAGCCCCCACGAGTACGCGCCGGACGACCGCCCGTTCACACCGCGGACATAGCTATAGCGCGGGCGAAGCGACGACAGGACGATCGACACGCGCTTGCCGTCCCGCATCGCCTCCCACATGTCCCCGAGGGTTCTCGCGATGGTGCTGCGGCTGTCCCCAGGGCTTAGGCAGAATCCGACGGCCTGCGGCACCAGGTGCGCGTCGGAAGCCAAGATCTTCTCCATGAGCTCGCGCGCACGGATGCGCCCGTGCTCTTCGACGGGAAGACCTTGGCGCAACCACGCGTCGAGATCGCCCGTCCATTTGTCGTCATACCCCTCCACCGACGTGTCCGGAAACCGAAACACCCACTCGTCGTCCTCTTCCACGGCGCGCCAAAACGCGGCGTCGGCGCGGACGAGCTTCGTGGAATGAGGGTACTCAGTCTCCAGAAAGTCGGCGAGATCGGGATGCCAGGCGTCTAGGACCAGCATGAGTTCTGTCTTCCGGGACGCCCTGCTGACGGGAATCAGGGTGCCCTGAGGTGGGATGCGAGACAGGTTCATGCCCACGCCGCCGCTCCGCGCCTGGATTTCGAGCGTCTGGCCAAACGATTCCGCGTAGTCGCGAAGGTCGGGGCCCACGTTTGGAATCACAAAGCAGTTGTAGCTCGTCACCTGCATGCCGGTTCCCAGCGACGCGTTGATACGCCCGCCTGGGACGTAGCGCCAACCCTTCTGAAGCTCGTAAAACGCCTCTTCCCACACCTCCGGCTGGCGCGTGACCGCAGCAGCGCCCCGAGCGACGCGCCGCCACATCTGCCGAGGTGAGGTTTCGAGCAGCACGTCCACTTGGCTTGCCGGCAAGTCCACGAGCGAACCATCCCGGAGCTCCACCGTGACCTGGTCCGCATCGCGATCCACCGCCTTCACGCGCGCAAGCTCGTGGTAGGCGCGCTTCTTGTCCAACACGGCGACGACGAGCGCTCCTGGCGCCAAAGCTTCCTTGCGGATGTCCTTCAGCAAATACCGGTCGGCGACGATCTTTTCACCAGTCGGTCCCAGGTAATCGTCGTCGTTCAGATCCAGCATGGGCCTCTCCCGTTGTTCGATGGCCATTCGAATCCTCCTCTATCCTCGCGCGAACGACGTTCCGTCGCCGGAGGGCTTGTCCGCCTGCGCCGGCCGTTCCGCCGCGCGCGCCCGATCACCGATGAGCGCAAGCACTTCCTTCAGCAGCGTCTCGACATCGCGAAACTCCCGATACACGCTCGCGAATCGGACGTACGCCACGCCGTCGAGCTCCCGCAGCGCATCCATCACGCGCTCCCCGATGACCGAAGACGGCACTTCGCGTTCGTACTCGAGCCGCAGCTTTCGCTCGATCTCGTCGCACACCGCCTCCAGCGTCTCCGCAGGGATAGGGCGCTTTTCACACGCCTTCATGATGCCGCGGTAAAGCTTGTCGCGGGAAAACTCCTCCCGCTTCTGATCCTTTTTCACGACCATGAGCGGCCGCTGCTCCACCCGCTCATAGGTGGTAAAACGCCGCCCGCAGGCCTCATGAATGCACTCGCGCCGCCTGCGGATGGTCGTCCCGTCCTCGCCAGGCCTCGACTCGATGACGCGCGTGTTGTCCGCTCCGCAATACGGACATTTCATGCTGCTCACCCCCGTGCGCACCGGGCACTTCGCGGAATCCGCCGCAGATGACAAGCCTTCCGTCCTATATGTAGTGTCAGAAACTCGAGTCACCGCGATTATAAACACTATATCTGCGAGAAACAAGGGTCCAAGCGTTGAACTTCGGCGAGGATTCTTGGCGGTTTCAAGGGTGCGGAAGAAGCGACGCCACGGAGTCGACCGTCCACTCGGGGGAATGCGCCGAATCCAGTTCGCCTTCCAAGCCGGACCTGACCCACACCGTCGCAAGGCCTGCCGCCCGCCCCGCCGCCACGTCCGTCTCCACGTTGTCGCCGACGATGACGACTTCCTCTCGACGAAGATGGAACCGGTGGAGCGCATAGTCGACAAACGACGGATCCGGCTTCCCTGTCACGAATACCTCGGCCGACGAAGCGGTCTGCACAAACGCGCCGAGCGCTCCATTGCCAGGCATGAAACCGTCCTCGACGGGCAGCCGTCGGTCCGGATTCGTCAGAACCATCCAGCCGACGCGATGCGCGACGCGGGCGAGAAGTGCAAGGTCGCCGTAGCAGGCGTCCGGTGCGAGCCCCACGGCGACGGCAACGGCACGATTCACCCACGCTGCCCGCAGTTCGTCCGCCCGAGCCCTTCGCGGCTCCAACCCTTCATCCCGAAGAGCCTCTTCCAAACCGGGGCCGCCGACAAATGCGACCATGGGCGGTTCGCCTTGACATTCGGCGGACGTCCGTTGACGAATCAGGAAGGCAGCCGCCTGGGCGGAGGTAGCCACTTCTTCGGGATGGGCATGGATGCCGAGATCGCGCAAAAACGCGGCGACCTGAACAGGCGTTCTCGACGAGTTGTTGGTAAAAAAGATGGGTTGAATGCCCCGCGAGCGAAGGGTGCGAACAAACTCGGGAGCCCCCTCGATCACGGCTCGCCCGCGAAACAAGGTGCCGTCGAGGTCCAGGAGCGCGCCTTTGAACCCCGAATGCCAGAATGCCTCAGGAGACATCTCCCCTGGCAATGACGCACGAGACATCCCAGTCCCTCCTTTGCCAGCCGAACAGCAGATCGAGTGTACCACACGATAGGGTGACAAATTGACCCGCCTCGAACAAACTTTTAACATGAAACTGATTGTCGCGGAGACGGAGGGGTCGACTTGGCGAATGCAGGGCCATGGGAGCGCGTACTCCCCGGCGTGTGGTGTATGCGCGTTGCGTATCCGAACGTACTGCCGTACGGAACCGTCAATTTGTATGTGATCGAGGACGGCGGCGAGGCCGTGATCGTCGACGGAGGCGTCACCGATGGCGATCTCGACCTCGTGATGGCGCACCTTCCGCAACTCGGCATCCAGCGCGTTGCCGCGATCATCGCGACGCACTACCACGTCGACCACACGGCTGGCATTCCGGCGCTCAAGGCGCGTCTCGCTGCCCCCGCATTCATGCACCCTTTGGACATTGCTGCGTTCGACGTCAAGTTTCCGCATGGAGCTGGCACTTTTGAACCGTGCCCAGAGCGCCTGCGCGCAGGACATCGCGACCTATATGTCGTCCATCAGCCGGGGCACACCCACGGTCACCTTCACCTGTGGCTCCCCGACGCCAAGGCGCTCTTTGTCGGCGATCACTTGGTGGAAGAGGGATCCGTTTGGGTGGGGCCGCCGGACGGGCACATGGCGGATTACTACCGCGCACTGCAAGCCGTGATGGCGTCAGACGCGGAAGTGGCGCTCCCGGGACACGGGCCCGCCATCTGGCACCCGCAGCTCGCGGCGGAGCGGTTATACAAGCGGCGCCAGATGCGAGAGGAGCAACTGTTGGCCATTCTGGCCGGCGGCCCAAAGACGCTGGCCGAACTCACGGCCGCCCTGTACCAAGGCGCCGATTCGCGCGCCTGGCCGTTCGCGCGTCACACGGTGATGGCGCACCTGGAGCACCTCGAAGAGCGCGGCGCTGTGCGCAAGGCGATGTCCTCCACGGACTGGATCATGCGATATGCACGCACTGAGGAGTGAACCCACCCGTGAAGCGCTTGTCGTTTGCGAAGGATCGGACGTGGCTCGGGCTGTTGACGGCCATCGCGCTCGTCTATCACGTGTATTTCATCGTCAAGGCATGGCGCCAACCCGTCCTGTTGTACGGGGACGCCTATTATTATGATCATTCCGCGCACGTGCTGAACGCGCTGCATCTGTACGCGTACTGGAGTTGGGGCCCTGCCGCCCAGGTGACCCCGGGCTACCCGCTGTTCCTCGCGCTCGTGTATCGGGTGTCCGCCCTCTTCACGACCAGCCATGAGACGGCGATGCACGTAGCGCAGGCGTTTCAGCACCTGCTGGCCGTGGCAGCGAGCGTACTCTTGTATGTGATTGCCCGCTTTCGGCTGCCGCGTTATGCGAGTTTCCTCGCCGCGCTCCTGTGGACCTTGTACCCGCCCGTAATTTACGCGAATGATCAACTGCTCACAGAAAACCTCTACATCCCGTTTCTTCTCGCATTCGTGTGGTCGTTCCTCGTCCTGGTTAGAGACCGCACATGGCCGAGTTTCATCGTCGCGGGCCTGTTACTCGCGGTGACCACGCTCATTCGCCCAAGCGTCGCACCGCTCTTGGCGGCGCCGGCCTGCCTCTTCTTGCAGCGCGAGACGAGGCGCGCCTGGAGGCCCATGCTGAGAAATTATGCGCTGTACGTCGCCACCTTCTGCATCGCCATGGTACCATGGTGGGTGCGCAATCTCGTGGCGATGCACCAATGGATCACGACGGATCTCGACGCGGCAAATCCGCTCCTGTTCGGCTCGGATCCGACATTTTATAAGGACACGAGCTTGTCGAACGGGTTGACGTACGCGCAGCAAAAGGCCCTCGCCATTCACCGCATTGTGGAGGGCTTTCACACCCACCCGCTGGCCTATCTCAAATGGTACACCTTAGACAAACTCGGCTGGCTGTTCGGCACACCCTGGTACAATAGCGTACTGCCGCAACACGCGGGCCTGTTGACCCGGATCACCTTTGCCTATGCCCACCTGCACCTGATGTGGGTCATCATCGGGGCCATCGGGCTCGCAGCGGGATTCGGGATGCGGTATATTCGATGGCTGAGCTGGTTGACCGTCTTTCTCATCGTCGTTCAGCTTCCCTTTATCCCAATTAATCGGTACGCGTACCCGACCATGCCCTTTTTGTTTGTCGGTGTCGGAGCGGTGATTTACCTGGTCACAGCCTGGGCGCGCATGCGCAAGGCGTCGCCGCGCCGAGTCACCGCGCCATAAGCGCGGACGATTTTCACGATGGAGGCATGCCCAGACCATGCGAATCGCAGTCCTCATTCCGTGTTACAACGAAGAACTGACCATCGGAAAAGTGGTTCGGGACTTCAAACGCGAACTGCCCGATGCGGAGATTTACGTCTATGACAACAACTCGCGCGATCGCACGGCGGAAGTGGCGAGGGAAGCGGGCGCCATCGTGCGAAGGGAGACGCGCCAAGGCAAGGGAAACGTCGTGCGCTCCATGTTTCGCGACATCGACGCGGACGTGTACGTCATGACGGATGGCGACGATACGTACCCCGCAGAATTCGTGCACGATCTCATTCGGCCGATTATCGAAGGAGAGGCCGACATGTGTATCGGCGACCGCCACTCCGACGGCTCCTACTCGAAGGAAAACAAGCGCCCTTTCCACAACTTCGGCAACCAGTTGGTGCGGAAGCTGATTAACACCCTGTTTCACGCCGATCTCCGGGACATCATGACCGGGTACCGGGCGTTCAGCCGCCGCTTCGCGAAGACCATGCCCATTCAGAGCGAAGGCTTTGAAATCGAGACGGAGATGACGCTTCACGCCCTGGACAAGCGGTTTCGCATTCTGGAGATCCCGATTCAGTATCGGGATCGGCCGCCAGGCAGCCACTCCAAGTTGAACACGCTCAGCGACGGCATCCGAGTGCTGAAGACCGTCTTCTGGATTTTTAAAGACTACAAGCCGCTCGCTTTCTTCACGGCAGTCGCGCTGATTCTCTTTTTGGCCGGGCTCGGCGTCGGCATCCCCGTGTTGTACGAGTACTTCTCGTTTGGCCGCATCGCGAAGATCCCGTCCGCCATCCTCGCCGTCGGGTTCATGGTGCTGGCCACCAACAGCCTAACGTGTGGCTTCATCTTGGATACCATCGTCCGCCATCACCGCGACTACTACGAGCTCTTGCAGAACGAGTTCAAGGACTGAAGACAAAGGAGCGCCAAACCCTCCCATGCGACTTGGCTACGCCATCCTCATTCTCCTCAACGTCTGCCTGCTCGTCGGCGGGCAGACGCTTTGGAAGTACGGACTGCAACATCGAGATCTCAACAGCCTGCGATCCGTCATCGCGGCCATGTTTTCTCCCTGGGTGATCGCGGGCATCGTGCTGTATGTCATCGCGACGGTGATTTGGATTTTCCTCTTGAACAAGCTGTCCCTGAGTCTGCTCTATCCCCTGCAGAGCCTCGCGTACGTGCTCGCGATTCTCGTGTCCATCTTTGTGTTTCACGAGCACGTGCCCTGGATCCGCTGGGCCGGCGTGCTCGTGATCCTCGCGGGCGTGGCTTTGGTCGCCGTATAGGCGCCGCCCGCCCGCTGGATTCCTATGGATTCCTACGCGTAGTACGTCCCTTCGCACACCCAGTGCGCTTCCCCCGTCATCCACACGTGACCGTCCTCGCGAATCTCGATGTCGAGATCGCCCCCCAAGAGGTGCACGGTCACCCGGTTCCGTACAAATCCCTTTTTGGCGAGCGCCGCCACGCTCGCACATGCCCCTGTGCCGCACGCGAATGTCACGCCCGATCCGCGCTCGTACACGCGGAAGTCGATCTCGTCCGGGGCAAGCACCGAGACAAACTCCACATTCACGCGTTCGGGAAAGTCGGGATGGGACTCAATGGCGCGCCCGACACGCTCGACGTCCACCTCATCGACGCAATCGACCAGCGTGACAAAGTGGGGGTTTCCCATGCTGACGAGCGTGCCCGTATAGCTTGCGCCGCCTGCCTGCACGCGCACGTCGTCGCCGCGATCCGTCCCTCGGTACGGTACGGCTTCCGTGCCGAAACGAGCCTCGCCCATATCGATGGTCACAAGCCGCACGCGTCCCTCGACGTCCAGATGCACCTGCGCCGCCACAACGCCTGCCTTCGTTTCGATGGAGAAGTGCGTGGCGTCGACCAACCCGCGCTCGTAGGCGTACCTGGCCACACAGCGCAGGCCATTGCCGCAGGACTCCGCCTCCGATCCATCCGCGTTCCAGATCCGCATGCCGACATCCGCGCTGTCGGAGGGCGTGACGAGGATGAGGCCGTCAGAGCCAATCCCTCTGCGCACGTCGCTCACCCGGCGCGCGAGCGACGGGAGATCGTCCGTGGGCAGAGTTGTCCGGGCCGTATCGACAAACACATAGTTGTTGCCGAGCGCGTGCATCTTAAAGAACTGCATACGAACGCCTCCTTGAGCACGATTGAAAAAATCGGGCCACCGATGAAATGATTCGTTGCAAACCTGCGTGATTCCTTGTATAATGTAATCGTTCGCTGCGGTGCTGATGCGGAAACGGGCAGCGGACGAAGCAAACTCAGACATGCGGTCGTGGCGGAATTGGCAGACGCGCTAGATTCAGGTTCTAGTGGGGGCAACTCCGTGGAGGTTCAAGTCCTCTCGACCGCACCAGTGTAGCAAAAACCCCAGCCCGGACGTAAAGGGCTGGGGTTTTTGCTTGTCCTCATGGTCATCATGAGTCCTACTCGCGCCCCACCGGACATGGCCGCATCTCGCGGATTGGAGGATGGCAGGTCGCCAGCACAAGCTCGCTCCGAGCCCCGATTCAACAATCTTCGACGGTATGGACGGCGCCCTCCATTCTCATACTCTGAAATAAGCCTGCCGCACGGCCTCGCCCCGAAGACGCCTACACCAAGGAGCTGAGGCGAATCATGTGGTAGTCCTATGTTTCTCGGCCGCGTTTCTCGCCGTGGTCCTCGCGACACGCACACATCTGTACCTTACCCAGTACTGTAGGACCGTGCTCTGGATCGCCGTGATCGCCCTCATGTACAACCTGGTCTGCCGGGGATACATGATGTGGTATCACCCAAGGTGGTGGTTCATCACCGACAAGCTGTCGCAGCTCATTCAGATCTTCGTGTTGTTCCCTTGTACCACGCTCTTGTTCCTCCGCTACATGCCCAGTTCGCTCGGCCGGCGTCTCCTGCATTTCGCGCTGTTTCTGGCCATCTACAGCGCATTCGAGCTCGTACTCGTGCTGTCGCATGAGATTGAGTACTACCACGGCTGGGCGTTTGGTTGGTCCATCCTGCTCGATTCGTGCATGCTGTTCGTAATGTGGTTGCACGACCAAAATTGGCGCCTCTCGCTTGGATTCTGCGGACTCGTCACATCCCTGTTTCTCGCCTGGTTTCACGTCCCATTCGACACCTGAACGAAACAGGCCAGCGCACGCTGGCCTGCATCACATGGAAGAAACGTCAACGCGTCTCCGCGGGTTCCATCGGCACCAGTCCGCCCTCGCGGATCACGCTTTGATACCAAAAATAACTGTCCTTCGGGATGCGAGCGAGCGTATCGTAGTCCACATACACGAGGCCAAATCGCTTCGTGTATCCGAATGCCCATTCAAAGTTGTCCATCAGCGACCAGACGTAATAGCCGCGCAGGTTGCCGCCCTCCTCAAGGAAGTGATGTGCTGCGGCGAAGTGCGACGCGAGATATGCCACTCGATCCGCGTCGTGGACGCCCCCATCCTGGACGTGATCGTCGTAGGCGGCGCCGTTCTCGGTGATGTAGATAGGGATATCGCCGTAGTCCCGACGCAGGCGGCAGAGCAGGTCGTACAAACCGTCGGGATAGACCTCCCAGTCCATCTCAGTGCGGGGGCCTTCGCCCGGCAGGTGCCGAACGCCGAGCAGCGAATCGGACGGATCGTCCGCCACCACGGCGCGCGTGTAGTAGTTCACGCCCAAAAAGTCGACGGGTGTAGCCATCACTTCCAGGTCCCCAGGCTTGACGGCATCAAACCCACCGACCACTCGATCCACACGTTGCAAGAACTCCTCTGGATACTCCCCTCTGAGGACGGGATCGAGGAACCACCGATTTTGGAACATATCCTGCCTGTCGGCTGCCGCCAAGTCTTCTGGACTTGGCGTGGCCGCATAGACCGGGGTGAGGTTCAAGGTGATGCCGATCTCGCCGCGCAAGCCGAGCTCGCGGTACAGGCGGACCGCATGGCCGTGCGACAAGAGCAGATGGTGCGCGGCGCGGTATGCGCGGCGCCAGTCCTTCAGGCCCGGCGCGTGTACGCCGATCCCGTATCCCAGGATGGAAGCGCACCACGGCTCGTTGTGCGTGATCCACATGGGGACGAGATCACCAAGTTCGCGAAACAGGATTTCGCTGTACTCCAAGAAGCGGGACACGGTATCTCGGCTGTTCCAGCCACCCTCGTCTTCTATCCACTGTGGGAGATCCCAGTGATACATGGTGACGGCCGGGCGAATGCCGTTCTCAAGCAGCTTGGTGGCGAGCCGCTTGTAGAAGTCGAGTCCTTTCACCCAGACGCGCCCCTTCTCTGGCATCACGCGCGGCCAGGCGATAGAGAATCGGTATGACGAGATCCCGAGCTCTTTCATGAGCTGCACATCGTCTTCGTAGCGATGATAGTGATCGCAAGCGACATCCCCGGTATGTCCCTCGGCGACCTTGCCGGGCGTGTGGGAAAACGTGTCCCAAATCGACCGACCACGGCCGCCCTCGCGCGCGGCCCCTTCCACTTGATACGATGCCGTCGCGGTCCCCCACACGAATGCATCTGGAAACTTGCGCATCTTGTCATCTCCCTTGCTGCATCGTTGCCTCACGTACTCGTGGCGCCACATCACCCCGGATGGTGACAGGCGGCATAGTGGCCGGGCGCCACCTCGACGAGCGGCGGTTCCTGTGACCGGCAAAGCTCGGAGACGAACGGACACCGGTCGGCGAACGGGCATCCGACGCGATCTTCGAGCAGGTTCGGCGGGCGGTTCGACGTCTCCGGCAGCGGCCCTTGGTGGCGCGTGCCCGGGGTCGCCGCAAACAACAGCCGCGTGTAGGGATGCACCGGATGCCGAATCAGTTCGGCAGATGGCGCCGTTTCCATGACTTTGCCGCCGTAAAGCACCATGATGCGGTTGCCAATGTAGCGCGCTGAGGCGAGATCGTGTGTGATGTACAGGAACGCGATGTTCATTTCCTCGCGCAGTTCGTTCATCAGCTTGAGAATCCCGGCGCGTATCGACACGTCGAGCATGGAGATGGGCTCGTCGGCGACGATAAATTTGGGATTCACGGCCAGCGCGCGGGCGATGGCGACGCGCTGCCGCTGGCCCCCCGACAGCTCGTGTGGATACTTGCGCCGCGTCTCGCTGACCGGCGTCAACCCGACCTTGGCGAGCAGCTCATCGATGAGATCGGTCACGCGGCCCTGGCCCTCGCGGCGGTACTTTCGCACCGGAAACGCCAGGTGTTGCTCGATGGTACGCGTTGGATTGAGGGAGCCGAACGGATCCTGAAACACCATCTGCGCGTCCTTTCGATACGCCTTCAGTTCTCGCCCCCGGATGTGCGCCACATCGCGGCCAGCCACCCAGATCTGGCCTTCCGACGGCTCGATCATCCGCACCAACGCCTTGCCAATGGTGGACTTGCCCGATCCCGACTCGCCCACGAGCGACAACACCTCGCCAGGCTGGAGCGAGAAACTGACGTGATCGACCGGGCGAATGAACCGGCCACGGCCGATGGGAAAGCGGACGACGAGATCGCGCACGTCGACGAGGGCTGTTGCCTGGGCGGTCGCGAGTGCTTCAGACATGAGCCTTCACCTCCACCTCGTTGAACAGGTGGCACTCCAGCACCTTCTCACCCGCTCGCACCTGCGCCGGGCGCACGCGCTTGCAGATGTCCATGGCGTACGGGCAGCGCGGATGAAACGCGCACCCGGGCGGCAGATCCTGCAAGTCCGGTGGGTAGCCGCCGATACCCTGAATCGTCACCTCGTCCGCAGTCAACTGCGGGATAGCCTTCAGCAGCCCTTCCGTATACGGGTGATGCCGCTCGGCGAGGTTCAATAGGTGGCTCGGCGTCAATTCGACAATGCGGCCCGCATACATAATGGCGACGCGGGACGCGAGTTCCGCCACCAGGCTGAAGTCGTGGCTGACAAACAGAATGGCGAAGCCCACCTGCTCCTGAATGCGCCGGATCTCGTCCAGGATAGACCGCTGCACCACCACGTCGAGCGCGGTCGTCGGCTCATCCATGATGACGAGCGCCGGGTTGAGCGCAATCGCGATGGCGATGACGACTCGCTGCCGCATGCCGCCCGAGAGCTCGTGCGGGTAGCTCTGAAGGTGTTTCCGGTCGATGCGGACGAGATCGAGCAACTCCTGCGCCCGCTCGCGCGCTGCCTGGCGCGACAGGTCCGGACGATGCGCCAGGATGGTGTCGACGATCTGCGTCTCCACGGTCATCACCGGGTTCAAAGCGCTCATCGCGCTCTGGAACACCATGGACATCTTGCTCCAGCGAAACGCCCTGAGTTCCTTTTCAGACAGCGCGTACACATCCTGTCCCAACACGCGCACGCGGCCCTTCGTGACGACCGCGTCGCCGCGCAACAGCCGCATGATGGTGTACGCCATTGTCGACTTGCCCGATCCCGACTCCCCAACCAATCCCACAATCTCGCCCCGATGGACAGTCAAGTTCACATCGCTCACCGCATGCACGAGCCCCGTGTTCGTCACGTAGGCGACAGACAGGTCCTCAATCTGAAGCACCGCTTCTCGCGTCTCTCCCATCCACATGCACCTCGCTTTGCTGCGCCCGAAGCTCGCGCAAGAGTTTCTCGACCTGCCGGCGCCTGCGCGACGTTCGCAGACGCGGATTGGTCACCTGATCGATGCCGAAGTTCATGAGGGCAAAGCTCGTGCCTAGTAGCGCGATGCCGAGCCCCGGCGGCACGAACCACCACCACGCCCCGCTCATCAGCGCGCTGTTCTGCGTCGCCCAGTACAGCATCGTGCCCCAACTCGTGGAAGCCACGTTTTCGAAGCCGAGGTACGCGAGTCCCGACTCCGCCAGTACCGCCGCCAGGCAGGCGTACATCACGTTGGACGCAATCACGCTTGTCATGTTCGGCACGATCTCGAACACGATGATGCGAAGTGTGGACATCCCCGACAGACGGGCCGCCGCGATGTAATCCCGGCTTGCGATGGTCATGGCCATCGACCGCATCACGCGCGCGCCCCACGCCCAGCCCGTCAGCGCGATAATGAGACCGTTCATGTACGGCGTCGTGTTGTGCACGTACGATTCGATGATAATGAGCAGCGCCAAGCCTGGCATGACAAGGAAGATATTGCAGAGTGCATTCAGGATGGAGTCCACGACGCCGCCCACGTACCCAGCCGTGACCCCAATCAGGATGGCGATGACGGTGCTCAACAGTCCGGCGCCGACACCTACGATGAGCGTGGTCCGCGTGCCCCAAATAAATTGGGAAAACACGTCTTGGCCCAGGCTCGTCGTACCAAACCAGTGCGCGTGCGACGGAGGTTGAAGCATACCAAACGCCGTTGACGTCGGATTGTACGGCGCGATGGCAGGTGCGAACACGGCGACCACCAGAAACACGCCAAAGAGCACCACGCCCGCAAGAGCCTTCGGATTTCGAAAGAACTGGCGCAACGCCGAGTTCCTGCGCCGACTCGCGCGTTTCGCGCGCGACTCCGCCACATCGATGGCTGCGATGGTCATTCACGCCGCCCCCCTTCTGCGCACGCGCGGATCGAGCCGTCCATACAGCATATCGACGATGAAATTGATGACAAGGGCCGTCACGGCGATGATGAGAAACATCCCTTGAATGAGCGGATAGTCTTCACTCGCCACCGCGTTCGTCAGTCCGTAGCCGATACCTGGATACGAAAATACTTGTTCGATGAGAATCTGCCCGCCGATGATGGACGAGAGTGCGATGGCCACGGAGGTCAACTGCGGCAAAAGCGCATTTCGAGCGGCATACGAAAAAATCAGTCTCCGTTTCGATACCCCTTTGGCTTCGGCGAACACCACGTAGTCCTCGCCGAGCGTCGTGATCATATTGTTACGCATGCCGACAATCCAACCGCTGATGCTCCCGACAAACACCACCACCGCCGGCAGGATACTGTGGTAGACCGCGCTCGCCAGAAATGGGCCATTGAGCCCTGGGGTCACATCATCGCCGTACCCGTGCGCGAGCGGAAACCAGTGATGGACGAATCCGAAAAAGTAGATGAGAATGAGCCCGAGCCAGAAAGTTGGAATGGCCTGGCCGAACATCGTAGCCACTGGGATTACGTTGTCCGCGGTTCCGCCGCGGCGCCAGGCAATCAGAATGCCAATGAGGGTTCCGACGACCACCGCAATGATGGTCACCACACCGAGCAGCACGATGGTCCACGGCAGGCTCGTCTCAATAATGTTGACCACCGGCGTCGGAAAGTACTGAAACGAAGCGCCCCAGTGTCCCGTCAACAGGTTGCCGAGATATTGAAAATACTGCTGCCAAAGCGGTCCGTTTGACAGCCCGAGCTGCTCCTCAATCGCCTTGAGCGCGGCAGGATTGATGTTCCCCGCTTGCTTCGCAATCATCGCCTGCGCCGGATTCCCGGGCATGAGGCGCGGCAAGATAAAGTTGAGCGTGATGGCTGCCCAAAGCGACAAGATGAGAAAACCAAATCGATTTAGAAAGTACCGCATGCATCTCCCCTCCTTCTGGGACGGGCGCACCGGCGGCGGCTGCGCCCATGTATCCGCTTACTCCTATCCTAGCTGCCGCCGCCTCGTTCGTAAAGCGACTGCCCGCTCACTTCACCGGCTTCAGGTGATCCATGATGATGGCCGCCGCCTGATAGGTGTACGGCGCGGGATTGATCCAGAGGTTGTTGGCCGTCGGGAAGCCCGTGAAGTGACGGTCGTTGTACTCGTACCAGAGCGCGCCATCCAACAGCGGGATGACCGGCAGTTGGCTCGCCACCAGTCGCTCAATCCTGTACATCACCTGGTGCTGAACCCGGCTATCGGTGGTCGACGAAAACTCGTTGAACCACTGATCCACCTGCGCATTGCGATAGCCTTCTAAATTAAAGGACCCGTGCGAATCCAACATGTCGTAATACGTCGTGTACGGCGTAGGCCCCACGTTGGTCCACGAAATGGCGAGGTCGTAGTGCGGAGCCTGACCCGGGCCCGGATCGATGGCGCTGTAGTAGGCCGAGAACTGCTCCTCCTGCACGTTCACGGCGATCCCGACCTTCGCCAATTGCTGCTTGATCAGCAGCGCGTCTTCGTCCCAGTCGCTCCAACCGCTGACCGTGAGTAAGTTGAAAGACAACTCCTTGCCGTGCAACGCGAAGATTCCGTTTTGGTCCTTGCGGAAGCCTGCCTTCTGCAAAATCTGCACCGCTTTCGCATCGTTGAGCGTAAATGCACGATAGCTCGCAGGGAGACTGGGGTCCAACCACGACGACTGGGGCGGCAATACGAGGCTGGTAGGGACAGCCGGCTTCTCGTAGCCTGTCTCCCCGATTTTCGACAGCGCATTTCGGTCAATGGCCAGGCTGATAGCCTCGCGCACAGGTAGCATGGCGAGGAGCGGGTTGTGCAGGTTCGGATAAAGTTCCACCGGTTCGTTAGGCGGGAACAGATAGTGATTGTGCGCCGGATCGGCCGCTACAAAGGTCTTTTCGACATTGGGGATATTGATGCCGGCGTATTGAATCTGACCGCTCGCGAGTGCCAGATCGGCACTGGATGTCAACATCGGTTGTAAAATCCCCAATAACATCGGATGAGAATTCCCCAAGATCATCGGCCTCAATTCCTCAAAATCATCGGGATGAATTCCCCACCCCCATGTCGAATCGGGGCACCTGTCATCCGTTCATGGGAGGTGCCCGTCATGAGGGAGGACGAGAGGATGGAAATCAGGCAACTCTACGAGGCAGGCGTCAGCATCTCGGAGCTGGCCAGAAGATTCGGCCATGACCGAAAGACCATTCGCAATGCACTGAACTCATCGGCGGAAGAGAAGCAGGGCGAAAGAGCGTCGCGTGGGGAACGAAAGAAAGGCTCCAAGCTGGAGCCCTACAAGGATTACGTGAAGCAGCGTATGCAACTCGGTGTTCTCAACGCTGAACGAATTCTACGAGAGATCCGGGAGCAGGGTTATACCGGCGGTATCACCGTCCTGCGTGAGTTCATGAAGCCACTTCGCCCGGTGGTCTCTGCCAAGGCCACGGAACGCTATGAGTCGGACCCTGGTGAACAAGCCCAGATCGACTTGGGGGCCTTCCCCTACTACGATTCGCACGGTCGGCGACGAACGATTTGGGCCTTCGCCATGGTACTCGCCTACTCCCGCATGCTCTACGTTGAGTTTATCAAAGCGGCCGACCAGCTGCACATCCTTCAGGCCCTTCGCAACGCGCTGGAGTTCTTTGGCGGGGTGCCTCGGGTGATTCTCAGCGACAACTGTTCGCCTTTGGTGATCGCCAATGACGGTCAAGGCCACGTGGACTGGCAACCGGCTTATCTCGACTTTGCGAAGTTCTACGGATTCGTGCCCAAGGCATGTCGGCCCCGCCGGAGCCGCACCAAGGGCAAAGTGGAACGGCCCATTCGTTATATCCGGGACAGCTTCTGGCCAGTTACCTTTGTGGACGAAGAGGACTTGAACCGACAGGTCGCATGGTGGCGCGATCACGTAGCCAACGTCCGCATCCACGGAACGACCCATGAACAGCCCATCGTGCGGTTTCAGGCCGAAAAGCTGCAACCGCTACCAGCCGCCCCGTATGTGTTGGCTTGTGCAGGCCTTCGGAAGGTGATGAATGACTGCCGAGTCTCCTGGAATACGAACTTGTACACCGTTCCCTGGCCCTATGTGGGCCACACGGTCCTGGTTCGGGAGTTCGAGTCGGGTCGCCTGCAGATCGAATACGGCGGACAGGTCATTGCGGCACATCGCGTGCTGCCCGGCAAGCATCAAATCTCCACGGATCCCGAGCACTACAAGAACATCCCTCGAGATAGCGCGAATCCGACGCGGGGTAAGACGGCGGGATGGCAAGTCGACCCGGACGTGGAGCAGCGCGAACTTGCGATCTATGAACAGATCGCCATGGGAGGTCATGTGCAATGAGCGAAGCGTTGGTGGTCGCTCAGGTCGAGGAACAACTGTTGGACCTGGGCTTGAAGCGAGCAGCTGCTGTCTTGCCGGCGTGCGTGGAGTGGGCCACTGGGCAAGAGGCGACCTATATCGCATTTCTCCAGCGTTTGCTGGAGGCTGAGCAGGAGGAACGGCACAGCCGGGCCATGCAGGCTCGGCTGCGCTTGGCGAACTTTCCGTTCCACAAGACGCTCGCCGACTTCGATTTCTCGTTCCAGCCGTCTGTGGATGAGCGCCAAATCCGAGAGCTCGCAACGCTAACGTTTGTCCAAGAATGTGGAAACGTGATCTTCTTAGGACCTCCGGGGGTGGGAAAGACGCATTTGGCGGTGGCTCTCGGCATGGAGGCGATTCGCCAGCGGATGAGCGTCTACTTCGTCACCATGCAGAAACTCGTGAGCGATTTGCGCCGAGCCTACCAAGAAGGGCGGCTGGACAGGCGCCTCCGAGTCTATACGCAGCCGAAGGTTCTCATCTGTGATGAGGTAGGCTACTTGCCTCTTGACGCGCTCGACGCCGCGAACTTTTTTCGGCTGGTCTCAGAGAGGTACGAGCGAGGGTCGTTGATCATCACGTCCAACACGAGTTTTACGAACTGGGGAACGCTCTTTGGTGACCAGGTCTTGGCCGCCGCCTTGCTCGACCGCTTGCTGCACCACGCCACGACCGTGAATATCCGCGGCAACAGTTACCGGATGAAAGACAAGCTACGAGCTGGCGTTACGCACGCATTGTCGGGAACACGAGAAGAAGCGAACGTATGTGTGGGGAACGAATCGCGATGATTTTGGGGAATCGAATCCGCTGTTTTTGGGGAATCGAGCGCGATTTTTTTGGGGAGTTTTAATCCGCTGTTGACACTGGAGTTGCTGGCAAACGCCGGATAATTGAGAGTCTTGACCTCGGGTGCCCCTCCGTAATAACGCGGATTGGCCGTGAATTGATAGTCCTGGGTTGTGAAGGACGACAGCTTAAATGGGCCCGTGCCAATGGCATTCAAGTGCGTGATCTTGGCTTTGGCCGGATCGCCAAGCGACTTCCACTGATGAGCCGGCACAATGTACGTGCCTCCGAGGACGTACTGCTCGGCAAACGGGATGTTGGGCTGCTCGAACTGGAATACAACCGTGTACTTTCCTTCAGCTTGGACACTTTTCAGCTGCTGCCACACGCCGTTGGTATCCGCATCAGGATACTTCTTGAGATCTTCGAATGTGAAGACGACATCCTGCGCCGTAAACGGAACTCCGTCCGTCCAGACTGCGTTTTTGCGCAGAGAAACCGTGAGGGTCTTCCCGCCGTTCGAAAAACGGAACGAGGTCCCCAGCAGGTTGAACTGTTTCCCGGTCGTATTGTCGAAGTAGAACAGCGTCTCGTAGATATTACCTAAGGTACCGGGCATGCTGTTCGTACTGAACGGATTGAAATTGTCCGAAAAGGTGCCCGTGACATTTGGCGCGACGGTCAAGACCGAACTCGACGACGCACTGGCCGCTCCTGGCGACGGCGTGGAAGAATGGCTGGTGCTGTTGACCGAGGTGTTTGCTGCGCCACACCCGGCGACACCCACCACAGCGAGACCTAACGCAGCAGCGACCCATCCTCGACTTCTCTTCGACCGCTTCATGCTTCGTTCCCCCTTCTCGACGTCAAAGCCGAAATCGATTTCGACCGAGTGTGCAGAGCAACCAGCACAAAGATGCAGAGGATATCGGGCATCCCAGCCGAAATCGATTGCGCCATCACGGCGCTGCAAGCGCTCTCGTCGCTATTTTGCCACGGCGATGAAAGCGAATGCAAGAGGAAATTCGCAATCGTTTTGGTGCAAGTGGTGAAGTGGGCGACTCCGGTGGTCTCGAAATCGATTACGGCAAGAGCACGCGATCCCAGAGAAAAGCGCTCACGAACGCGGCAACTTGGACCGGTATCGGTCCAGGGCCTGCTTCAGCGTCCGAAGCGAGTCCTGCAGTTCGTTGTACACCTTGGCCGGGGCCCCTTCTCCGGTGTACGCGTCGCAGAGCGCCACGACTTGCTGTGCGTCCGCAAACAATTCTCCGTTCGGCGAAAGGGGCGGAGCGCTGCTGCCTATCGCCTGAACAGATTGAAGTTCGGTGTCGAAGCTCTCATTCCGGTTCTCTTTCAGGGCCTGTTCCACGCCGCGATAAATGGCGCTGCATACCGCGTATAGCTTCGGATCGACCTGTGTCTCGCTCGCCACCTGCACACCCGCCTGGCGCCCGCTTGGGCCAGAAGACGAGTTCGTTCCACGAAGAGGCGTGCCACACCCCGCAATTAACGTACAAACCATCGCGATGCTCGCGATGGTCCATTGCCGATTCACACCGCTCCCTCCTCTCGGCACAACCCTCTCAAGTCAAAACCGCCGGTCCGCGCAAGCGGAACCGACGGCTCCAGGGCGTCACACCCCATCTCAGCGGTTGCGGAAGAAATTCCGGTTCTTCTCGATGAACTCCTTCTCGTCCTCTGGAACAAACTCCTCTTGATAGATGGCGTTGACCGGACAAACCGGCTCGCATGCAGCGCAATCAATGCACAGATCGGGGTCAATATAGTACTGATCCGGACCCTCGTGGATGGCGTCCACTGGGCACGTCTCCACGCAGTCCGCGGCCTTTTCCCCAATACAAGGCGACGTGATGACAAACGGCATTCGCGTGAGCCTCCCTCGAATCCTTATCGTAGATGATGTCCTCGTTACAGATATACACCAAATCTATAGGAAAACTCAAACGAAAGTTTTGCATGTCACGGTTCTGTCGAATTCGATCTTTTGTCCTACCTGGAGGTTGTCCCGCCAGTTCCGTCTTCCGCACACGGCCCGCCAGATTCCCAAAAAAAGCCGCCCCATTTTTGGGGCGGCAAGCGCGGATTGGGGTTCATGCACGAACCGCTTAAGCACAGGTCCAGCGCACTCTCACTGTAGCATCGAAACGTAAAGGCCGAGTGACAGCTTTGTGAAGAGGATATTGAAAGATTTTGAAGTTCTCTGACACGGGTGCGGCACGCAGTCAAACGGTTGTCACAAGATGGACACATGTTCACCCACAAGAACCGACGCGACCTGAGCGTATTTGAAGTACACTAGAGTGTGTCATCATCGACTTCTCCACACAGGAGCCACGCCGCGGTCACGACGCCGTGGCTTTTGTGTTGTTCCTCACAAAAATCTACACAAACCTCACACGTCCTTAACATTCACCCGGTATTGTGTTCTGCGGAATCATGCGTGTCTTGAGGATAGAGAGACTGGAAACGGCATAGGATTGGGAGGAGACAAGTCGTGGGCAAGTCCATGACGATTCGCCGCTTAAACGCATGGTACGGCGCACACCAGGTGTTGCACAATATTGACATGGACATCGAGGAGAATCGCGTGACCGCCATCATCGGCCCGTCGGGCTGTGGAAAATCGACGTTCATTCGGTGCCTGAATCGCATGCACGAAACACATCCCCAGGCCCGCGTGGAAGGGGACATCCGACTGGCCGGTGAATCGCTTTTTGACCTGGACCCGGTCGATGTCCGCCGCATGGTGGGCATGGTGTTTCAAAAACCAAATCCATTCCCCACCATGTCGATCTTCGACAACATCGCCATTGGGTTGAAATTGGCGGGCATCCGCCGCCCCAGCGAACTGCGGGATCGCGTCGAGCGGGCGCTGCGAATGGCGGCCCTTTGGGACGAGGTGAAGGATCGTTTGGCCAAGCCTGCAACGGCGTTGTCAGGCGGCCAACAGCAGCGCCTCTGCATCGCACGAGCCATCGCCGTGGAACCCGAAGTGTTGCTCATGGACGAGCCTGCTTCCGCCTTGGATCCTATTTCGACTATGCGCATCGAAGAGCTGATCGAAGAGATCAAGCAGACGTACACCATCGTGATTGTGACGCACAATATGCAGCAGGCGGCCCGCATCGCAGACAAGACGGCATTCTTCTACCAGGGCCATCTCATCGAGATGGACGACACGTCGCAAATGTTCACGAAACCGAAAGACAAGCGCACGGAAGATTATATCACCGGCCGATTTGGATGAGGTCCAATCTCGCGCGAACGAAGGGACGAGCCGTATGCACCAACGCCAAGCCTTTGACATCGCCCTCAAGGAACTCAAGTTGAAGCTTTTGCACATGGGTGGAGACGTGCAGGAGTCCATCCGCCACGCTGTCGCCGCTGTGCTCAAACACGACCAAGCGCTCGCAGAACGCGTCATTGAGCGGGATCGGGAGATCAATCGCCAGGACCACGAAGTCGAGGATCTGTGCATCCGCCTCATCGCCACCCAGCAGCCCGTAGCCGGCGATCTTCGCAGAATCGTCGCAGGCATGCGGCTCGCCGTCGACCTCGAAAGGATGGGAGATCTCGCCGTCGATCTCGCCAAAACGGCCCTGCGCCTGTCCACGCCCCCGATGCAGGAACCAGCACGTCGGCTGCACGAAATGGCGGAAGCGGTCGATCGCATGGTGTCTGAGGGCTTGAACGCCTATGTGAACAGTGACGCGGACGCGGCGCGCCGATTGGCGGAAATGGACGACGCGGTCGATCGCGACTATCGGCTTCTCGTGGAAGAACTCTTCGCCGATGGGCCTGACGCGAGCGGAACCCCCCAGCAGCGCATGCTCATCGCGTTCTGCGGCCGTTACCTCGAACGCATCGGCGATCACGTCACCAACATTGGCGAGAGCGTCCTGTACATCCTGACGGGCGAGCGGTCGGATCTGAACTGACGTCGACAAGACTCGACGATCCGCGAGAAACTTGTGACATAACCGTCAAAGACGGACGCCTACGCTACGTCTGTGTCGCTGCCCCTCGTGGTAGACTGGAAGCAGATGATCGTGGCTAGGAGGGTGTTGTGGTGGAAAGGAAGAAAGCCGCGCAAGATCCCGTCCAGCGCCTGTTGACGTTCGTCCAATACCTTGAAAAAGCCGCGTTTGCCGCGTCCGTCGCCATCCTCGCCGGCACCGCGGGCTACGTGACGATACACGCCGTCTCGTGACGGTGCTCGGCGCGAGAAGTCGCCGAGATCGAGAAAAGGGAGGGAGTGCGGTGAAGCCGCGCTCCCTCCCTTTGATCTCCTTACCCGTTCTGTCCGATGACCCGACGCGCGCCGATGTAGTGGTCGGCCCAATAGGGATCCGACAAGCTGTCAATCTCGACGGACGTGCTCGCCGCGTTGATGAATTGGCCATTGCCGAGGTAAATCCCGTCGTGAGATGGGCCGCTTCCGTATGTATCAAAGAACACGATATCCCCCGGCTTCAGATTGCCCTCCGAAACCGGGACCCCCGCCTCATACTGCGCGTAACTCGTCCGAGGCAGCTGAATGTAAAAGTGGGCGTACACGTACTGAATCAGGCCCGAGCAATCGAAGGCCGATGGGCCGTTCGCCCCCCACTCGTACGGATCCCCGAGGAACGTGCGCGCATAGTCAGCCACTGCAAACCCAAGCGCGCTCTGAGTGAGCGACGCGTTCGACGACCCGGGTGAACTTCCGCGGCTGGACAGGGACGCTTGTTGGACGGCCGAGTTCGCTGAGGAAGAAAGAGACTGGGGTTTCGAGACTCGGAGCGATTGGCCAGGGTGGATGGCGCTGGACGAGGTCAGGCCGTTCCACGCTTCCAGCTGCGACATGCTGATGTGAAACTTCTCGCTGATAGACCACAGCGAGTCACCAGGCTGAACCACGTACGTGGATGCTCCTGAACGGGCCGAGGAAGGTGCAGAGGATGACGCCGACGTGGAACCGCCAGGGGAGACCACGAGGACCTGCCCCGGGTGAATGACGTCGGACGAAAGATGGTTCCATAACTCCAATTGGTGCACCGTCACGTGAAACTTCGCTGCGATTTTGTAGAGGCTGTCGCCAGCGCGCACGGTGTACGTCGCGGACGAAGCCAACGCCGTGGCCGGTACGAGAGAAGCCCCCAGGCACGCGGCCAACCAACCTACGCTTGCTGCGATTCGAGAGCGCACTCGCCAAAGCCCCTTTGCTCCACAGAGATGCTTGCTTCGGGGCTTATTATACCGGGCACTTTCGAGTTCGACAATCGTATTTTCATAGATTTGCGAACAACTTCGAGCATCAGGACGATTTTTGTCCCATGATGTCCAATTCAGCCGAACGCGCGTCGGCCTGACAAGTTTCCGGAGGGCCTCGAGTCCGATACAATGAAAGAGGGTTGAAACTTGAAAGGAGTCACATCATGGCGATTGACGAATACGCTTTTCGCAAGGCCCTGGCCCGATTCGCTAGCGGCGTGACCGTGATCACAGCAGCGACCGAGGGCGAGATGGGCGGGATCACGGTCTCAGCCTTCTGTTCGCTCTCACTGCGCCCACCGCTCGTCCTCGCGTGCATCGACGAGCGAGCCAGCATTCTTCCACTTCTTCGCCGATCCGGCGCGTTCGCAGTCAACATTCTGTCCGATGATCAATCCGGGCTGTCCAACCAGTTTGCGAGTAAGATGTCCGATAAGTTTCAGGGCGTGTCGTACGATGTGGGTCCGCTGGGCCAGCCGCTCCTCGCGGGCGCACAGGCTTACCTCGTTTGCACGCTCGTTCACGAATGGGAAGGCGGAGATCACCGCGTCCTCGTCGGACAAGTCGAGGCGGCGTCCGCCGACGAATCGCGAACGCCGCTGCTCTACTACGCGAGCCAGTACGGCTCGTTTCAGCCCCTCTCCTGAACCACAACCGGGGCCGCAGCCGGCGCTGAGCGCCCAAAAGCTTGATGACGTTCGCAAGCACGAGCGAGGCACAGCGACACGTACGACGCGGCTCCCGGCTTCCCCAACTCGATAGCCCGCATCCGCATTGCGCCTTGCGTCTCCTCGGACCAGTGCGCAAACAGGTCGTCGAGCTCAGCGAGGGTGCTTGCAATCCGTCCGGCGCCGAGGCGCTCGATGCACCTCGCGTTTTCCCGCTCCTGCCCCGGCAACGGCTTGTAAAACACCATGGGCGTACCCGACGCAAGGCACTCGGCGATGGTCACACCGCCCGCCTTGGCGATGACGAAGTCCGCTTGCTGAAGATGGCTCGCCACATCATCGGTAAAGCCAATGGGGTGAATCCTGGCGTGGCCCATTCGCTCCGCAAAGGCCTGCACTCGCTCCAGCATTCGCGCGTTTCGACCGCACATGACCTCGATGACGTGATCGGGAAAGTGGCGAATGAGTCGCTGAAGCACCCCTTCATACTGAGGAAACACGCCCCGTCCGCCGGTCAACAGCACGATGCGACGCGCACCGTCGAGGCGGGAAAGCGCGCAGCGGCGAAATTGATCCCGCACCGGGATTCCGCCCACCTCCACCCGGACATCTGACCGAAAGCGCCGCACGTGCGCCGCCGCTTCCTGTGTCGGCACCACCACGAGATCCGCGTTCGCATGCACCCAGCGGCTGTGCACGGCGAAATCCGTGAGCACAACGGCCACCACCGGCCGCGGCCCCGGCGGCAGCTCCGCCAGCGCATGGTCGGGGAACAGCTGCACGATCACGTCGGGTTGAAACTCGCGGATGGCTCGCCATGCGGCTCCGCGCGAAAAACGCGCCAAAAACGCCCACAGGGGATGACGAATGGACAAATTCTTCGTCCAATCGTAACTCCAGCCGTAGAGCGCAGGCGCGTAACGTGTGCTCCATTCGAATATGCGCTCGTTCATCCTCGCAAGCGATTCGCTGGTCTGCCGAAACGTATCCACCGCCTGGACTTCGGCACCGAGATCCCGCGTGAGCGCTTCCGAAAGCGCTCGCGCCACCTGCACATGCCCGTCGCCAAACGAAGCATAGAGCAACAGACACCTCATGAGTCCAGAGACACGACCTCACCGCGACCTTGGTCGTCCGTCATGACGCCCTCGCGCGCGGAGAGCGCGCCCTCGCCAAACATCTCGATGATCTTCTGCTTGGAAGCGACGACGAGCTTCGGCTGTAACACGTCTCGATGCGTCTGCAGGATGTGATCTGCATCCGGATTGACCATTTTCAGGATATTCGTCAGGTGCCAACTGGTCACGGCGCGCACGAACGGATTGCGAAGCGGGTACGTGTGAAAACCGAAGTGCTCGATTCCACGGTGAATCATGGTGATCCCGTACAACACCTGAGCGTCCTGAAATTTCTCGTGCTGAACGGCCCTCGCAAGCGCCGGCAACGAGACACGCGCTTGCCTCAAGAGCCGCACAATCGCCCGCACGATGTTGGCATCTTCGCGAAGCGCCCGTTCGATGAGCGCGTTGTTCATGTGCATCTCCACGACGGGATCGCCCGGGCGAACCACAATCCCGTCGACCTCGAAGGTCCGACCGAGATACCGGCGGCGGGCAACGAAAAACAGGTGCTCTGTGCCGGGCTCCAGTTCCTCCAGGTGCAGAGCGCGATGAAATAAGGCTTCCCATGCATCAAAGACCGCCCGCGCTGCCCGATTTGGCATGGTCTCCCCTCCCTATTCGCAGTCCGACGCGAGCACGAATGTGTAGCCGCGTCTTCGCACTTCCTCGACCACAGCCGGGATGGCCGCAATCACGCTCTCCGGCGCACCGCGCTCTGCGCCCGGGGACTCATCGCTGTCGTGGAGCACAATCACCGAGCGCGCGTCGAGCTTGGCAAGAATACGGCGAACCAGCTCCTCTGGAGGCGTCCTTCGCCAGTCGCCCACCATGACGCTCCACAACAGCATCGACATGCGCGATCGCCTGAGCAAAACGAGCGTCGCCAGGTTGCACGCGCCCCAGGTTGGCCGGTAGACCCGAGGTTGAATGCCAAACCGCTGCGCCAAGATGTCCCGGGCTCCCACGCATTGGCGCGCCGTAAGTCCGGGGGGCAACAGCGGCACGAACCAATGGCGATACCCATGCACCTGCACTTCGTGCCCTTCCGCCAGCATCCGTTCGACAATCTCGGGATGACGGAGGGCATGCTCGGCGATCACGAAGAACGTCGCTCTTGCCCCCGCTTCCCTGAGCGCGTCCAGAAGCCGGGGCGTGTATACGGGATGGGGGCCATCGTCAAAGGTGAGTGCCACGCATCCTGGTTTCGGCGTTCGGCGAATGCAGGAACGCCCCAAGCCCCGCGTCCAGACGAAAGGCAGCCCTGCGTACACCACCAGGATGGCGAAGACAACCGCCACCAACCACCCGATCACGGCGCACCCTCTCACGTCGGAAGAAGCTCGGGCGGCCACTCCGGCGACACGGAGCGGCACGGAAGCTTCTTCGTGGCATACAGCATGATCTTCTGCGCGATGCGCTCCGCCGCGCCACAGCTCGGCATCGCGCTGCAAGCCTCGCGCATGCGGCTCAGGATGGACGGGTCTTCACGCACCGAGAGCAAGAACGCCTGGGCTTCCACCGGGGATTTCACGCACACCGCCACACCTGCCTGCTCGGCAAACCGCGCATTCGCCTCCTCTTGCCCCGGAATCGGCCGGTAGATGAGGAGCGGCAGCCGCATCGCGATGGACTCCGTCAGCGTCAGCCCACCCGGCTTCGTGACGATGAGGTCTGCCATCGCCATGAACTTCTCAATCTCGTTCGTGTACCCGAAGACGCGGACCCGCTCGCTCTGGATCGCGGAAAAGCGGCGCTCCAAGCGACGATTGTGGCCACAGATGATGAGGTACTGCATGCCCGACTCGGGAATGAACGACTCCCATACGCCGGGATCAGCCAGAATCCCGCTGCCGCCCCCCATGAGCAAGATGATAGGAATGTCTTCTTGAAAACCGATTGAACGAATCAGTTCAGACCGATGTGCCAAAAGGCGCTCGACGTTTTCCTCTCGGAACTTCCGGCGCAGCGGGATTCCCACGACGTCCACCGCGTCTTCGGGAATGCCGTACGAGACGAGATCGCGCTTGACCTCATCGGTCGCGACAAAGTAATGATCCGCGAAGTCGTGATACCATTGGCGATGAGCCGTGTAATCCGTCACGATGGCCAAGTTCGGGATGTCGATTTTCCCCGCGCGGCGCAGTTCGCCGACGACCCCCATTGGCGTCGGAAACGTGCTCGCGATGCAGTCAGGCCGGTAATACGCGATGTACTCCTGGATGCGCTCAATGCCGATGTGGTTGACATATCGCTGAAGGGCGGAATCCGGGTCGATCCGCGACATGGACTTATAAAAAAGGCCGTACAACCCCGGCGCCCGCTTCACGCCCTGAATCAGGCTGAACTTCGCAAACGAGCGCAGCGCTGGATTCAGGAGCCCCACGTAGTCGACCACTTCGACTTCAGCATCTCTTTCCTTGAGCGCCTCCATCACGGCGTACGCCGCCTGGTTATGTCCCGAGCCAAACGACGCGGTCATCAGCAAAACGCGGCGCATTCGTCTCGCCCCCTCAAATCTTCCACAGCTCTATTCTAAACTTGAAGGATTCACCGGACAACTGAACAAGACCATCCATAGCCAAAAGAACAAAGCGGAGAAGGCTCCAGGCACCTTCTCCGCTTATGGTATTCGTTGTCCTGGCCGAATAGCCGCACGAACAAGGGTTACGCCGTAGATCGCCCGCCCCGCGCCGAGGAGCGCCACACGACAAGGCGCACGACGAGCTGGATGATGAGGATCAGCATGAGTAGGACGAATCCCGCTGCATACGCAAGTTGGCGAGCCTGAGCGTAAGGCTCGTCCAGGTACGAGTACGCGACATACGTCAGATACCCTACCTGCGAATGGGTCAGCGCGAGCGACGGATTGTTCGAGTTCCACCCCGCGGTGTAAAGGAGCGGGGCTGTCTCGCCGAGGCCGATAGCGATGGCGAGCAAAAGACCCGTGGCCATCCCAGAAGCAGCAGGTCTCCAAACCGTCTTCAGGATGGCTTGCGTCCGCGTCATCCCGAGAGCCCAGGCCGCCTCGCGCTGCAACAGCGGTACCTGTTGCAGGCTGGTGTCCGTGGTGCGAAGAATGTAGGGCAACATGATAAGCGTCAGCGCCACCCCGCCCGCGAGCGCAGAAAAGCCCCAATGGAAACGCAGCACCAGCAGCAAATAGCCGAAGTAGCCAATCACGATGGAAGGCACGCCGGACAGCACCTCGGCCACAAACCGGATGGCAGCGGCGAGCCGCGGCGGGGCAAACTCGGACGTGAAAATTCCGCCCAAGATACCAAGGGGTGCAGCGAACACGACGCCTATCAAGACGAGCTCAAAGGTGCCCAAGATGGCGTTTTCCAACCCGCCCGCGATTCCTTGCGTGGGCTCAAACAGCATGAAGAGACGAAACGAGCGAATGCCCTGCCACAGAACGGAGCCGACGAGATCCACGAGGCCAAAGAGAACAAGCGCAAACGCCAGCCAGGCGAGTCCCCACCCCAGCGCGCTTTTCCATTTCCGCCGACGTCTCCTCATGACGCAACCGCCCCTTCTCGACGCCGCGGGCGCACCAACCAACGGGCCACCAGGTTCGTGGCGAGCGTGATGGCGAGAAGGAGCAGCGCGAGTTCGGAAAGTGCGTGGACCGCCATGCCCGAGGCGTCCGTCTCCGCGCTGTCCAACTGGTTCGCAATGAACGCGGCCATCGTGGAAATCGGACTATAGAGGTTCTGCGGCAAAATGTTCGTCGCGTTGCCGGACACCATCAAGACCGCCATCGTCTCGCCCATCGCGCGGCCCCAACCGAGCGCAACAGCGCCGATGAATCCTTCGCGGATGTAGGGCAGAGCGATGTAGCGCACCACTTCCCATGACGTCATCCCAATGCCAAGCCCGCCCTCGCGCGCGAGGACCGGCACCTGCTCGAGCAGATCGCGCGTCGTCGCCGTGATGATGGGCACAATCATCATGGCGAGCACGATGCCGCTCGCCAGCAGGCTGTAGCCCGTCCCCGTTTGCCCGCCGAAGAATGGAATAAAGCCTAGAATAGACTTCAGAAACGGCGCAAAGGTATTGGCGATCCATGGCACAAGCACAAGGATGCCCCACAGGCCGATCACGACGCTCGGGATCCCTGCCAACAACTCCACCAGGATGTTGAGCAGAAAGCCGAGCGGCCCGCGAACGCGGTAGGCGAGAATCAGCGCGGTCCCGACCGAGACCGGCACGGCGATGATGAGCGCGATGACGGAGGACAACAGCGTGCCGACGATGAACACAAGCGCACCGTAGGACGCACCGGCGGGCGCCGTGATGCCGTTTCTGTGCGTCAGGGCCCCGTATAGGTTCCCCATGTCCCAGCGCGTTTCGGTGAGAAAGTGAATCCCCATGAAGCGAATGGTCGGAATCGATTCAACCAAGACGATGGCGGCAATGGAGACCAAGAACACGGCAGGGCTGGCGGCCCCAATGGCCGCCAGCACCCGAAACCCGCGATCCCAGGCCTTGGCCGCTCTTGAAACCTTGCGCACGGCATGCCCTCCTGGTATCTATCGGTGTCAGCCTTTGATCTTCTGGATCTGCGCCTCGCTCTTGGCGTGCACGCTCGTCGGGAGCGGCAGGAAGTGCACCGGCGTCAGGAACTTCGCGCTGTTGCCTTCAGACGGGTTGATGGCCCACTCCAAGAACGCCTTCAGTGCGTCGGCTTTCGCCGCATTCGGCTGATCGTCCTTCACAATGAGGTATTCGAAGTTGATGATGGGATACGAGTTGGCACCCGGCTCGTCGATGAGCGAGATCCGCTCGTCGGCCGGCACGCTCTTCACGCCCTCCTGGGCAGCGGCCTGAATGGTCGCGCTGGTGGGTAGGACGTACTTGCCAGCCTTATTTTCGAGCGCCGCGTAGCCTAGGCCCTGTTGGACGGCCTTGTCCAGCCAGCTGATGCCCACATAGCCGATGGAGTACGGTGTCTTCGAGAGGGCGGCCACGACGCCCTGATTGCCTTTCGCGCCAATCTCCGTCTGCAAACCAGGCCACGAGATGGTGGTGCCATAGCCGTAGTTCTGGTTCCACTCGGCGCTCGACTTGCTCAGGTACTGCGTGAAGAGGAACGTGTCGCCGGAGCCGTCCGAGCGCACCACAGGCTTGATCACCTGGTGCGGAAGCTTCACGCCCGGGTTGAGCGCCTTGATCTTCGCGTCGTCCCAGTACTGGATCTTGCCCTCATAAATCTCGGCGAGCACCTGGCCATTCAGTTGGAGATGCCCTTTCACGCCAGGCAGGTTGTACATGATCTGCTGCGCCGAGATGGCCACCGGGATGTTGAGCATGTCCGGATGCTGTTGGATTTGGGCATCCGCCATGTACGCGTCCGACGCGCCGATATCCACCGTGCCTGCGATGGCATCGGAGATGCCCGTTCCGCTGCCCGTCGACGCGGCTGTCATTTGCACGTCAGGATGAAGCTTATGGTAGGCAGGAATCCACTGCGCGTTAAAGAGCGGATACAAAAGCGACGATCCCGTCTCGGTGAGCGTGACGTTCGCCACACTGGCCGCCTGCTGGGACGAATTGCTCGTCGCCGTGTTTTCGGTCGAGGAAGACGAATTCGACGTTCCGCAACCCGCCACCACACCGACCGCGGCGACAGCCGCCAGACCCGCAAACCACTTCGAACGCAACTTCACGCAAAGGTCCCCCTTATCGTCTTCTGTGCTACGTAGTTTGTCACGTTAGCGGCGTAACGAACCGCCGCCTTCAGGAACGAGCGTACCAAGGGGATGTGAAGGCGCATTGGAGAGATGCTGAATTTGATGTGAAGATTTGTCCGATGTGGATTTACAAACTTTACGGTGCATTTACAAACGGGGCGGGCGCCTCGCGCTCAATGCAGGCGCCCCGGCGAAGAGAGGAACTGCGCGAGCCAAGTTGCGAACCGGTCCGGTTGTTCCAAATGCGGCGTATGACCCGCGCCCTCGATGGCAACGTGCACGGCGTTTTGAAGGCGCGATTGCATGCGCTTGCCCATCCCTGTGAACTTCGCGTCCAGCGCTCCTGTAACTAAGGCCACTGGCATCGTCAGCCGCCCTAACGCGTCCCAATACGACGGCTGGCGCCCCGTCCCTAACCCGCGCAGGCTCTGGGCATAGCCGCGCGCGCTTCCCGAAAGCCTGATGGCGCGCTGGCGCGCCTTCTCCTCTTCCGGCAGCGCTTCGTGCGTCGCAAAGATGGGGCGGCGCTCCCATTCGGAGACGAACCATTCGAGACCGCGCGCTTCGATCTCGTCCGCCAACGCATCGTCCTCGCGCCGGCGCGCCTCACGCTCGCTCGCATCTTCAATCCCGGGCGACGCAGACTCCAAGACGAGCGCGCGCACGCGCTCAGGATGAGCAATGGCAAATGCGAGTGCGACGCGCCCGCCCATCGAATACCCCACCACTTGGCAGGACGGAATCCTGAGCTCTTCGAGGAGCGCGTCGAGATCGCGCACGGTTTCGTCCATGGAATAGCGCCCGGCGTCATCGGGCACGTCGCTTGCGCCGTGCCCCAGAAGGTCCGGCAAGATGGCACACGGCCGGCACCCTAGGCCTGCAAGCCGTTCCAGGACGGGCAAGAACACGTCGCCCGCGCCGGTGAAGCCGTGCAGAAACAGACACGGCTCGCCGCCCGGGACGAGCCGGTACGCGTATCGAACGCCGCGGACCAAAGCCACGCGCTTCATCGGGCACCCACGCCCATCGCGCTCGCGAGCCTCGCGACGAGATCGCGGTAGATCCGCGGGCTCTCCTCGTTTGGAAAGCGAACCTCCACCACCGTGAGCCCCGGACGCTCCATCCCTTCGCGCAGTCCGGCCATCAGGTCACCGGCATCGTCAGCGCGCACGTACGTCCCCCCGTACGCGCGAACCATGGGCGCAAAGTCCAGCTCGTGTGGCGTGGTGAACCAATCGATCTCGCGCGGCCTCTCCGCCTGCGCCAGATGGCGGAAAATCCCGCCGCCGCCGTTGTGCACAAGGACCACGACGAACGGAGACGACAGTTCGCGAGCTGCGGCAAGCCCGTTCAAATCGTGGTAAAACGACACGTCTCCAATCGCGAGGAGCGTCGGTCGCCCGGAAGCGACGGCGTGGCCGAGCGCCGTAGATGTGACACCGTCGATCCCGCTGGCGCCGCGATTTCCATAAGCTTCAACCCCCGCCCTCGGCAGCGCCAAGGCGTCAGCATCCCGAATGGGCCGGCTGTTGCCAAGCACGAGCACGTGACCCGGGTTCAGAGACTCGACCGCCATGCGCACCGCCGCGCCCTCGAACCAGGGCAGAGACTCCTGGAGCGCGCGCCGCGCAGCGTCGGACGCCTGCCGCCAGACCTCCCGGTACTCGCTCCAATTCCCGAGCGCGCCGTGCACCTCATGGAGCCACGGCGTCGGGTCGCCGATGACCACGTGCGTGGCGTGATGTCCGCTGTCGCGATACAGGGGCGTCTCGTCAAACACCACGAACGCTGCCCGCGCTTCCCGAAGCCACGAGGCGAGCACCTTGGACGTGGGCTCGCCGCCGAAGCGCAGGACGAGATCCGGAGGTTCTGGAGCAGCCCCCGCGCGGAGGACGAGATCGTAGTGCGGCACACTCGACTCGCTGTCGCGGCACTGACTTAAGATGTCCGCCAAAAGGGGAATGCCGGACGCGCCGGCGAATCGAGCCACGCCTTGCGCGAGGGACCCCGGGCGCATGGGGCCGGCAACGATCACAGGCCGCCTAGCGCGGGAAAGCGCCTCCTCCACCTGAGCGAGCGCAGAGGGCACGCACAGGGCTCCGGCGGCAGGGTGCCCCTGAATGGCGGAAAGTTCCTCGAGCTCACGGGATTCGCTTCTGCGGGGAGGAAGGAGCGGTTCCCGAAACGGCACATTGACGTGCACCGGACCCTCGGGGACGGTCTTGGCCACGAGCCCGGCGCGCAGGGCGAGGCCCCGCAGGTTGAGCGCCAAGTCGATCCTGTCCTCGGGCACGGGTGTTTCACAAGTCCACTTCACGTGCGCGCCGAACAGATTCGGTTGGCGGATGGTCTGATTGGCCCCGACCTCGCGCAGTTCAGCGGGCCGATCCGCGGTCAACACCACGAGGGGCACCCGCGAGAAATAGGCTTCGACGACGGCGGGATACAGATTGGCCACCGCCGTGCCGGACGTGCAGACCACGGCCACGGGCTCTCCTGACTGGCGGGCTAGGCCAAGCGCGAAAAAGCCGGCGGATCGCTCGTCCATATGGGAGACGGGCGCGATGCCGCCGTGCTCGAGGAGCGCAAAGACGAGCGGCGTGTTGCGCGATCCCGGCGAGATGACCGCGCGTCTCACCCCGCTCGCGTACAATCCGTCCACCAGCGCGTGCACAGGCCACAGATCCGGATTCAAGGCCCGACCTCCCCTTGCACGCCCAAGGCCTCCCGCATCGGCCTGAGCTTGAGTTCGCTCTCCTGCCACTCGGCGACCGGATCCGACCCTTCGACAATCCCACAGCCCGCGAAGAGCGCGGCTTCCCCGGCGTCGACAAAGGCTGAGCGCAGGCACACGTCGAGTTCGCCCTCTCCCTGGGCATACGTTCCGAACGCACCCGCGTAATACCCGCGCGGCCAGCCCTCATGGGCGGTCACATAACTCGTGGCCTCCCGCTGGGGTGTTCCTGCAACCGCGGGCGTCGGGTGAAGCGCCTTCGCCAGGTCGAACAGCCCTACGCCAGGTTTCAACCGCCCCCACACCCGCGTCCGCAGATGCTGAACGTTTGCCAGTTTGAGCACCGCGGGCTCAGGCTCGGCCTCCACGCGCTCACAGAGCGGCGCGATGGATTGCAGGACGTGATCGACCACGGCTCGGTGCTCCCGCTGAATCTTCGCACTCGCGAGGAGCTCGTCCTGGAGCTTGCGGTCTTCCTCGTCGCTCTGGCCTCTGCGCGCCGTACCGGCGAGACAGTCGATCTCGGCCATCTGCGCCCGGACCTTACAGAGTCGCTCGGGGCTCGCGGACAAAAGCCATCTCCCTTGCCAGGAGAGCGCGAAGACATGGCTCTCGGGATACCGTGAAGCAAGCATCTCGAGAGCCTCGTCGAGCGGGCGCGTGACGCGGCCGGTGACGAAGCGGGCGACCACCACCTTGCTGAGCCGCCCTTGACCAATCTCTCGGAGCGCGCGATGGACCTTGTCCGCGAATCGGCGAAAATCCTCAGGCTCTTCGAAGACCGGGCGCTTCCCTGAGGGGTCTTCACCGTGGACGTCGAGGAGATCCATGACGTCCGCGCGCACGTCCATCTCTTCAGCGCCGCGCGGCGGCATGTAGACCACATTCGCCACGTCCGAAGAAGGCGCCTTCGTGAGGTACAGCCTGGGCGCAAACCAGATGGACTTCGGCCAAGCCGCCCAGATGCCGAGCGGAAGCGCGTGGAAATCGAACGGAACGGCCCCAAACCACGGCAGGTCCGCCGGAAGTTGTTCCTGCGCAAAGCGAGCCTTCAGATCGTCCCAGTCGTCGTCCGCGCTCGCCACCAGCCGGCGGTATACGCCCACCCCAAAACGCTCTTCTCCGCTTGGCGGACGGCTGTAGACAGCGGGTTCCCAGCGATGCCAGTGGGCGAGCGACGCAAGCGAGCGGTCCCACGGAACGCGCAGCCGAACGGGCAGGTCTGTCTGCCCGCGCGCCGACGCCTCGGTAAATGCCTCGACGATTCGCGCGAAGAGGCTTTGTCGCAGTGCTTCCTGCGCCGTCACGCTCATTCCTGCATCACCCACTTTCTCATCTCGTAGCGCATCAGCTTGCCGGACGCCGTGCGCGGCAACGCCTCGACTTGCCGGATTTCGGCGGGCACCTTGTAATGTGCGAGCCGACCTCGAAGCTCCTCGCGAAGCGCGCCAGCCATTTCGTCCGTGAGCACCTTGCCTGGCTCCAGGACCACGAACGCCACGGGCACCTGCCCCCACTCGTCGTCCGGTTTTCCCACGACGCCGGCGTCCACCACACCGGGAAGCGCGAGCAGCTGCGACTCGATCTCGGCCGGATACACGTTTTCCCCGCCCGACACGATGAGATCCGCGCGCCGATCCAACACGTACAAAAAGCCCTCTTCGTCGAAGCGCCCGATGTCCCCCGTGTGGAGCCATCCCCCGGCCAGCGCGCGTTCCGTCTCCTCTTTTCTGTTATAATAACCAGCGAATACAGTCGGGCCCTGCACGAGGATCTCACCCTCGACACCAGGCGCCGTCGTGGGTCCAGACGGGCCCTGTACAGCGATGCGCGTGTTGGCAAGCGGGCGCCCGGACGACCCCATCTTGCGCAGCGCGTCAGCTAGGTCGATGGTCGCCACCTGCGTGTTCGTCTCCGTAAGCCCATAGCTCTGCGCGACCGGCAGGCCGAGCTCGAGCGCGCGCTCCAGCACAGGGCGAGGACAGCCCGCGCCGCCCAACAGGATGGCGCGCAGCCGCGCTGGGTACGGCCCACGCCGCAGCTTGAGAAGCCGCGCGAGCATCGTCGGCACAAGCGACACCAGCGTGATCTCGCCGGAATCTAAGGCGTGATCCACCCGTTCCGCGTCGAACCGATCGTGTACGACGGCCGTCGTCCCGTAGATCAGGCTCCGCATGAGCACACCCATGCCGCCGACGTGAAAAAGCGGCATCGGGACGAGCCACTGCTCGTCCGGATCGAGGCCGAATTGAAGTACCGACGCCATCGCGCTGTACCAATGGTTTTGATAGGTGATCATGGCGCCTTTGGGCCTGCCCGTCGTGCCGCTCGTGTACACGATGGCGTGCACCGAGGGAAGGGACACGTCGATGGGCGCGACAGATACGGACCCCTCGCGCGACTCGGCCTCCCAAGCGCGTTCCGACAGGATCACGGTCTGCACGGGGCGCGACACGATGTCCGCCACCCGAGACGCGAGTGGCGCCGCCGATTCGTCGCACAGCACATAGGACGCTCCGCAGTCCTCGACTTGATACGCCAGTTCGTGCGGCTGAAGCCGCCAGTTGAGTGGCACGAGAACGGCGCGAAGCAACATCAGCGCGTGCAGGCAAAGCGCGTGCATGAGTCCCTGGTGACACATCACGGCGACGCGATCGCCCGGACGGACACCGAGCGCGAATGCCCTGGCCGCCACCGACCTCGCCGCGGCGTACAGCTCGGCGTAGGTCACGGCGCGATGTTCCGACCGAAGTGCCACGCGCCCGGGTCTGCGCTCCGCGTGGAGCGACAGCCAATCCGGCAAGAAGGCGACGGGCGCCTGCGCTCGCTCTACATTCATGATGGCCGTTCACCCCCCGCCTTCAAACGCGGTTGTCGACAGGCGTGGACTCGCCGCTTCAGGGCAGCCGCGGGAACTTGCTGAAATCGGGCGGACGCTTTTCGAGGAACGCTCGGGCGCCCTCCTTCGCCTCGTCCGTCATGTAGTACAGCATCGTGGCGTCGCCCGCAAACTGCTGCAGCCCGGCCGCGCCGTCGGTGTCCGCGTTGAACGCCGCTTTCAGGAAGCGGATGGCAATTGGGCTCTTCTCCAGGATTTCCTTCGCCCAGCGGATCGATTCTTCCTCAAGCCGCTCGAGGGGAACCACCGCGTTCACGAGCCCCATTTGCAGGGCTTCCTGAGCGTTGTACTGCCGGCAGAGGAACCAGATTTCCTTCGCCTTCTTCTGGCCCACGAGCCGCGAGAGAAGCGAGACGCCGTAGCCACCGTCAAAGCTACCGACCTTGGGCCCAACCTGGCCGAACACAGCGTTCTCCGCTGCAATCGTCAGGTCACAGCAGACGTGGAGCACGTGACCCCCACCGATGGCGTAACCCGCTACCACGGCGATAACCGGTTTGGGCAACGTGCGGATGAGCCGCTGCAGATCCAGCACGTTCAGTCTCGGCACGCCATCGCTGCCCACGTAGCCACCGTGGCCGCGCACGCGCTGATCGCCGCCGGAGCAGAACGCCTCGTCCCCTTGGCCGCGCAACAGCACCACACCAGTGGAACTGTCGTCGCGGATGTGTTGAAAGGCGTCGATCATCTCCATCACGGTCTCCGGTCGAAACGCATTTCGGACCTCCGGGCGGTTGATGGTGACCCGCGCAATGCCTTCGGCCCGCTCGTAGATAATGTCGGTGTACTCTTTCACTCGCTCCCAATTGAGCGTCATGAGAAAGCCTCCTCGCGCAAAGTGGTTTAGGCCCTGTTGATGTCCGATCTCGCCGATTGACGCGAACTCATTATAGACCTTGTCCCATGGGCCTGCAAAAGCGATGGACGGTTGCCGGAGAGAAGGGCGAGTGGTAGGATCGCGAGGGACTGATCTCTCGTGAAACCGCGATTCGGTCGGGCCGTTTGAGCGATTCTCTTGAGGCGATGAACGTCCTCTCTTGTGTGAGGTGACTTGTATTGACAGGTGCGAGCCGCCTGCGCGTATGGTGGCGCGTGCTTCGCCCGTTCACCCTGACGGCGAGCATTGTTCCTGTGATTGTCGGCACCGCTGTCGCCGTGCCGTCGTATCCGTTTCACTTGTGGCGCTTTGTCGCGATGCTGTTGGCTTCGATTCTGATTCAGTCGGCGACCAACATGTTCAACGAATACTACGATTATCAGCGCGGCTTGGACGACGAGCGCATGGTGGGCATCGCGGGCACCATCGTGCGAGATGGCGTTCCGCCCAAGGTGGTGCTCCGTCTGGGGTTCGCGTTTCTGGCCGCCGCCCTGCTTTTGGGCGTGTACCTCTGCGCGACGACCAGCTGGTGGCTGGCCCTAGTGGGCGTCTTGTGCATGGCTGTGGGGTACTTCTACTCGGGCGGCCCGGTGCCTCTCGCCTACACCCCGTTCGGCGAGATCGCCGCTGCCACCGCGATGGGACCGACCATCGTGCTGATTGCGTTCTACCTCCAGAGTGGGACCGTCACGCTGCGGGCGCTGTGGGTGTCCATCCCGATTGGTCTGTTGATTGGCGCCATCTTGTTTGCCAACAACATGCGCGACATGGCACAGGATGCCGAAGGCGGACGGCGCACGATGGTCATCCTCATCGGCCGGGAGCGGGGCCGCGTGTTGTTCGCAAGCGTGTTTGTGGCCGCGTATCTCGTCGTCGTGGCGATGGTGGCCCTCGGCGTGCTGACGCCGTTCGCGCTCCTCGTGCTATTGACGGTGCCGACGGCGGTCTACGTGGTTCGCCTCTTCTACCAGTACACGGAGCCGGCCAAACTCCACAAGGCCGTGAAGGGCACCTCGAACCTCCTGTTCCGGTTTGGCGTCCTGATGGTGTGCGCGTTCCTCGTTTCCACGCTCCGCTTTTAGAAGGTCAAAGACGAGCGGGCTGCCGAGTGATTCGGCAGCCCGCTTTTTTCACGCCCCTTCGATGGCGCCCCGTACCTTCTTCGCGTCCGCCAAGCGCCACGGATGGCTGTACACGTTGAAGGACCGGCCGCGGACAAAGCCGATGGCGGTGATGTTCAACTCCTCGGCGAGATCGACGGCGAGGAGCGTCGGCGCGCCTCGGGCGATCACGACCCCCACGCCGATCTTGGCGACTTTGAGCAGCACCTCAGACGAGATCCGGCCGCTAAACGCCACGGCTGTGCCCGACAGGCGCTCGCCCGCCCGCAGGCAGTGTCCGTAGATCTTGTCCAGCGCATTGTGGCGACCGATGTCCGCCCTGGCCAGGACGAGCTGCCCATCTCGAACCAGCGCCGCCACGTGCACACCGCCCGTTTCCTCGAACAGCCCGGACGACGCGTCGAGGAGATCCATCGCCCGAAAGACGTCGTCCGCCGAGATCGTCACCGGATCCTCGACCGGCCGCGCGGTCAGGGCGTCGCTCTGAAAATAGAAGCTCTGACGCCCCTTCCCGCAGCAAGACCCGATGTACCGTTTGTTGTAAAGGGCCGGGGAAAGCACAGCGCCGGACTTCGTCTGCACGCGAGCCGTTCCCGTCCACAGGCTCACCTGAATCGACTCGACATCGTCCACGCCGCGAATGACCCCTTCCGACGCGAGAAAGCCATACACCAGATCCTCCGCGTAGGTCGGCGTGCACACGAGCGTCGCAAACTCCTCGCCGTTGACGAACAGCGTGAGCGCGAATTCCGTCGCGATCACGTCCTCCTCCTCGCGGTACTGACCGGAACGATACCGGAGCACGAAGCGCCTCTGCGTCTCCGCTCCCCCAAAGCGCGACACGCCATTCACACCTCAGGCCCCCTGTCCTTGTGCGCCGACTCGCCCGGTTCGGCAAGCCCGCTGCCCATGCCCTTCAGAAAGGCGAACAACATGGCGAGCGAGCGGCCGACGTCCGGATCGCGCAGCGCCCTAAGGACATCATACACCCCCATTCTCGCGTTTGCCTCACCCTCGGCGGCGCGCTCGAGGCCTCTGGCCACCGCGTGAAACACGCGCTCCATGTCTTCGGGCGGGACGACGCTCAAGAACTGCACGATGCCAATCAAGTTCTTGAGCCCGTCCGTCACCCCTTTGCGCGAAATCGCATGAACGACCACGCGCAGCACGTCGTCTCCCTGCTCGACCAAAGCCCGCACGATAGGGATGAGCCCCTTCTCTTCGCACGCTTGGAGCAGCCTGAGCCCGTCCACAATGCCGTCCGCACTTTGAATCATTGCCTCTTCCACGCGCGCCTGCGCCTCGCGCCGCTCGTCCCGCGGCTCGCGCACAATCTCCCGAATCGGTTGCGCCATGGTCTCACCCCCTCGCCTTTTCCTTCGCCGCCTCGGTCACCGGCACGTAACCGCGCCGCGACCACTTCCGCTCGACGCGGACGCCAGGCTGAGGATTCGGCCTGTGCATCCGGAAGTTGAACCTCGTCATGGGACTCTCGCCGCGCGGCCGAATGACTTCCATCCGCACCTGAAGTTCCTTGTACGCTGGCGTGTGCGTGGTCTCATCCGATTCGCTCGACGTGAGGATGTTGATAGCCTCGTCGTCGTTCGAAGTGTTCATCGGCAAGTACATCTGTTTGCCCTTGACGCGATCCGTCACCACGACCGGCACCTTCAACTCCCCATACGGTGAAATAAGACGCACGAGAGCCCCCGTCTCAATGCCACGCTCCTTGGCGAGTTCGGGCGACACCTCGAGATACGTCGTCGGCACCTTTTCCTTGAGGCCGTGCACGCGATACGTCAGATTCCCCTCGTGGAAGTGCTCAAGCATGCGGCCGTTGTTCAGGTGGAGATCGTACTCCGGTTCAAACGCGGTCGGCTCAATCCACTTGGCGGGCACAAGTCGCGCCTTCCCATTCGGAAACGGAAAACCGTTCGTGTAGAGCAGCGGCGTATCGGTCCCGTCAGGATGGACCGGCCACTGCAAGCTTCGATAGCCCTCGAGCCGATCCCAGCGCACCCCTTGCATCAGCGCCGCCGAGCTCGCCATTTCCTCCAGGATCTCGGACGGATGCCCGTACGTCCAGTTGGCCCCGAGGCGGTTGGCGAGATCGCGCAGGATGATCCAGTCTGGCCGGGAATCCCCGAGCGGTTCGAACACCTGGTACAGGCGCTGGATGCGCCGCTCCGTGTTCGTGAAGGTGCCCTCCTTCTCGAGGCTCGGGCTTGCGGCGAGCACCACGTCCGCATACTCGGCCGTCTTGCTGAAGAACACGTCGATCACGACGAGCAAATCCAGCTTCGCGAACGCCTCGCGGACGTAATGCGAGTTCGAGTCCACGAGCGCCATCTCTTCGCCCTGAATGATGAGCGCCCGCAGTTTGCCCTCGTGGATGGCGTCCACCATCTCGTGGTTGTCAAGCCCCTTGCTCGTCGGGAGCTCCACGCCCCAGGCGGTCTCGTACTTTGCGCGCACGGCTGGATCGTCGACGCGCTCGTAGCCCGGCATGTATACCGGGCTGCAGCCCATGTCGCCCGCGCCCTGGACGTTGTTGTGGCCTCGAAGCGGATAGGCCCCGGTGCCTGGCCGCCCGACGTTGCCCGTCACGAGCAGGAGATTGCAAATGGCGGTACTGGTCTCGCTGCCCCCCTTGTGCTGTGTCACCCCCATCGCCCAGCAGATGCAGGTGGACTTCGCCTCGTGGATCATCTGGGCGATCTGAATCACGGTGTCGCGCGGCACCCCCGTCACGCGCTCGGCGTACTCCAGCGTGTACGGCTCGAGTGAGCGGACGAACGCATCGAACCCGTCGACGTGCTGGCGCACGAACTCGTCGTCGTGCCAGCCCTGGTCGATGATGTACTTCGTGACGGCCGAGATGAGCACCAAATCGGTTCCCGGATTCGGACGTACGAACAGGTCAGCGCGATGCGCGAGATCGTGTTCACGCAGGTCGATCACGATGTGCTTTTGGCCGTACTTCTTCTTGGCCCGCCGCATGCGGGTCGAAAAGACGGGATGGGATTCGGCCGGGTTGGCGCCGACGATGATCAGCAGATCGGCCATGGCGAGATCGTGCAGCGAACCGGTATCGCCGCCGTAGCCCATGGTCCGGCGCAGGCCCTCGGTGGCGGGAGACTGGCAGTAGCGTGAGCAGTTGTCGATGTTGTTCGTGTGGAGCACAGCGCGCGCGAGTTTTTGCATCAGATAGTTTTCCTCGTTGGTACACTTCGACGACGAGATTAAGGCCACGGCGTCGTCGCCATACTGCTGGCGAATTTCGGTCACGCGCTTCGCGATGAAGTCCAAGGCCTCGTCCCAGGACACCTCGTAAAACTTGTCCCCCTTCCGAAGGAGGGGCTTCGTGAGGCGGTCTGGGCTGTTCACGAAATCCCAACCGAACTTTCCCTTGACGCAGGTGGAGATCTGGTTGGTCGGCGCCTCCATCTGCGGTTCGACCTTCAGGATGTCCCGGTCCTTCGTCCAGATGTCGAACGAGCAGCCCACACCGCAGTACGTGCACACGGTCTTCGTGCGCTTGATGCGGGAATTCCGCATGTGGCTCTCGACTTCCGAGATGGCGAAAATGGCGCGGTAACCTGGTTCGACCGCCTTCGTCACGTCAATCATCCGCTGCAAAGGCTCCGGTTCAATGCCCGTGAGAAAGCCGGCCTTGCCGAGCATCGACTTTTCCATGAGCGCGTTGCACGGGCAGACGGTCACGCAGTGGCCGCACGAGACGCACGACGACTCGTTGATGGGCACGTCGTTGTCCCAGATGACGCGCGGAATCTCGCGGTCCCAGTCGATGGAAAGCACCTCACTGACCTGCAGGTTCTGACACGCCTCGACGCAGCGCCCGCAGAGGATGCACTGGCTCGGATCGTACCTGTAGAACGGGTGGGACATGTCGACTTCGTACGGTTTCTCGCGGAACGGGTACGACTGGTGGTCGATGTCCATTGCCATGGTGGTGTTGTGCACCACGCAGTTGCCATTGTTGTTGTCGCACACCGTGCAGTAGAGGTCGTGATTTTTCAGGATGCGGTCCATGGCCTCCTTGCGCGCGTAACGCGCGGCCACGGATTTGGTGCGCACCGACATACCTTCCCTGACTGGCGTCGCGCACGCCCGGACGAGTTCGCCGTCCACCTCCACCATGCACGTGTCGCAGGTCTCGATGGGGCCCAGCGCAGGATGATAACAGATGTGAGGAAAGTCTAGGCCGGCCGCCAACATCGCCTGCAGGACGGTCTCCCCCTCGGTCGCCGTCAGGGGCGATCCGTCCAGCGTGAAGATTCGCTTGAAATCAACGCTCATCTCGATCCCTCCTGCACTCGGATGGTCACAACGTCTTCCCTTAGGATGCCCAATGGGTTGGCAACCGTTCAGTTCCACGCGGGCGGCTGCCGCAGACTTTCCACCACCACCTTCCAGTCCGTTTCCGGGCGATCGCAGCGAAAGCCCCGACAGACGAAGTATTGCGGCGCGCCGTGTTCTGCCGTGGGGTACATGGACGCGTCGCCGCGCGCGTCACTCGTCAGCCAGACCGCCTCCGGCAGCTCCATGGCCCCGAGTTCCCTGGCCCGCCGCGCCGCTTCCTCCCGTGGCGCCGCGATGACGATTTCCGTGGATCCCACTTCGCTCATCATGGCCGCGGTCACGAGCCACAGGCAGTCCATGGGCGCCGACCTGATGTCCCCGCCAAACGCTCGCAAGAGTGCATCCAGCCGATCCGCGTATTCGGCGTCTCCGGTCAGCGCGTGCAACATCCAGAGGTTGTGCGCCGACTGACTGTTGGCGGACGGCATCGCGCCGTCATACACGGGCTTCGGCACCGCGATGAGCGACTCCGCGTCTCGGCCGTAAAACGTGTACCCGCCCTGAGCCTTGTCCCAAAAGAGGGCATCCTGCACCGCCTGCCAATGCCGGGCGCGATGGAGATACGCGCGGTCGAGCGTCGCGCGATAGAGCTCCAGATACGCGGCGACGAGATAGGCGTGATCGTCCGCATAGGCGAAGATCCCGGCTTCGCCGTCCCGATACCGCGCGAGGAGCCTGCCGTCATCAGGGCGCACGAGGATACGCTCGATGGCAGCCACCACCTCCGTGGCCCGGTTCACCCACGCCGTTTCTCCAAACGCAAGGCCAGCGCGCGCAAGTCCATACGCCATGAGCGCATTCCAGGCGGTCAAGCACTTGTCGTCAATGGCCGGGCGTTCGCGCGCGTCCCGAACCGCGCGGAGCTTCTCGTTGAGGGCGTCGAGCTTCTGCCAGAGCTCTTCTTCGGTCATGCCGCGAGAAGCCGCAAACGCCGCCGGATCCTGATCGATGTAGTTCGGCACGTTCGCGCCCTCGAAGTTGCCGGCTTCCGTGATGTCGTAGAAGGCGTTGAACAGTTCTCCATCTTCAGGACCGAGTGCCGCGATCACGTCCTCCGGCCGCCAGAGGTAAAAGCGGCCCTCTCCGCCCGCCGAATCCGCGTCTACCGCGCTGTAGTAAAGGCCCTCGGGTGATTGCATCTCGCGATCGAAAAACGCGACGGTCTGCCGGACGAAGCGCAGGAACGCCGGATCTTTGGCGTGGACGTAGGCGTCCGCATACGCGGCGAGTGCGAGCGCGTTATCGTAGAGCATCTTTTCAAAGTGCGGCACGCGCCAGAACGGGTCCGTGCTGTAGCGCGCCATGCCGCCACCGACGTGATCGACAATGCCGCCCCGCTGAATGGCGCGAAGCGTGGACAACGCCATGGCTGCCGCGCGCTCGTTCGGGCGCAGCCGCGCGTAGCGCAGCAAAAATTGCACGCGGTGGAACGTGGGAAATTTCGGTGCCGGGCCGAATCCACCGTACTCGTGGTCAAACGCCGCTTCGAGCGCCTGGTACGCTCGGTCCGCGGCTTCCCTGCCGCGCGCCTCACCCGCTTGTCCCTCGAACAGGGGCTGCATGCGCTCCGCCATGGATCGGCTCGCCCGTTCCAGACGCGCGCGATCCGTCTGCCACAGCCTGGCGATCTCCTGCAGGATCTGAATCAGCCCTGGGCGCCCGTATCGCGGCGTCTTGGGAAAGTAAGTTCCTGCAAAAAACGGGTGCCCGTCGGGCGTCATGATGATGGTCAGCGGCCATCCGCCCTCACCCTGCAGGGCCTGGCAATAGGTCATGTAGATGTGATCGATGTCCGGGCGCTCCTCGCGGTCGACTTTGATGGCGACGTAGTGCTCGTTGAGGATGGCGGCCACAGTCTCATCCTCGAAGGATTCGTGGGCCATCACGTGACACCAATGGCAGGTCGAAGGGAACTCCTTGGGCCCCCGAAGGGGCTACGAATACCCGATGGACAAAAACACGGGCTTCGACTCGCGCTTGGCTCGTTGAAAGGCTTCTGGACACCAGGGGTACCAGTCGACGGGGTGATGGGCATGCTGGAGCAGATACGGAGACTTTTCGTGAATCAACCGATTCGTGTGCCTCGCGGGTCCTTCGTGAGCCACGCCGCGCACATCCTTTCTGGATTCGTTTTCCTTCATTCTACCGCAATTCGACCGAGGAAGATACGGAAAACGACGACGATTGGATCCGTGTGAGCAGCGTACGCACGTGGCGACTTCGGTTGAGCTCTAACTCGCAGGGATCCATCTCTCGGTTGACCCATGTCGGGCAACGTCGTATTCGACGTGCCTACCAACCTGACCAAGAACGTGGACATGGTGATCCAAGGCGGAATGCTGAGTCTCGCGCAAGCCACGGTTCAGTTGACCTAATTCCTACGGAATGCTCGTATCTTCCTGAAAAACGCCGCTCCTACGCAGGGCGGCGTTCTCTTGTACACGGTCCTCGTTTTCGCCACAACGCTCATTCGGCAGACGAGCCCGGGCCGCGCGCGGGCACTCATCACCTAGGACTTCGCCCGCGCCAAAAGCGTGACGGTCAAAAGGACACAACCCATGCCAAGTAGCGCTGCCCAGGTCAGGGGCTGATGCAGCACAGTCACAGCGAGCGCAGTCGCCGCCAGCGGCTCGCCGCTCGCGACGAGGCTCGCGTCCGCCGGCGTGATGTCGCGAAGGCTGGCCAAATACAAATAGAACGGGACGAGCGTGCCAAACAACACGACAAAGCCGACGAGAAACCACCCGCCAAAAGGCAGCGCAGGTATTCCGTTGTGAGGCAAGCCGATGGCCACCATGGCGGAACCGCCAATCAGCATCCCCCAGGCCGTGACCACCAGCGGGCCGAAAGTGGCAAGCAGCGGTACAGGATACAGCGTGTAGACGGCTACAGCGACGGCCGACAAAAGCCCCCAGATCACGCAGGCATCGGAGACCGCGAGCCGCCCGAGATGGCCGTCCGTGACCAAGAGAAAGCAACCTGACATGGCAAGCGCCGCGCAGATGGCTTCCAGATGCGAAGGCAGTCGACGAGATCGCGCGGCTCCATACGCGACAATGACGAGAGGGGCCATGTATTGGAGAACGGTGGCGGTTGCCGCATTTCCCGTCCGAATGGCGGCAAAGTAGGTGTACTGGACGCCGAGGAGTCCGGCGAGGCCAAAGATCGTCAACCGGAACGCGGACGCCCGGGATCGCCATGGCGCGCAAACCGCGGCCGGACCCGCGGTCCAACAGGCGGCAGCGAGGAGCAGCACGCCGGAGACTACCATTCGAACGGCGACGAGCCACGCCGGACCGACGTGATAGGCGTGGAACAAAACCTGTGCCGCTGTTCCGGAGACGCCCCACAATACGGAGCCGAGCAGCGCGAGCGAAATGCCTCGCCAACGGCGGAATCGATCCGTTTGTGCGACGGACCGCACGAGTTGTGCGATAGACAGGGTGTCGAACACGAACCTTCATCCTCTCTCCACTGTTCGGGATGGGCCGATGGAGACTCGGGCGCCTCAACCGTGGTGAAACTTGCGGTTCGATGACCGAGCATACATCAGCCATCCCCGCCCTCAAACCACGTGTACGCCTGGGGCTGATCCAACCACAAGACTGGGACGGTACAGTGGAGCCTCAAAGCCTCCGCAATACGGCGCATGCCCGGCGACTCGCTCGCCTGGTGACCGAGCCATAACACCGCGCGGGAAAGTCCCAGCTCGGCGGCATCGCGCGCGTACTCCATGGCCTCCCACTCCGGCCCCTCGCCGACCAACACCACATCGGCGCCCGTCTCTTGGAACACGTGGGCGACGAGATCGCCCGTGCCCCGGTAGCCGGGCAAAAGCGCGGCGCGGCGCACCACGTCAGCGCGTCCGGAGATGCGCACGCGCGGCAGGCCGAGCCGAGCGCACACCTCCCGCACCACGTCGTCCATAGGCCGGCCTTCCGGCCAGACGGAGACCGGCACGTCGCACGGCGCCGCAAGCCGCAGACGCACGTCCGCCGCCCACCCAAGCGCCTCCGCGAGCCCCTCGGCGATCCAGTCGGGCGCCGTGCGATGCGGCCGATCGTGCAGGCGATACACCGCGACGCCGAGATCGAGCAAGCGCCGCTTCTTCTGCGAAGCGACGGCGTCATTGGCGGGCGCATCGCCTTGGTGGCGAAAGAAGGCGCCCTCGTGGCTGAGCAGAAGATCAATCCCATTCGCCCGCGCCGCCTCCACGGCGGACACGGATGCGACAAACGTCACGCCGACGGCGCGCACCGGCGCCTCCGCATCCCCGCACACGAGGCCGTCGACGGAGATGGCCCGGTCATCGCAAGGCATCATCGATTCAACGGCCGCGATCACGTCTCGCACGCGCATGGAAACGCCCCCAGCGCAGGCCGCCATGGCCAGCGGTTCTCTCAGATGCTATGATAGATTGCAAACGAGCTTGGATGCCACTAGGGGAGCGAAAGCTGAGACGGGGGACACCCCGAACCCTTTGAACCTGACCTGGGTAATGCCAGCGTAGGAAAGTGGCGCATGGGACCCCTCCCGTGTTCCCCTTATGGCCTCCGGCAGAGGAGGCGTTTTCCATGTCCTTTTCCGCATCGCTCATTGCCATGTCCAATCCCATTCTCGACGCCATTGTGCGCCATCCGTTCGTGCGAGGAATCGCCGAAGGGAACCTTCCAAAAGAAGCGGCCATTCGCTACGTCAGCCAGGACGAGCCGTATCTGGAGACCTATCTGCGCGTCTTCGCGCATGCCGCGGCGCTCGCGCCAAGGCACGAAGACGTGGCCGACTTCCACGGGCGCATGGCGCTTCTCCTCGGCGGCGAAACCGAGGCGCACGACAACCTGCTTAGTTACGCGGGGGCGACGGCGCAGGACGTGGAGGGCTGGCCGAAGCTGCCCACGCTGCACCACTACGAGAGCCACCTCCTGGCCTCGGCGGCGCGCGGCGACTTCGCGGAACTCGTGGCGGCCATCCTGCCGTGCCATCACGTGTATGTCGAGATCGGCCAGCGGCTCGAACCCATCCTCGAGGAGCGGCCAGATCACCCCTTCGCGGCATGGATCCGCTTCTACGCCGATCCCGGCATGCAGGGCGCCACACACCGCCTGTTCGCGATGATCGATCGCGAGGCCGCCCACTTCTCGCCCGAGCGGGCTCGCCGGGTCGAGGCGGCGTTCGTCGCGAGCTGCCACCTCGAGTACCGGTTCTTCGACATGGCGTACCGCGGCGAGTCGTGGCTTCCCAAGGAGGCGGTGCAGGATGTTTCGACGCCCTGACGGCCACGTGGCGCGCATGCTGACCATCGCCGGATCCGACTCGGGCGGCGGCGCAGGCATCCAGGCGGACCTGAAGACGGCCCACCAGTTCGACGTGTACGGCATGAGCGTGCTCACCGCCGTCACCGCGCAGAACACTGTCGGTGTGCAGGCCGTGTATCCGCTGCCCGTGGACATCGTGCGCGCGCAGCTCGAGTCCGTGCGCGACGATTTGGGCTTTGACGCCATCAAGACGGGCATGCTAGGTCATCGAGCCGCTATTGACGCCGTCGCGGAAATCCTCGCGGGCGTCGACTGCCCCATCGTCGTGGACCCGGTGATGATCGCGAAAGGCGGCGAGGCGCTGCTCCATCCGGACGATGTCGCGGCCGTGATCGAGCGCATGTTGCCGCTCGCGTTCGTCGCGACGCCCAACGCGCCGGAGGCAGAGCGACTGACCGGCATCCCCATCCGCTCGCTCGCGGACGCGGCGCGGGCGGCCGAGGCGCTGGCAGGGCTCGGCGCGCAGTATGCCGTGGTCAAAGGCGGACATCTCGAAGGCGCGGGCCATCTCGCCATCGACGTGGTGTTCCACGACGGCACCTGGACGTTTTTCGCCGCCCCCCGCGTCCCGAGCCACAAGACTCACGGCACCGGCTGTACATTTTCGTCCGCCATCGCCGCTGCCCTTGCCCGCGGTGCTCGGCCGCTCGAGGCCATCGCCGCGGCGAAGTCGTACATCTCGCGCGCCATCGCGGCGGCCGCGGACTGGGACGTCGGCCGCGGGCATGGGCCCACGGATCACAGCCAATCCCCTGTCTGGCCGGAGCGGGTGGAGGCCGGGCGGATGTACGTGTTCGATGGCCACCAGTTTGCCGAGACCGCTCCTCCACTCTGAGATTTGGCTCAGCCGAAGGGAGATTTGCACATGCAGATGGGACAATGGCTCCAGCGCGTGCGCGAGGAGCGCCCGCTCGTCCACAACATCACGAACTTGGTCGTGACGAACGTTGCAGCCAACACTCTACTCGCGCTCGGCGCCTCGCCCGTCATGGCGCACGCGCACGAGGAGGTCGCGGACATGGTTGCCATCGCCCAGGCGCTCGCGCTCAACCTGGGCACGCTCGACCCGTACGTCGTGACGAGCATGGATCTCGCGAGCGAAGCTGCGAACCGCCGCGGCGTGCCGATTGTGCTCGATCCCGTCGGGGCCGGCGCCACGCCGTACCGCACCCACGCGGCGATGCGGCTCCTCGAGGCGCGGAACATCCAGGTTCTGCGCGGCAATCAGGGCGAGATCGGCGTCATCACGGGCGCGGGCGGCGAGGTGGCGGGCGTCGACGCCAAGGCTGCCGGGACCGGACTGGTCGACGCCATGATGCGGTTCGCGGGCGATCGCGGCCTCGTCGTCGCGGCGACGGGAGAGCGGGACCTCGTCACGGACGGCGAGGTGGTATACCAGCTCGAAAACGGCCATCCGTGGGAAGCGGCCATCACCGGATCCGGGTGCTCGCTGACGGCCGTGATCGGCGCTTTTGTGGCCGTCTCGGATGGGACCAAGGGCGGGCTCCTCGAGGCGACCGTCGCCGCCATCACGTGTTTCAACGTGGCGGCCGAGATGGCAGCCGAGGGCGCGAGCGGACCGGGGAGCTTTCAGGTTCGGCTGCTTGACGCGCTATACGCCGTGACCCCAGGCGACGTCGACGCCCGGGCGCGCATTCGGAAAGGATGAGTGGGATGACAAGGCGGGACTGGACGGACAAGCTCCGCGTGTATCTCGTGACGGACGACCGCCCGGACCACGAGGAGGTCGCGGCCATCGTGGAGCAGGCGCTCGCGGGCGGCGTGACTTGCGTGCAGTTGCGGCGCAAACAGGAGGACGGCGGGCCCATGCTCAAGCTCGCCCTTCGCCTGCGGGAGCTCGCGTCCGCCCACGGCGCGCTCTTCATCGTGAACGACCGGCTCGACATCGCCCTTTTGTCGGGCGCGGACGGGGTGCACGTGGGACAGACGGACCTCCCCGCCTCCCTCGTGAAATCTCGCTTTCCCGAGCTCGTCGTCGGCGTTTCTGCGCGATCCGTCAGCGAAGCGGTGCAGGCCGAACAGGACGGCGCCGATTACCTCGGCGTCGGATCCGTGTATCCCACGGCGACCAAAGGCGACGCCGTCCTCACGGGCCTGGATGTGCTCGCCGCCTGCAAGCGCGCCGTCCGCATTCCCATCGTCGGCATCGGCGGCATCACCGTCGAGCGGGCGCCGGAGGTCATGGCTGCAGGCGCAGACGGCGTCGCGGTCGTATCAGCCATCATGTCGGCGCCCGACCCGAAAGCTGCGGCCGCGGCGTTGGCGCAGCGGACATCCTTGTGAGCCCGTTTTGCGCGCCAAACGCTCGGTCGCGCTGCAAGTCCCAGAGTTGTCGATACACGCCGCCCTGCCGCAGAAGCGCGGCGTGCGTCCCCCGCTCCACCACGCGACCGCCCTGCATCACCAGGATGTCGTCCATCCGCTCAAGCCCCACCAGCCGGTGGGTGATCCAAACGACCGTCCTTCCTTCCGTCGCGCGGAAGAACGCATCCACGAACGCCCGCTCCGTCTCGACGTCGAGCGAAGCGGTCGGTTCGTCGCAGAGCACAACTTCCGCGCCGCGGAGCACGGCCCGCGCGAGGGCGATGCGCTGGCGCTCGCCGCCCGAAAGCGCGAAGCCTCGATCTCCCACGACGGTGGACAGGCCATCCGGCAAGCGCGCCACGAGATCTTCAATTTGCGCGACCTCGAGCGCCCGCGCGATGTCCTCGTCCGTCGCGTCGGGGCGCGCTAAGAGGAGGTTCTGCCTCAGGGACGTGTGGAACAGATACGCGTCCTGCGGCACCGCGGTCACGAGTCGGCGAAGATCCGCGTCCGACCACGCCTCGATGGGGCGCCCGAACCAGCGGATGTCGCCCTCTTCGATGGGGATGAGACCCAGGGCGGCCTCGAGCAGCGTCGTCTTCCCCGCGCCGCTGTCCCCGACGATCGCGACGCGCTGGCCGCGCTTGACCTCGAGATCGATTCCCTGGAGGGCCCAAAGAGCGCCGCGGCGACAGCTAAGCCCCTTGATGGACAGGACCGTGTTTGCGGAGGAAACGTCGCCCTCGCACATCGCCGCTTCCGGCTCCGGGTCCCGGCGGCGCACGGCGAGAGGCGCGGCCCCTGCCAACCGAGAGGCGGACACGGCCATTTCGCGCGCCTCCGCGTGAATGGATCCGAGCGCGAGCCACGGTTCAAACGAGGCCACGGCGGCGAGCGCGATGGCAGCCATCAGGGTGCCGGGCAGATACGCCGCGAGGTGCAGGCGAATGGCTTCCGCGAGCAGGCCGCCGACGGTCGCCATGGCCGCCGCAAACGACAGTCCTTCTGCCGCCGCCTTCGCCGCATCGAGCCTCGCAGTGAAGGCATCTTCCTTCGCTTCAGCTTCCCAAAGCCGCGCAAGCGCCCGGCCCGCCTCCCCGTGCGCCAGCACCTCCTCCAGCCCGCGGACGAGATCGTCCAGGGCGGCCGTGCGGGCGCGCCGCAGGGCGTCTCGAGCTTTCTGCCACCGGGCCGTCAGCGCATGCAGCAGTCCCGGCAGGATCACACCCACCAGGAGCACGCCAGCGGTAAAGATGGCCGTAAGTCGCGGATTGATCCGCCAAAGCCACACTGCGGTGACGGCGCTCGCGCCCGTGGCACTCACCAGCGGAAGCGCCAGGCGGAGAAGCAGATTCTGCAGCCGATCCATGTCCGCGAGGACGAGATCGAGCGCCTCACCCGTCCTGCGCCCGAGCCACGCGTCGGGTTGAGCGTCCAGATGGGCGAAGACGAGCGCACGAAGCCGCGCCCCCAGGCGCAAAATGGCGTCGTGCGAGACGAGTCGGTCCAGGTAGCGCATGGCCGCCCGGCTCGTGCCGAAGAACCGCACGGCGACAATCGGCACCCAGAGCATCAGGATGGTGGGCGGGCGAAGCGCCGACGCCGAGATGAGATACCCGGCCGTGGCCATCATCGCCGTGGCCGCAAGCGCAGTGCCCATCGACAGGCCCAAGCTGCCGAGCAGGCGACCCCGCGCCGGGCGCAGCCAGCGACGCATCCAACGAAGGTGGCGCATCATGCGGACACCTCCTCGCCGCGGTACCGGCGGACCATCGCTCGAAAGGCGCCGTTTGCCTGGAGCAGCGCCTCCGGCCGCCCCTCCTCGATGACGCGGCCTCCGTCCAACACGAGCACGCGGTCCGCCGCGAGCGCGAGGCTCAGCCGATGCGCGACGGCGAGCGACGTGCGCTCCTTCAGCCACGGCAAAAGCCGCTCTTCAAGCGCGCGCTCGGTGGCGAGATCGAGCGATCTCGTCGGCTCGTCGAGCAGCGCCACGGCCGGCCTCCGGAGGACCAGACGCGCCAGGGCCAGCCGCTGCCGCTCGCCGCCCGAAAGCTGCACCCGCTCGCCGTCGAGCTCCGCGCGGACGCCGCCAGGCAACCGCTCGACGACCTCGTCAAGCCCCGACATCCAAAGCGCCTCCCGAATCTCCTCGTCGGATCGCGCCTCGTTCCACGTGAGATTGTCGCGCATCGTCGCGTGAAACCACGCCGGCTCCTGCGCGACGAGACCCAGATGACCGCGAAACACGCCGAGATCGATCTCGTCGAGCGGCACGCCGCCGACCAGCACCTCGCCTGACTCCGGCCGGATGAAGCCGAGCAGCACGGCGAGGAGCGTGCTCTTGCCCGCGCCGCTCGGCCCGACGACTGCGACCAGCTCGCGCGGGCCAATCCGGAACGAGACGTCCTGAAGCGCGGGCTTCGCGGCGCCGGGGTAGCGGACCGTGACGTGACGAAACTCGATGGTGACGCCCTTAGGGCTCAAAAGCGGCGTCCGGCCTCCGTCGCGCGCTGGCATGGCCGGTATGGGCGTCTCAAGCACCTCGCGATGCCGCTCGAGCATCGCCACGCCGTCCCGCGCTGCGTGATACTGGGCACCCGCCGTGCGAATCGGCAAGTAATACTCCGGCGCGAGCAGGAGCAGCACGAGCGCCGCGGCGAAATCCATGTGGCCGCTCAAGAGGCGGATGCCGAGCGAGACGGCCACGAGGCCGATGCTCACCATGGTAAAAAGCTCCGTCACGAGCGAGGACAGAAATGCGAGCCGGAGCACCTTCATCGTCGTCCGCCGGTAGTCGTCCGCCACGTGCTCAATGATCTCCACCTGCGCTCGGCTGCGCCCGAACACTTTCAGCGTCCAAAGCCCGCGAACCACGTCGAGGAAATGGCCGCCGAGCCGTTCGAGGGCCTCAAACCGCCTGTCGGTGGCCTTCTGCGCCGCCTGTCCCACGAGGACGAGCAGCAGCACCATGAAAGGCACCGTCCCCGCAAGAATGACCGCCGTCAACCGATCCTCGATCGCGGCAAACGCGAGGATGGCCATCGGAACGGCCGCAGAAGCGGCGGCTTGCGGGAGGTAGCTCGCGAGATACGCGTCCATTCCGTCGATCCCGTCCGTGAGCCACGTCCGCCACGCTCCGGCCGGATGGCGGCGCACCGCCACCGGCCCAAGCGCAGCCATTTGCTCCACCATCTCGCGCCGAATGCGCCGTTTGACATGCGAGGCGAAGCGCTGAGACAGCCACTTGGCGGCTGCCATCAGGAGCGCTCTCGCCGCAATGACGGCGAAGAACGCGGTGAGCGCGGCGAGCCACGCGTGTGACCCGTTCGCACGCGGGAATACAGAACTCACAACCCGCGACAGGTACCACGCCTGCGGCAGCACCATGAGCCCCGCGAGCGCGGACGCGGCGGATGCGAGCAGAAACGTACGTCGTTCCTGGCGCGTCGCGACAGGCAGGTGACGAGTGACGGAACGCATGGGCTTCACCTTCGTTCCTCAGTATTCGAGCGGATGATCGCTCGACAGACGCTTCCGGAACACCCAGTAACTCCATCCCTGGTACAGGAGCACGAACGGCACCACCGTCAGCGCGACAATGGTCATCACCTTCAGGGAATACGGATTCGACGCCGTGTTGTAAATCGTCAGGCTCCAGGCCGGGTTCAGCGAGCTGACCATCACCCGCGGGAACAGGTCCATGAACACCGTGATGGTGGAAAGAACGATGGTCAGCCCCGTCATGAAGAACGCCCACCCGTCCCGCTTTGCGCGAATGAAGAACTGGACCGAGAACAGGGCCAAGCCGGCGAGGATGGGCACGACGCCCGGGTCGATGCCTCGGCGAGTGAACATGTCCGTCTCGAGATAGCTCAGCACGACGAACAGGAAGGTGAGCGCCGTCGCCCAGGCGCCCACGGCCATGGCGGCGGCACGAGCCCTCTCCTGCAGCACGCCGGACGTTCTGAGCGAGATAAAGAGCGCCCCGTGCAAAACGAAGAGGAGCGTCATGCTCACCCCGCCCAGGACGGAGTACAGGCTGATGAGATCCCAGAACGATCCGACGTAGTTCTTGTGCTGATCAATCGGGACGCCGTGCATCATGTTGGCGAGGGCAATGCCCCAAAGGAGTGGTGGCAACAGGCTGCCGCCGAAGATGACCCAGTCCCAGAACCTCCGCCAAGCCGGATGTTCCACCTTGCTCCGAAACTCGAAGGCGACACCTCGCCCGATGAGCGCCACCAGGAGCAGAAAGAGCGCCATGTAAAATCCGCTGAACAGCGTGGCATACCAGCCGGGAAAGGCGGCGAACATCGCCCCGCCCGCCGTGATGAACCACACCTCGTTGGCATCCCAGAACGGCCCGATGGTGTTGATGAGCAGCCTGCGTTCCTTATCCGTCTTGCCGAGAAACGGGACCAGGATGCCCACCCCGTAGTCGAAGCCCTCGAGGAAGAAGAAACCGATGAACAACACGGCGATGATCGCAAACCAGAACGATTCAAGCGTCATCTCGCGCACCTCCTAAGGCTCGTCGCACGCCTATCAAAGCGCCACCGGCGAAAGCGACTCGGATTCATCGCCGTGATCGTCTTCCACCGGCCCTTGTCGCACGACGCGCGCGATGAGGAACAGGTCCACCGCGGCAAGAAGACCGTAGAGCACCGTGAAGACAATGAGCGTGGTGAGCACCTCGCCCGCGGACACGGTCGGTGACACCCCGTCTCGCGTCAGCTGCAGGCCGTACACCACCCACGGCTGCCGCCCCATTTCGGTCATGATCCAGCCCATGGTGTTCGCAATGAAGGGCAAGGACGTGGCCCAGAGCATCCACTTCAGGTAGCGCCGGCTAGGAACCAATCGATTGCGAATGATCCGCCACACGCCCCATGCGGAGGCGAGGAACATCAGAGCACCGGCGAAGACCATGATGCGGAAGCTCCAAAAGATCACCGGGACGTCGGGAATGTAATTGCCCGCGCCATATCTCGCCTGCATCTGTTGCTGGAGCTCGAGGATGCCGGGCACGCTGCCGTACAACCGGTTGTAAGAGAGCACGCTGAGGAGGTACGGGATCTGAATCATCCACGTGTTCTTGTGCGCGCCAGCGTGGATGATGGCGAACAGCGTCCACGGGGCCGGGCTGCCACTGGTCTGCCAGAGCGCCTCCGAAGCCGCCAGCTTCATTGGCTGGGACACGAGGAGATACTGCGCCTGCTCGTGCCCGACGACCATCACGAGAAAGCTCGCGGCCACGGCCACGATGGATGCAATCGCGAAGCTCGGCTGGAACACTTCGATGTGGCGCTTGCGCAACAGTTGATACGCACTGATGCCCATCACGACGAACGCGCCGGTCACGAGCGACCCGAGAAACACGTGCGGAAACTCGTACCAGAGCTGCGGGTTAGTGATGAGCGCCCCGAAGCTCGACATCTCTGCGTGGCCGTCCTTCAACGTGTAGCCCACCGGGTGCTGCATGAAGGCATTCGCGGTCAGGATCCAGAACGCCGAAAGCGTGGTCCCGATGGCCACCAGCCAGATGGACGCCACGTGCATGCGCTTCGAGAGCTTATCCCATCCGAACATCCAGACGCCGAGAAACGTAGATTCGAGGAAAAATGCGAGCAGCGACTCAATCGCGAGCGGCGCACCAAACACGTCGCCCACAAAGCGGGAATAGTTCGCCCAGTTCATGCCGAACTGAAACTCCTGCAGAATGCCCGTCACCACGCCCACCGCGAAGTTGATGAGAAAGATCTTCCCCCAGAACTTGGCCATCTGTTTGTAACGATCGTCCTTTTTGGCGACGTACAAGGTCTCCATGATGGCAATCAGGTACACGAGACCGATGGTCACCGGGACAAAGAAGAAGTGGTACACCGTCGTAATGCCAAACTGCCATCGCGCCAACGCGACTTCACTCGGCATGTGCTCTCCCCCTTAGACTCGTGATCACGAGTGAAAATCTGGAGCGCTCCTTACATCTGGATCGTATCACCATGCGCTTCGAAAAAAATGCGCTCTGCGTGCAGGTTTTTGAACAAACCGCGGCGCGAGCTTGAACAGTTTGTAACGGCCCTTCTATGGTTTAGTCCCCCAAAAAAAGAGCCGCTCGAAGGCCCCTCCTTGAGCCCTTCGAGCGGCATCGTCCGCCGTGGCTTATCCCGCGTGTTCCTCTGTCTCTTCGCTGCGAAAATACTCCTCGCCCTTCAGTTTCACTTCCGGCAGGAAGAACGTGCCGATGAACGTGAGCGCGGAAAAGACCAACCCGACCAAGAACAGCTGTTGGATCCCGTAGGTCAACGACAGCTTGACGGCCTGCATCAGCTGGTGATACAGTGCTTCACCGGCCGGACCGAGCCGATCGAATTCGGCAGCAATCGCCTTCTGCGCCTGCGACGTGAGCAGCGCCTGCGGGTTGAGCGATCCCATGTTCGATTTCATCGTCGACAGAGAAGGCGGAAGCAATTCGCCAAGTTTGCGCGAAAACGCGTGGTTCAGCACCGTTCCGAACACGGGTGACGCAATCACGCCGCCGAGCGAACTCACGAACTGCTGGCTCGCGTTTACCGTCCCCATCACGCGATACGGAAAGGCGTTTTGCACCGCCATGTTCATGAGCGGCATCAAGGCGCCAATGCCTAGGCCCAGGACGACCATGTCCACCATGATGGTGGGCCACGACGTGTGCACGTCAATTCGGTTCAACAGGATGGAACCCACGACAATGACGGCGCCCGAAAGCCACGCCACATAGCGATACCGCCCCGTCTTGGACATCACCTGTCCAGAAACCATACTCCCAACCATGAACCCGCCCATCATCGGCGTCATGATCCAACCGCTGTTCTGCGCGTTCAGGCCGATCACGCCCTGCACAAAAATGGGCAGGTACATCAGGCTTCCGAACATCGCCATGCCCACGAGCAACTGCAGCACGAGCGACGTGGTGAACACCCGGTTGCGAAACAGCCACGGCGCGACGAGCGGATCCGGCGCACGCATCTCCCAGAAGACGAACGCCACCAGGACCAGCGCACCACCGGCCAACATGCCGACGATTTCAAGCGATCCCCACGGATACTTGCTCCCCGCCCAGGTCAGCGCGAGAAGGATGGGCACGAGTCCGACGGTGAGGAGCGCCGCCCCCTGCCAATCGACCTTGACCTGATCCTTGGTCCGAACCGTGGGCAGCGCGAACACCACGCCGACGATGGCGACGACGACAAACGGCAGATTGACGTAAAACACCCATCGCCACGACCAGTTGTCTGTGATAAACCCCCCGATGGCCGGCCCGACAATGCTCGAGAGCCCAAACACAGCCATCATCACGCCCATCCAACGCGCGCGCTCCTTCGGCGAGAAGATGTCGCCGATGGTTGCCCGCGGCATGCTCATCATGGCCCCAGCGCCGACGCCTTGCACCGCGCGGGCCCAGACGAGTTCCAACATACTGTGGGCCTGGCCCGAGATGGCGGATCCGATGCCAAACATCACGAGCCCGAACAAATAAAACGGCTTACGCCCAAACACGTCCGACAGCTTTCCGTAGATGGGCACCGTGATGGACGACGTGATCATGTACGCAGTGAACACCCACGTGTACAGGTTCAGCCCGTGCAAGTCACTGATGACCGTCGGCATGGCCGTGGACACGACGGTCTGATCCAGCGACGAGAAGAACATGGTCACGAGCACGGTGGCAAACGCCCACCACTTGCGCGACCCGGTGATCTGATTCGTCCTCTGCACCTCATACGAAGCGCTCAAGTTCATACCTCCTGACGAGGAGTCTCTTCCCCGTACGATTCGCCGCACGATTGGATCCGTAGCTGCTTCGCAGCAGCAACCATGGTCTCAAGCGCCGAGACGCACTGCTCAAACGCCCCAGGTTCAATCCGCGACACCATCTGCCGCATCATCTCGAACCACGCCTGCTCCACCTCGGCGAGCTTGGCGCGCCCGGCCTCCGTCAGTTCAATCACGACCACCCGCCTGTCTTCCTCGTCCCGGACCCGAGAGACGTAGCCGTGATGCTCGAGGCGGTCAATCATCACGGTGATGGCGCTCGGCGTCACCTCCAGCCGCTCCGCGAGCTGCGACACCTTGAGCCGCCCTTCGCGCCGGATCATCTGCATGGTGAAAAACTGACCCGCGGTGAGGCCCGTGTGCAGGCGGTTCAGCAAATGCGGGCCGAACTCCTGCGCCAGTACGCCGAGCGATTGTGCAAACCGCTGGGTCAGCGCATCCATGTCCCCTCTCATCCGCGATCCTCCTGATGTTCAATCGTTCAAATCGCCAAATCTTTATAACGAGCTAATCTTTCTACCGTTTAACATTTACATTGTATAAATGTCTCGCGATCGCGTCAAGTCGACGCGATCGGACACGCATCGCGCCCCGCCTATGGTACGATGGCCCAAACGGAATTGCGGCCACGCTCGAGCGCGTGGGGATGGGAGGATGGCCGATGGATTACCACATTCACGGCACCACCATGCAGACTCTCGAGGTTCGGCTCGAACCGGGAGAAAGCGTGTTTTCGGAGGCGGGGTGCCTGCTCTCGATGACGCCCGGCACGTACATGGAGACGCGGGCGCCGGGCGGCCTTGCCGGCATGTTTCGGCGGGCGCTGAGCGGCAACAGCGTATTTCTCACCTACTATCGCGCAGCGCGAGGCGAATCCGTGGTGCAGTTCACCACGCGCATGCCTGGGCACATCCTCGCGCTGCCGCTGCGCCAATATGGACGCGTGATCGCAGAACGGCACAGCTTTCTCTGCGCGGAATCGACGGTGGACTACGGCGTGGAAGTCACGCTCAACATCGGCCGGTTTCTCGGCGGCAACGGCCTGGCGCTGACCCACCTGGCAGGCGACGGGATGGCGTTTCTTTCGATTGACGGCGAGATCGTCGAGCGCGATCTCGCCCGGGGCGAGAGCCTCCTCGTTCATCCCGGCCACATCGCGGCGTTCACCGACGGGATCGACTACCGCGTCCAACTCATGCAGGGCGTCGCCAACATGCTGTTCTCGGGAGACGGGCTGTTCCTGGTGGAGCTGACGGGGCCGGGGCGCGTGTGGCTGCACTCGGTCACCGTGCACAATCTGGTCCACATCATTCAGGAGTACTGGGGATCGCCGCGCTGACGCTGAGGCGCACGGCCCCCGTGTGCGGATCGCGAAACGGGCGCGCATCCACGCGAAAGACGGCGCGCAGAAGCTCAGGCGTGAACACCTCGTCGGGCGATCCGTCGGCGACCAGCCGGCCACGGTGCAGGCAGACCGTGCGGTGACAGTGAGCGAGAGCGAGTTCCAGATGGTGAAGGGCGATGATGACCAGGCGGCCTTCCCCGGCGAGGGCGCGCAGCCTGGCCAGGATGTCGAGCTGATAATGGATGTCGAGGCTCGCGATGGGCTCGTCCAGGAGCAAAATCGGCGCCTCCTGGGCCAGGCAGCGTGCAATGGCCGCCCGCTGTCGCTCGCCCCCGGAAAGATTCGCGAGCGGCGTGTCTTGGTACCCCACGAGCCCCATCACGGCGAGCGCGTCGTCCACCGCGGCCGCGTCCCCCCTGCCAAGCACACCGCGCGGCGCGTGGCTGTATCGCCCCATCTCGACAAACTCGCGCACGGTAAAGGGAATGTCGTCCGCGAGAAACTGCGGCAGATACGCCACGCGGCGAGCGCGCCAGCTGGGTTCGCGCGCATGGACGGGCTCGCCCATGACCTGAACTGCGCCGCCCGTCGGGCGAAGCACGCCTGCCATCGCGCGCAGGAGCGTGGTCTTGCCCGCGCCGTTGGGGCCCACCAGGCCCACCATTTCACCTGGGACAAATTCCGCGCAGATGTCCCGCAGAATGGGATGGCAGTCGAGATGCTGGATCTGGATCATAGGCCCGCGTCCCTTCCACGGCCATGTCGGTACAACAGGTAGAGAAAAAAGGGCACGCCGAGGCACGACGTCACAATGCCGACGTTCAATTCCGCCGGCTGAACCGCGGTCCGGCCGACGAGATCGGACAGCGTGAGCAGCACTGCGCCGCCCAGGGCGGATGCGGCGAGGAGCGGCCGGTGATTCGGGCCCATGAGGCGCCGCAGGATATGCGGCACGATGAGGCCGATAAACGAGATGACGCCCGTCGTGCTCACGGCCACCGCCACGATGAGCGCCGCCACGGCGAGGGATACGCGCTTGATGCGCTCCACGTCCACGCCCACCGCCTCCGCGTGCTCCTCGCCCGTCGTGAGAATGTCGTACGCAAAGGCGAGGCGCAAAAAGACGGGCATGGCTAGCGCGTTGACGGCCGCAACCGTCGCGGCCTCCGTCCAGTTCGATCCGTCCAGGCCGCCGAACAGCCAAAACATCATCTGCTGCATCTCCTGGAGTGGGGATAGGTCGAGGATGGCCGTGATGATGGCGCTGCAGAGCGAACTCAGGGCGACGCCCGCGAGAAGCAGCCGGTACATGTCGGTGCGCCGCGCGCTCGTCGCAAGCCGGTACATGATAGCAGCCACCGCCAGGCCAAAAGCGAAGGCCAAGGCGGGCGTGGCCACTTGGGTGCGCGCGGCGAGCCCCGTCGAGACGGCGATCACGGCCCCGAGCGCGCCGCCGCTCGACACGCCGATGACGCCCGGGTCCGCCATGGGGTTGCGCAGGATGGCCTGAAGCACAGCCCCTGAGAGCGCGAGCGCGGATCCCGCCAACACGGCCACGACGAGCCGAGGCCAGCGAATGGCCCCCACGACCACCGCATCAAGACCGCGATGGCCTGCGAAGTACGCCCACGTGTCGGCCGGGATCTGCCAAAAGGGGATGATCACAGGCCCGATGCCGATTTCAAGCGCGGCCGAGGCGAGGAGCGTGAAGGCAAGCGCTCCAAAGGCCCAGGCGCGGCGCCTGGTCATGCCATCACCTTCGGCGCCTTCAGGTGTGCTGTGGGATGCAGCACCTTCGCGACGTCGTACACGGCGCGGACGACATACTGTGACACCGAGGAGATATCGGCGCTGTTGATGGCGTACAGGTGATGCTCGCGCACCGCGGTGACCGACTGGAGCGCCGGATCGGAGGCGAGTTTCTTCAGGAAGGCCGCGTCGTCGGACGAGTCGATGATCACGTCCGGGTTCCACTTGACAATCTGCTCGTCCGTGATCTTCTGCCACCCGTTCAAGATGTGCGCCACGTTCACGCCGCCCGCGTCGCGGATGATGTCGTCGACGGTCGTGTCGCGCCCGGCCGTATAGCCGTACGAGCCGTAGTCGAGAACGGTGGGCCGCGGTTGGCCCTGAACCGCGCCTTCGATTTGTGCGATGTCTTGCTTCATGTTGGCGACGACCGCATTGGCCTTGGCGGGCTCGCCGACGAGGCGGCCGACCGTCAGGATGTTCCGCTCGATGTCGGCGATGGAGTTGAAGTCATTCAGGCTGAACACATACATGGGTACGCCGGCCTGGTGAAGTTGATTGAGCACGGTCTTCGTGACGTAGCCCGCTTCCAGGACGAGATCGGGATGGACGGCCAGCGCCTGCTCTGGGTCGTCCCCGCTCCAAGCGGGAATCCCCTTGACCTGGGCGACCACATTCGAGTACTCGGGATTGGACGCCATCGTCGTCACGAGCGCAATGCGAGATTTAGGGACGAGGGACACGAGGATCTCGTCTGTGCCCTCCGAACCGGACACGATGTGCATCGGCTGGTGTTTCAGGGTGACGGTGTTCCCCATGTCGTCCTTCACGGTCATGGGATACGAGATGGCAGACGCTGCGCTCGAATTCGTGGTGAGGCTGTTTTGCGTGGCCTGCGGCGTGCCGCAACCTGAGACGGTGGCGCCGAGCGCAAGCGCCACAGCCAGCGCCGTTCCTTGGAACAACGGACGTTTCAACACGTGTGGACCCCCCAATCTGTGCGTGGAGCGGTCCCATTCGAAGAAATGGCGGACGTAAATGCCCGCGCGCGTGCACGCGCCTTTCCTCGAAGGGCGCCCGCGTGTCGCTGGGCAGGTCTCCTGGCTCACAGGTCTTCGTCCGCGCGCCTTCCCACCCAGACGGCAGTGGCGTCGCGGCTTGGCTCGATAGAGCCCGCTTTCCTGTTCACAGTGGCGGGACCGCGCCGGACTCTCACCGGCTTCCCTATTCTCTTCGCCGCGTTGCCGCGCGAAGCACCCAGCGACATGGATCGAGTTTCATCGTAGATGCGGGCGGATGGCTTGTCAAACGGCATGCGTGTCACACAATGCGGTTGACACACGTCTCCAGAAAAAAAAAGGAGGTCATGCGCATGTGGGGAAAGGTCGCGTTGCTTGCCGCTTGCCTCGCCACGAGCGCCCCTGTCGCGGCTGCGGCTGTCGGCTCTGGAAGCTCGGGGCCCCTCCGAGCGAGCGTGAGCCCATCTTCTTCCCATCCGCCGATTCCTGCGGCGCAGGAGATGCGCAGCGTGTCCATCACCGCAGGCCTGGCGGGAGTCAGGTATGAGCCCATCCACCCCGCCCAAGTCGAGGCGGAAATCGCGAAATGGATGAAGCAGGCCCGACCCGTGCAGGTGAACATCCCGAAGCTTCCCGGCCCACCTATCATTGTGAACGCCAATATCGATCCGCCTGAGGTGTTCCTCACACTCGCGTCCGGCGCAACCGCCACGCTGATGCCGACCACCTACTTCTCAGGCCGGGGCGAACCGCTGTCCAAGGACATCCAGCACGTGCCAGACGTCGTGACGTTCACCGAAGGATCGCGCACGTGGTACCTGAGGTCCGCGCCGCTGTACACCTGGCTGATGGACGGCGGCTGGCAGCGCGACTTCCAGCTGGCGCATTGAATCCTCGGTCGGATACGAAACCTCGGGCGGAAGCGACCTAAACCTTGACGCGCGCCAGGGAAGTGTCCTGGCGCGCCGGTCCGTCACTTGCCGTCGCGAAAGACGACGGGGCTGTGCTCGTACGCGATCTCGTCCACGCCTGCGCGCGCGTTTGCGGCGCGGGCCATGACAAACAACAGATCCGACAGGCGATTCAGAAAGCGCAGGGCCGCTTCCGGCACGGGTTCCTGCGCGGCGAGGCGCCACGCCTCCCGCTCCGCACGCCGGACGACCGTGCACGCCAAATGGAGCGCCGCCCCCGCAGGGCTTCCCTGTCGCAACACAAACTGCGTGAGCGGCGGCCCCTCTTCCTGATACTTGTCGATGAGGGGTTCGAGATCGTCCACCCACGACGGATCGACCTTCGGCACGTAATCCTTTGCGGAAGGCGGTGCCGCCAAATCCGCACCCACGTCCCACAAACGCTGCTGTAACCAGACCGCGAGACGGCGCATGTCCGACAACTGCTCGTCCTGCATGAGACTCGCGGCGAGCCCAAGCGCCGCGCACGCTTCATCCACCGCGCCGTACGCTTCGATGCGCCTGTCGCCCTTGTGCCTGCGTTCGCCGCCGATGAGGGCGGTGGTGCCGCCATCGCCCCCGCGCGTGTACAGCCTCATGTGACATCCCTCCCTGACCTTGCTCGTTCCGAAAACATCGCGGTGCCCTCGAGCACGTCGAGCCCCGCCCTCAGGATGGGCCACGCCATGAGCGCGCCCGAGCCCTCGCCCACGCGCAGGCCGAGGTCCAGCAGGGGACGCTTGCGGAGCTCGCCGAGCAAGAGCGCGTGCGCCGGTTCCGGCGACAGGTGGCCCGCAATCAGAAAATCGCGGACGCCGGGGCGCGCGCGTTCTGCCCACAGGGCGCAGGCGCCGACGAGCACGCCGTCCAGGAGAACCGGCAGCCCGATGGCGGCGGCCTCGAGAATGGCGCCGCAGATGGACGCCAGCTCCAGGCCGCCCAGGTGCGCGAGCCCGGCCAGCCAGCGCGCGTCACCCGCCGGAAACGAGAGCTCGCGCTCGCCCCATACGGTGAGTGCGGTGCGCACCACGAGGCGCTTCTCGGCGAGCGCCTGCTCGCGAATGCCCGTGCCCGTCCCGACGACGAGATCGACATCGACGCCGAGGAGCCAAGCGGAGAGCGCGCTGGCCGCGGTCGTGTTGCCGATGCCCATCTCGCCGAGGATCACGAGATCCGCGCCGTCCTCGCGCGCGTCGCGCACGGCCTGCATGCCAATCCGAATCGCCTCCGCGCACTCGTCGAGGGTCATCGCTGGCCCGCGCGTGAAGTCGCGAGTGCCGGCGGCCACCTTGCTCCGCCGAACGTCCGGATGGCTGGGCGTGGACACCATGCCGACGTCGTAGACGCGCCAAGGGACCCCAAACGATCTCGCCAACACCGTGGACACGCTGCGGCCGGAGGCGATGTGGTTCACCATCTCCTCCGTCACGTGCTGGCCGTAGCGCGAGATGGGGCGGTCCTTGGCCACGCCGTGATCGCCCGCGAACAGCAGAAAGAACGGGCGGCGGACGCGCGGATGCTCCGTGGCCTGGATGGCCGCGATGTCGCAAAGCACGGGTTCGAGGGAGCCGAGACTGCCCGTAGGTTTGGCGAGCGCGTCGAGCCGCGCTTGAAGCTTCGCCCGCCACGACGCATGGACGTGGCGCGGCGAGGGCAAATGCAGGTCCCTTTGCGCCAAGATCTCCACTCCTCCGCTGGACGTCTTCCTCCGATGTACCAGAACGCACTGGGATGTGCAACGCCGATCGCGAAATCGGCAGATGATGTGCGAGTTTCGCTGGAATTGTGCTAGAATAGCTTAGGGAGATGATGGTCATGGGCAACCATGAGCAGATTTGCCCCCGATTCGAATGGGCGTTTGCATTGCTCGGCAAGCGCTGGACCGGGCTCATCATTCGCGTCTTGCTCGAAGGGCCCAAGCGCTTTAAAGATATCTCGGATATGATTCCCAACATGAGCGACCGCATGTTGGCCGAGCGCTTCAAAGAGCTCGAACGGGCCGGGCTGGTCGTTCGGCGGGTGTACGCGGAAACGCCCGTGCGTATTGTGTACGAGTTGACGCCAAAGGGCGAGGCGCTTCGCCCGGTCATGGAAGCCGTGCAAAAGTGGGGCGACGAGTGGGTCACCGACTCGGATTGCGATGAATATCAGCGCCGATACAAGTGTTCGTCGCGGGATCGCGCACTGTAGAGCATACATCACAGAGTTTTCGCGCAGGCTGTCGCCAGGGCATCCGCCCGTGGGGCAGCCTCTGTCGTGTGAGCGAAGTCTCGCGGCGGCGAACATGGCAGGAGTTCTGCGAGGAGTGAGACGCGTGAGCGCGTATGGTATTCCGGGCCGCCTGCAGGTGCTCGGCTCCGATATTGACAGATCGCAGTTAAAATATCACGACCGCCGTGTGGCCGTGACAAAGGAGTTCACGTTCGACGCGGCACATCATCTTCACGCCTACGACGGGAAGTGTGCCAATCTTCACGGTCACACGTACAAGCTCGTGATTACCGTGAGCGGGCGCGTGAACGACATCGGCATCGTCGTGGACTTTGGCGATCTCAAGCGCCTTTTCGAAGACGTCATCAAGCGCCGACTGGATCACCAATACCTGAACGAGGTCCTGCCGCCAATGAACACGACGGCGGAAAACATGATCGTCTGGATGTGGGAAGAGCTCGAGCGCGCGCTTGAGGCGTACGGGCGAGATCGCGACGTAAGGCTCGAGCGGCTCGAGCTGTACGAGACGCCGACGAGTCGGGCGTCGCTGGAACGGGCGTGGATGTCGTGAAGGCCGCCGGAGCCTCCTTCCGCGCGCCGTGGGAGGACGCCTACGAAGAGGCCAAGCGCGGCGATCCCGGCCAACTCTCGCTGCCCATGGTCGAGATCTTCGAGACCGTGGAAGGAGAAGGAACGCGGGCAGGCTTCCCCACGACCTTCGTGCGGGTGTTCCACTGCAATCTGCGCTGCACGTGGTGCGACACGCCGTACAGCTATGCGCCGGAGCGCCCAGCCTTTCACGCGACGCTTCGGGAGATCGCTAAGCAGGTCGAGGCGTTTGGCTGGCCGAACGTGTGCCTCACGGGCGGCGAGCCCCTCATTCACCGGCATAAGTCGCAGTTGCTCATTGAGGCCATCGCGGGTATCGAGTGGGTTCGAGACGTGCACATCGAGACGAACGGCGCCATCGACGTGCGCCCGTACGTCCGGTTTCGCGACGCGTCGGCGCGCCTGCGCGAGGTGGTGCGGTTCATCGTGGACTACAAGCTGCCCGCGAGCGGAGAAGAGGGCCGCATGATCGGCGAGCACCTGACGTCCCTGTCTGAACGAGACGAGGTGAAATTCGTGATCGCCGACGAACGCGACTTCGCGCGCACCCTAGAGGTTATGGAGTCCTATCCCACGCGAGCCACCATCCTGATGAGCCCGGTGTGGGAGACCATGCCGCCTCGGGATCTCGTGGCGCTCATCCTGAAGCATCGCCTGCGCGACGTGAAGCTGAACCTGCAGCTTCACAAGGTCATCTGGGACCCAAACGCGCGCGGGGTCTAGAGAAGGAGGACGGATTGTGCTCGTCCTGTTTGACGCCTATGGAACGCTCTTCGACTGGCACGGTGGCATGGCGCAGGCTCTGATGAAGGAAGGTATCCCAGCGGATGAGGCCCCCCAACTCGCGGCCCACATTCGCAATGTCCAGGTTCAACTGGCGTGGCATGCGGCGCTCACCGAAACGTATCGCGACTTCGACCGCGTGACGCGCGACGCGGTGGCGCACGTCTTGCAGGGGCGCTTCGAGTCAGAGTCCGTGGAGCGAATCGCCCGTGCGCAAGACCTCCTGCCTCTGTTCCCCGACGTCGCAGAGGGCCTTCAGGGGCTTCGCGGCGAGCGACTTGCCATCCTGTCGAATGGCACGCTGCGCGCGCTCCAGTCGGCGTTGTCCCGGCACGGCCTTCTCTTTGCGTTCGATCACGTCGTGAGCGTGGATCCCGTTCGTACCTACAAACCTGCGCGCCGCGCCTATCAGCATGCGCTTCAAGTGCTCAAAGCGGAAAAGCGGGACGTCGTGTTCGTGTCGAGCAACGACTGGGACGCCGCCGCCGCGGAACACTTCGGATTTCGCGCCTGTCTCCTCCGCCGAACCGATGGCGGCACACTTCCCTACGGGCGCGCGCCGAGCGCGGCCATTCGGTCGATGGCCGAGCTCCCCCATCTCCTCTCCTCCATCCGGACACCATGAAACGAGCTGCCAACGGACATCCCGTTGGCAGCTCGTTCTCGTTCGCCGCGTGTTTACGCGCGGCCCGCGAGGCTTTGCTCCGCGTACGCCACCAGGCGCTTCGTGATCTCGCCACCCACCGAACCATTCTGGCGAGAGGTGGTGTCCGGGCCAAGATTCACCCCGAACTCCGTCGCGATCTCGTACTTCATCTGATCCAGCGCCTTCGAAGCCTGCGGAACGAGCGTGCGATTGCTACCCGAGTTGTTTGCCATCTTGCATTCCCTCCTCATGTGGTGGTGATGACACCTGTAGTGTGACCGGGCCATTCGACCGTATGCTCCGCCCGGCGCGCCAAATGTTGACTCGGCTGGCGTTGCGATTGCCTTGCAGAGGCTGTACATTGGATTGAAATGAAGTCAAATCGCGAAACGGTGGATGTGAGAAGAACCGATGTCGAATCGCGTGGCCATCGTCGATCTCGGATCGAACTCGTGCCGAATGTCCATTTTCGAGATCGACGGGGAATCGTATCGCCCCGTGTATGAAGTCAAGCAGAACGTCCGACTGGCCGAAGGCATGACAGGGAACCGCCGCCTGACGGACGCGAGTGTCGAACGCGCCATCGTCTGCCTGCGCCAGTTCGTGCGGCAAGGCGTGTTGCACGACGTCGACGAATGGATGCCGGTTGCGACGGCGGCACTTCGCCAGGCTGAGAACGGTGACGACGTGAAGCAGAAGATCGAAGAGGAGACCGGCCTCCGCTTGCGCATTCTCACGGGCGAAGAGGAAGCGCGGTATGGATTTCTTGGCGTGGTCAACACCATGCCGGTGCAAAATGCCGTCATTTTCGATATCGGCGGAGCGTCAAGCGAGATCGCGCTCATGCGGGACCGCGCGCTGATCCGCGCGACGAGCCTGCCTTACGGAGCGCTTAACCTCCGCGAGATGTTCGGCCGATACGGCGAACAGGCTTGCGTCAGAATGGCGAGCGACCAAGCAGCGGAAGCGCTCGCGGAACACGCGTGGGTGCGCCAGGGCGAACTCCTTCCGTTCATTGGACTCGGCGGAACTGCGCGCGCGTTGGCAAAACTGTTTCTGGCAGAAACACACCGGAAGACGCCGCGGCTGCACGGCTTTGAGCTCCCCGCTTCGTACGTCGAGGTGAAGCTCAAGCAACTTCAGCAGATGAGCGTGAACAAGCGGCGCAAGATGAAAGGCATCGCGAAGCACAGGGCGGAAATCATCACCACGGGGCTAGCCGTGTTGGCGACGCTCGTGCGAACCCTGAAGCCCCCATCGGTCTTCGTCAGCCGGTGCGGCATCCGAGAAGGGCTTTTGTTCGAACGTCTGCTCGGATCCGCCAATCCTGTGGTGCCCTCGGTGCTGGAGTTCAGTATCCGGAATTTCCAGAGCCACTTTCGGATCGATCGCGCCGCGGCAAGCGCGGTTGCCGACATGGCCATGCGGCTCGGGGCGGAGTTGTCAGCGCGTCTCCATCTCGACCAAAGCGACAGGTTGGTGCTTTGGACGGCCGCTCAGCTCGAAGGCGCGGGCGCGTTTGTCCATCCCGAGCGATGGCGCGATCACGCCGCGTATCTGGTGCTTCACTCGGACCTGTATGGACTCAGACCCGCCGAATGGCAGCTCGTGGCTCAGGTCGTCCGCTTTGATCACCGAGATCCTCGCGCCAAGAAACTGTCCCTATTGCTTCGCCTCGCGAGATGGCTCGCACTCGAACTCGGCGTCGAGCCGCACGAGGTGTCGAGGGGCAAAGGCGGCGAGATTCAAATTGAAACCCGCCGCAGGATTCAGGACATCGCGGAGGACACGGCGGATGCGAAGGTGGCGGACGACATCCGAAAAGCGCTTCAGATCACGTGCAGCTTTCGCGAGACGGGATCCGCAGCGCTGACGTCCGCGCGCTGAGCGGGAACGCGCTCAACCCCACATTAAGCCCAAAACAAAAGCGGAGCGCCCGATGATAGGGGCTCCGCCTTTTTCATTTGTCCTCGCCCGTGGCTTCGGGGACGCCGAGCGGCGTCTTTCGCTTCTCCTTCAGAAACACCCAAACCAAAAGCCCCAGCCCCACCGCGACCGACACGAGCGCCGTCCACTGTGCGGCATCCCAGCCGAAGACGCCGCGTGGAGAGTCCCCGCGCAACATCTCCAAAAAGAAGCGGCACGCATTGTACGCCACGAGATAGTAGGCAAACGGAAAGCCGAGGGGCCAGCCCTTTTTGCGCTGTAAGATCACGAACAACAGCGCGAACAGGGCGACGTCCACCATGCCCTCCCACGTCACTGCGGGCCACAGCGGCTGGTTTCCATAGGTCTCATACGCGAGCGTGCCCGGCGGATAGACCTCGCCAAATCCCTTGTGCGTGGGCGCGCCGAACGCGCTGCCGTTCATGAAGTCGGCATCCCGCCCGATGCTCTGCCCCAAGAGAATGCCCGGCGTGGCAATATCCGCAAAATGCAAGAAGCTCAGTCGGTGTCGGCGCAGATACCAAATGGCCGCCACCAGCGCGCCCGCGATTCCGCCCTGAATCGACAGGCCGCCGTTCCACACTTGGACAATCTGCCCGGGATGCGCCGAATAGTAGCCCCAGTCGAAAAAGAAAACCTGCCAAAAGCGGGCGCCCACGATGCCGCCCACGAGAAGCCAAGGCGCGAGCCCCCACCAGTGGTCCGCGTCTCCCGGATTGCCGCGGATTTTGGCGAGATACAGCGTTACGCCGAGACCGAGCAAAAACGCGAGCGCAAAGATCGTGCTATACGAGCGAACTGGGAAGGAGCCGATAAAGAACCAGTACGAGTGCACCGACGCTGCACATCCTTTGCCATGAACATCTGCCCAATGGGCTCTGTAGACAGCCTACCGGTTCACGGCCAGCGCGTCAACGAGGCGCCTTACGACCAGCCGGTGGTGTCCATCGCCCGGCCAATCACATGGAAGCGCCTGCGGTGCAAGCGGATGCGCGAACGTTCCGACCTCGGCCCTTCGCCCGATGCGGGCGGCAAGTGGCCTTGCGCCTCACAGTGTACGGGCATCTGCGCTTCGCCGGCAAGCTGGAGGCGCATCAGCGCGACGAGATGAAGGTCCAAAAGCTGGCTGAGTCGAATGACTTCGCTGTCCTGCAGGCTGCAAGCCTCGACGGCCTGATTCATCATTTTCTTGCGCAGATGTTCAATGAGGTCCGTGGTCTGTTCTTTTTCTGACATACGATCCCCCTACCCCAAACGACAGCCAAGCACCAACGCTCACCATTATACGACGTCCGTCGGACGCGATCGCCGAGCAATGTAGACAAAATCGTGGCGATTTTGTCGATCTGCGAGAGAATGTGTCGAAACCGTCACGCTTGAGGCTGGCGCTTGCGGACGCGGCCGCTCAGATCGTACGGCGTCACCTGATACACGCAGTAGTTCAGCCAGTTCGCGAACAACAGGTTGGCGTGCGCTCGCCAGCGGTTGAGCGGCGTTTGGGTGGGATCATCGCCTGGGAAATAGTTCTTCGGCAACTGGATTTCCATTCCGCGCGCGACGTCCCGCTCGTACTCCTCTGCGAGCGTCGTCGCGTCGTACTCGGGATGACCGGTCACAAAAATCTGGCTTGCGTCCGGCGTCGCCGCGAGATACAAGCCAGCCTCTGGCGACGTGGATAAAATTTGCAGTTCGGGCACGCGCGCGACGTCTTCAATGGCGACGTCCGTGTGGCGGGAGTGCGGCGCGAGGAAGCGATCGTCGAATCCTCGCGTCAGGTCGCAGCGCAGATCAACCGTGTGCTCGAACACCCCGAAACACTTCTCCGCAAGCGGCCGTTTCGGAATGCCATAGTGCCGATACAGGCCCGCTTGCGCCGCCCAACAGATGTGCAAGGTGGACGTCACGGCTGATCGCGTCCAATCCAGGATCTCGCACAATTCGTCCCAGTAGGTCACCTCTTCAAAGGGCAGGTGCTCAACGGGAGCTCCCGTGATGATCATGCCATCAAACGCCTGCTCGGAGACCTCATCAAACGTCTGATAAAACATCTCCAGATGCTCAGCTGATGTATTTTTCGACACGTGGGAACGCATGCGCAAAAGCGTAACCTCCACCTGCAGCGGCGAATTTCCGAGCAGGCGAAGGAGTTGCGTCTCGGTGACCTCTTTCTTCGGCATGAGGTTGAGGATCAAGATTTTGAGAGGACGGATGTCCTGTGTAAACGCCCGCTGGTAGCCCATGACAAAGATCTGCTCGGCCGCGAGAATTTCTTTTGCGGGCAGATCGTCCGGAACTTTGATGGGCATGTTGACCCCCACCTTTCCGCATCTTCGCGCTGTCTTTGGCCTGCGTGGCGACACGCACCCCTGAGCGCAACGCCATCAGTGTAGCACAGGCCTTGACGGCAGCAAAGCGAGGGTCTCAGGCACCATGCGCCATCATACCCTATTCATAAGCCAGGGGGGATGTCCGGTGTTGTTTGCGGTGGTGCTGTTGGTCCTCTGGATGGAGGGCTTCGCTGTCTTCCAAAGCGCTCGGCGACTTGGGCGAGGCCCGCTCGCGGGATGGAGCTTCTCGCCCGCTCACCTCATGCGGCTGACCTTTGCCGTACAGCTCGCCGTGGAACTCGCCTGCCGGAGCAAAGCGATGGGGGGAACTGCGGCGACCGCGGTGGGCTGCCTGGCGGGCCTCATCGCGCTTCGCCCGCGCTCATTTCTCGAAATGTCCGAGCTCATGATGGAGGTGTTTATGGGCATCTCCATGGGCATTTTTCTCATCGGCAACATGCCAGCTCACATCGCATGGCTTTTGCTCCTGCCCATCGCAGTGTCGAGCGGGCTAGCTTTTGTGGGCGGTTTACGCGCGACATCGGTTTCCTAGACGGTGTCGTGGCGATCCGCGGCTCGGCCCTTCCGAAGTGCCTCTGCCATCCAGGACGAGGTTCGCGAACGTGCCGCACAGCGCGCCGGCTGCGGCCGCATGCTCCAATACAGCCACGCGACGATCACGGATCCAGCCGACACGACGAGCGGGACGTACGAGCCCATCACCACCGCCTCAATGACCAGATAGCTTGCGAGCATCGCGACGAGCGGTGAAACGAGCCACGTCTTGAGAATGGTCCGAACCACCTTCTGGCGCCACACATCGAATCCCATGTGCGATTGACCGACGCCGAAGATGGCGAGTGTCGTCGCCTGGACCTGCGGCACAGGGATGCCTCCGAGGGCGGCAGCCAGGACAAGGCTCGCACTGGTCATGGAGACCACGATGCCCTGCAGGACGGATAGGTCCGTGATCCGCTTGGCGTTGGTTTCAAGCACGCGCCCGCCGAGCGCAAACGCGCCCAGGGCGACAAACAGCGCCCCCCAGTACAGACCTGCGTGTACGGTCAGGACATGCGATGCGACGAGCGGGCCGACGGCGTTCGCGACGTTATGCATGCCAGCGGAGAATGCCTCATAGCATCCTGAAGCGAGAAGAACCACCTGTAGAGCCACTGCCACCGCGCGCCCGCGCCTCGCGACCCACGGATCGAGCCTGCGCGCGATAAGACCTAGCAGATACGAAAGGATCATCGACAAAAACGGGACCACGAGCCACATGGACACGATGAACGCGAGTCGACCCGCGTGCACGTGCCCGACCGCGAGTCCCGCCCCCACCACGGCTCCCACCGTCACCTCGCTCGTCGATAAAGGCACGCCGACCACGTTCGAGATAAACAGCGTGGTGCATGCGGCGGCCAGCACAATCAGCGTGATTTCGACCGTCACGAGCTGCGACGGAACAATCCCGTTCGAGATGGTGGAAACGACCCTGCCGCCTCCCAGGGTCGCGCCGAGGAACGCGAACACGGAGACGAGAAAGAGCGCCATCCACTTTCGTCGGATTGCCCCGGCGCCGTACGCGGCGCCCATGGAGGCCGCCGTACCGCTCGCCCCAATATTGGCTGCGAAAAACATGGCGACGAGCCACGCCGCTAAAACCATCCCGCATCCCTCTTTCTATACTCGCCACTCGCCGGCGCCCAAAACATAGTAATCACTATTATTAAGTCGGAATTAGTGTATCAGAACGGTTTTTCTTATGCAATGGGCCGCAGTCGATCTCGGCGGGTCATCCGCCGAGATGGTCTTGCCAGTCGCCCGCAGGCTCGACGGCCACGATGGAGGTGATGTGGTTGTCATCGTCCACCAGGACCACAGACGCTTTGAAGGTCTCCCACTCTGCGTCATCTACCCAGGCCAGCGACAGCACGATGACGCGATCCCCCGGCTGAAAGTGGCGCGCCGGTGGGCCGTTCAGGCAAACGACGCCGGATCCCTCGTCTCCGGGAAGGGCGTATGTCGACCACAGAACGCCGTTTTCCAGGTTGGTGATCTGCACCATCTCGTAGGGGCGGATGTGCGCCGCTCTCATGAGAACAGGGTCCAGCGTGATGCTGCCCACGTAGTTGAGATCCGCCTGCGTGACGCGAACGCGATGAAGCTTACCTTTGCACATTTGCCGCAGCACGGGATACCCTCCTCGCATATGGTCGATTCAGCATACGCGAGTAGGGCACATCCGCATGCCGGCCGACGCGCGCCGCTCCTCAGGCGACCGGCCGAAACGCGCCTACCCCGCCGTGTTCCCCGCCGTGTTCCCCGCCGTGTTCCCCGGGCTGGGCGATCCCGTCGGCTGCCACGCGATGGGGCCCATGCCGAACGTGGACACGAGTTCGTCGAATAACAGGCGCCCCGCGAGCACGTGCCCGGCCTCATTGGGATGCCAGGCGTCCCCATAGTACATTTTCCACGTCTGATCATGAGCCTCCATGTACAGCGTCATGTCGCGGTTCAAGTCCAGATAGTAGACATTCGGGTTGTCAAACGAGGCGACGACATCGCTCTCCACCTGCATGTACGCCTCGTCTTCGGCGTGATTGTAGGTCGCCGTCGCCTTCGTCACCGGCGACGTGACCACGAGTACTACCGCGTGCTGGGCAAGCGCTTCCTCAATTTCATCCGCGATGGCTTGACGAAACGATGTCAACGGCGTCTTGTCGTAGATATCGTTGAGAAGCCCCCACGAGAGAACGACCACCTGGGGTCGGTCTTCCTCGAGCCACGCCAGGTACTTGCCGTCTCGGTCAAGGGTCACCGGCGAGCCACCGACCACCGTTCGGTCGTCATATACGTACGTGGTGTCCGTCGAGGCCGACAGCGCGGCGAAGGCCCGGCGGAGGTAGCTATCGTCGTGAGGATCCTTCCACCCGTGCGCCATGGATCCGCCGACGACCATCACCTTCTCCGTCGTCAAGCGCGGAGACAGGGAGGCAGCGCTGTCGGCGGCGAGCACGCTTGTGTCCCGGCTCTGCAGCCAACCCACACACCACCCGCCCACGGCCAACAGCGCGCCCGAAGCGACCCATCCGAGCCGTCGGCGCCACGCGTGAACGCGCCTCGTATCCAGCCGGATTGCCCGCCTTCGCCTCATGGTCGACCTCATCCTCTCTTTAGCACTTCCCTCGCTCTTCTCCGTGATACCACACGTTCGTTGAAATGCATTCGAAACTTCACACCACGGGGCCGTGATCGTCACAATGCGCCCGGCCGATGATCCGACAGATGTGGTCCCGATCCACGATATCGTCGTCAAACGTCACAACGGCGGTCTGGTCGGCCAGATCCACGTCGAAGTGGCGCACGCCCTCTACAGCGTGCAGCGCCACCGAGACCTTGTTGGCGCAAAGGGAACACGTGGCGTCGCGAAGCGTCAGCGTGGACAACGTCATGTTTCTGCCTCCTTCCTGCTTTGCCCATAGCATGAAGCGGAAGGAGAAGCGTTATGCCTGCATGATACGGATGAATATGGAAGAGAATAAGGTCTAAAGCCAGGGGAGGGACGTCCATGCACTGGTTCAAGTCGTTTACCGAACGGTTCGGATTCACGAACCCGGTCCGCGGCCGGTATCGCCCGCGCATTCCGAGCCAGCGCGATATGCCGACGTACACTGGCAACCTGGATGAAGCACTGAAATACTTCCGAAGCACGGTGGGACAAAGCGACGACTTCGTTGTGCGGATCTTCGAAATTGGGAAGGTGTCGGGCGCGCTGCTCTTTTACACCAGCATCTGCGACAAGCGCGCGGTGGAGGACACCCTTCGCGCCATTCACCGCCATCGGTTCCCGCGCCGCGCACCGCGCCCACTGCCTCAGTACCTCGTGGAACGCGTGCTGACGGGATCGGAGACCATGTTTATGGCGAGCACCTTCGAGTTGAAGGAGGCCATTGCGGCTGGAAAGCTCGTCCTGCTCCTCGACGGCCACCCTCCCGCCATCGTCATCAGCGCGAAGGCGGTCGAGCACCGCGCGCCGGATCAGCCCATCCTGGAGACCTCGACCCGGGGATCGCAGGTGGCCTTCGTGGAAAACATCGACATCAACCTCGGCATGATCCGCCAGTACATGTCCACGGATACGTTGGTCATCAAGCGCTGGTCCATTGGCGTGCGATCGCATCGGGTCGTAGCCATGGTGTACGTGCGCGACATTGCCAATCCGATTCTGGTGGAGACCGTGTCCAGGCGGCTGGAGGCCATCCACACCGACATCATCAACGGCTCCGCGGCGGTGGAGCAGCGCATCGTGGATCACCCGTGGTCCTTATTTAGCCTCGTGCGCATGACCTCACGCGTGGATGGGACGTGCATGGAGTTGAACCAGGGCAAGGTCGCCATTGTCGTGGACGGCGATCCGACCGTGCTATTGGCGCCGGCGACGTTCCAGGACTTCTTCCAGACCGTCGAGGACTACATGAACACCTGGTGGGAAGCCACGTTCATGCGGGTTCTCCGCGTGATTGCGTTCGTCCTCGCCGTCTGGCTTCCGGCGCTGTACATCGCGTTCGTCGACTACAGCCCAGACCTTCTGCCGAAGACGATGGCCCTGCAAATCGCCCAGTCGCGGCAAGGCGTACCCTTCCCAGCCGTGATGGAAGTCATCATCATGCAACTCGTCGTCGAAATCCTGCGCGAGGCGACGCTGCGCATGCCCAGGCAAATGGGGCAGGCCATCAGCATCGTCGGCGGTCTGGTCGTGGGCGAAGCCACGGTCCAGGCGGGCATCGTCTCCAATGTGCTCCTCATCGTCGTGGCGTTGTCGGCCGTCTCCGTGTTCGTGACGCCGAGCTACGAGTTCACGGTGATGTCGCGCCTCGGGGGATGGGTGATGATCATCGCGGCGACGCTGCTCGGATTCTACGGCGTCGTGCTTGCCACCATTTGGACGTTGTTCGAGATCTGCAACCTTTATTCCTTTGGTATCCCGTACGTGGACCCCCTGGGGGGCGATCACGTCAAAGACACGTTCCTCGACGGCCTGGTGCGGCTGCCCATCACGGTGCTGGATAGGCGGCCGGAACACCTGCATCCGGTCGACACCACCGGCGACACGGACCTGATGGTCCCCATGCCCAATCCGAAGCTGGAGAAGTGGGAACCTGGCGGCAAGCGGCCCCAACGAGACATGCGCCGCCAGAAGGCCAACTGGAGAAAAAGGAAGCGATTGGACCTATGACCCTCCGGCGCGCGCGCTGGCTGCTCGCCGCGCAGGCCGCGGCGCTCCTGCTTCTCACGAGCGGATGCGGCGATTACCAGAAGATCAACGACCGCTCGCAGATCATCGGCATCGGCGTAGATCCGGTGCCTGACAAGCCGGACATGCTGGCCTTCACGCTTCAGGTTCCCAATTTGGAGATTGCGACGCAACAAAGCCCAGGCCTCGGCACCGGCGGGCGCCAGGGTGGCGAGGCCGTGCCTTACAAGAACTTTTACGTCGAGGCGACCTCGGTGCAGTCCGCCATCTCGCGCGCCCAGACGATGTACGACAAGGCGTTTTTTCTTGGCAACCTGGAGACGGTTGTGTTCCAGACAGGCCTCAGCGAGCGGGACTTGACCCGCGTCACGGAACAACTGATGCGAGACGAGACCATCGACAAGCTCGCGTACGTGGTGGCGACCCGAGATTCCGCGCGATCCGTCTTGGAGGCGAGGACCAACGCGCCTCCGGCGACGACCATTGAAGCCATGTGGTACAACGACATGCCACAACGCGGATACACCGCGCCGGAGAAACTGTGGCAATTTTGGCGAGATGCCGAACTCATTGGCCGGGAGCCGCACGTTCCGCTCGTGGAAGCGACGGATGACAGCATCCGCATCGAAGGCACCGAGCTGTATTTCGGCTATCAACCGGTGGGATGGCTCACGCCAGACGATACGGTGTTTTACAACTTTCTCGCGGGACAGGTTCGCGCCATTTCCATCTCCATCCCCGACGGAAACCGCTCGTTTGACATCCGCATTGTCCGGTCGCGGGCCCATCTGCGCGAAGTCTCGACGCCGCACGGCATGGTCTTGTCCGATGACATCCACATTCGCGCCAATCTGAACTCCACGGAGACCATGGCGCAGCGCCCGCTTACGAATCGGGAGGTGGAACGATACGAAGACATCGTGAAACGGTATGTACAAGACAACTGCGTGCGGGTCCTTCGCGCTCTCCAATCCGTCCAGGCCGACACTCTCGGGTTTGGATACCGTTACCTGATCCATCATCCGGAGCGCATCTACGAGATTCGAGATCATTGGGGAGATGCCTTTGGCCGGGCGCGCATCCGCGTGACCGTCACATGCCGCATTTCGCGCGAGGGCAATCTTCTCTGATTCACGCAGGAGGCGAGCCAACGTGAACGCGCAGAACGAGCGCTTATACAACCTGTCTGCCTTTCAGGCCATCGCGCTCTTCTCGTCGAGCTTCCTGCCGGTGATGTTTTGGATTTATCCGACCGTCGCCGTGCACTACGCCCGACTGGACGCACAGTGGTCGCTTCTGGTCACGGTGCTCATCGGCGTCTTCATCAGCTGGGTGCACGGGCGACTCAACGACCGGTTCCCCAATATGACGGGGCCCGACTTCGCGTGCTTGGTCTGGGGAAAATGGATGGGCAAGGTCATCACGTCACTCTATGTACCCGTCTACCTACTGTTTCTCGGCATCAGCCTGTACTTCACGATTTCGCTCATGAAGTATTTCTTCCCGCTTACCACGCGCATGTGGCTCGCCCTCGCCATGATCATCGTCGCGTGGCGGGGGGCCTGGTGCGGAGTCGAGGCCATGGGACGGGCGTCCGCCATCGTCCACCCGCTCACGTTCGCGGGCATCTTGGCTTCGTTCGGCGCCATCCTGGCGAACGCGGATCAGCCCCTCATTCCCATTTCGTTCACCAGCCTGTCGCAGACGGCTTCCGGAGTCTACCACCTGCTCCCCTTGTATCTCGGCATGGACCTCATCCTGATTGTGAATCCGTACTACCGCCACCGCCGCGGCAAGAGCGAGTGGTATCCCGTCATCGCCACTGCGATTGGGGGAGTGGTGGTGATGCTTGTGTTTTTTTCCATCGTCGTCAATCTGGGGTTCACCCCGACGGAGCGCCTCGCCTATCCGGTCCAGGTGGTCATTCAGCTCATTCGCCTGCGCGGATTTCTCGTCGAACGCCTTGGCATCGTGATCATCATCCTGTCGGTCGCCTTCACGACGCTCTTTCTCGGCAACCACATCTGGGCGCTCTCCACCACCATCGCTCGGATTGTGGGCGTCTCCGACCACAAATTCCGGCCCTTCACCTTCTTCGTGGCGCCGAGCATCTACGCCATTAGCCAAATCATCGCGACGACGATGCAGGCCCGGGACATTGTCACGGTGATCCTCGCGCCGGCGAGCTGGGTGGTGGTGGTTATCATCCCCGTGTGCACCCATTTGCTCGCTGTTCTGCGTGCAATCCGCACCGACACGCGCGAAGATATACAACCGGACGGGCGGCAGCGGCGAACCGGGCGCAGGCGCGTGCGCAATTCGCCATGAGGAGCCATTGTCATTTGCGCGCGCGTCTGTTGAAATAGACGCAAGAGCGAGATCCCGTTGGACGGGGGGCGACCACTTGATTCGTTTGCGCGGCCACCACTTGCTTTGTTTGCTGGGTTATCGAGGCATGGGCTACTCGCAGGCCTACGTTCGCAATATGACCGAAATCTATGAAGCGCTTCGCACGGATCCGCAGACGCGCGTGTGCATCGTGGCGGGCCCGGACGACCTCTGCGACCACTTCCCCGAAGACCAGCCTTATCATTGTCAAAGCGGCTCTGTCCATCGCCGAGACGCGAAGGTGCTCTCGCGCCTTGGGCTCCGCGCGGGACAATGCCTGCCGTGGCGCGAGATTGAGCGCCGCGTGCGCGATCGCGTCCGCCCGGAAGACATCCGGTCGCTGTGCCACACGTGCTCGTGGCGCTCGCTCGGCGTCTGCGAGGAAGGCGTGGATTTGGTGCGCAGGCGTCTTCCGCTTCCCCCCGCGCCTCCGCCGCCCTAACGTCTATGAGTCCTTGGTGGCGGGCAGAAGAACCGTCACCGTTGTCCCGCGGCCTACCTCGCTTTCAATCAAGAGATCGCCGCCGTGATCGGCCACCATGCGCTTGGAGACCATGACGCCAAGCCCGGTGCCTTGTTCCTTCGTCGTAAAAAACGGCTCGCCGATTCGCGCGAGCGCCTCTGGGGGCATGCCGGTGCCCTGGTCCGAAATCTGGACGTGAGCCCAGCCGCCGTCTTCCCACAGCAGGACGCGCAGGAGGCCGCCTGGCTGCATGGCCTCAATCCCGTTTCGCATGAGATTGATGAACACCTGCTTGAGCTGATTCGGATCGCCCTCCACCATGACCGACGCCGCGCGAGGCTCGTATTGAATCTCCACGCCGTGCAAAAGCGCCTGGGCGCTCATGAAGGCCACGACTTCTTGCACAAGATCGACGAGATCGAGTTGCTGAAAATGAGGGCGATCCGGCCGAGCCAAGCGCAGCAATTCCGACACAATGGCCTCCATCCTCGACACCTCGCCGCGCATGATCTCGAGGTATCGCCGATTGTTCGATCTCGCCCGCTGGTACATGAGATCGATGAAGCCGCGAAGCGCGGTGAGCGGGTTGCGGATTTCGTGCGCGATGCCGGCCGCGAGCTGCCCCACGGCCGCGAGCTTGTCGGACCGCGCCAAGAGTTCCCGCGAGGCCGCGAGCGCGAGCTCCGACTCCTTCTGGGCCGTCACATCCTGGACGGAGCCAAACAGGATGCCGCGCCCCCCGGCGTACTCGTGGTAGCGCCCGACGGATCGCACAAAGCGACTTTGCCCCCGCCCTGTTCGGATGCGGTACTCCAGCTCATACGTGTGCGTATGCATGGCGCGCGACACAGCCTGCTCCACGAGCGGCCGATCCTCCGGCACGACCGTCTCCAGAAACGCGTCGTAGGTGGCCGCAAAGTGCTCGGGATCCGTCTCCCAGATGTCATATACCTCCTGCGACCAGGTGAGCCGCCGCGTCGCCACGTCCAACTCCCAATAGCCGAATCTCGCCAACCCGTACGCCAACTGCAGCCGCTGAATCGACGCTTCAAGCGCTGATTCGCGTTCGTGGCGATCCGTCACATCGCGATGCCAGACCATGACGCCGGCCATCTCGCCACGCCATTCGTCCGGCAACAGCACACTTTCCACCCATCGCGCGGCACCGGCCCTGTCGTGCCTCCACACGAGTCTCGCAGCCGCTCGACCACCCAACACCTGAAGCCAGACGTTCGCCCACGCAGTCCGGTCCTCGTCGCGCATGGGCCAACTCACGAACGAGCGCCCCACTAGATCTTCCTCACTCATCCACGGGCGAACGGATGGCGTCACGTACAGACATTCCGCGTTCAACGCGTGATACGAGACCCAATCAGGGCCTTCACGAAAGGCGCCGCCAAGCGCTTCACCGACCGCCCGCACGCGCCCGCCTAAAGAAGCAAACCGGCTGTCTTCCATCGAATCCACCTTAGCTCCGCTGCCTGAGTGCGAAAAAAGCCGAACGGGCTTTCCCCGTCGGCCACACCCATCCGCCGCTCAGCATGATCTTACCGACCGCGGCGGCGTCTTCCGCTATGTACGCTATCAGGTTGCCGAACACCGCGCCAATCGAGCCGCCCCACCTGGGCGCATCTATGCGTATCATAGCGAATTCCATCCCTCAATACAATCCTCAACAATTCCCACAAACGGCCAAATGAGCGCCGCCATCCCTATCCGGATCCCTCGGCTCAAGCGAAACAAGGGGCTGGCCCCTGTCCCCGTCGAAAAGACGAGTCCGGGGCCGCCCCTCCTGCGCGGCGCGTGTGACGGCTTTTTAGTTCAAAATGCGCGCTGATACTGAACCGGGACCTGCGGCTTCTCGCCGAGAGAAAGGGCCGCGTGAATGGGCCAGTACGGATCGCGCAACAGTCCGCGCGCAATGGCGACGAGATCCGCGTCTCCGTTGGCGACGATCGACTCGGCCAGCGCAGGGTGATCGAGCATCCCCACGGCGATGACGGGAACCTGAAGCGCGTCTTTGATGCGCCGCGCGTAAGGCACCTGGAAGCCCGGAAAGTTCCCGGGGCGGCGTGCGCCGGGAGGCCCTTCTCCGCCGCTGGACACGTGGATGACGTCGGCTCCCGCGTCTCGATATCGCCTGCAGATTTCGATGGCGTGATCGAGGTCGTAACCCCCGTCCGCGTATTCGACGGCCGATACGCGCACGAAGAGCGGCATGCCGGAAGGCATCTCAGCCTTGACGGCCTGAATGACTTCGACGCCGAACCGCGCCAGATCCTCGCCATAAGCGTCCTTGCGGCGATTGGTGAGCGGCGAGTGGAACTGGTGGATGAGATATCCGTGCGCGCCGTGCAGTTCGATCACGTCGAATCCGGCCTTCACCGCCCTGCGCGCAGCTGCGGCGAACTTCTCCACCATCTGCTTGACTTCATCGGTCGAAAGTTCGCGCGGCGTCTTGTACTGCGGCCCGTCGAAGCGGATGGGAGACGGCGCCACCGGCACGGGCGCATCCTCCGCCTTCCGGCCGGCGTGTGCAATCTGGATGCCGATCTTCGCCCCGTGCGCGTGACACGCGTCGACGATGCGCTGAAATGGCGGGATGTGATCGTCCGACCACAGGCCGAGATCGTAATCGGTGATGCGCCCGTCCGGCTCCACGTCGGTCATCTCGACGATGATGAGTCCGACACCGCCTACCGCTCGGCTCGTGTAGTGCGTGAAATGCCAGTCGTTCGGCTTGCCATCCTTGGCCGTCACGGAGTACTGGCACATGGGCGCCATCACAATGCGGTTTTTCAACTCGAGGTTCCGAATGGCATACGGCGTGAACAGGTGAGCCATGTGGCCTGTGCTCCCTTCGGCAGCTTCGGAGGACCCGTTTGGGCCAACCGCTTTTTCTTGGTTAAGAACTATTCTTTTTATAGCACATGGAGAGCATCCGGGCAAAACGGCTCTTCCGGGGCTCTGCAGAAGGGCGCTGGGGCAGGCGCACTTCGACCTCCGTCCCTCTGCCGTGCGAGCCTGGGCTAAAAATGTGGATTTGCCCCCCGTGGGCCTCGGCAATCCACTTCGCAATGGACAAGCCGAGTCCCGCCCCGCGCGAGGCGCGGGACGGATCGGCCTGGTAAAAGCGGTCGAACACGCGAGGCAGATGTTCCGAAGGAATGCCCTGACCCGTGTCCCTGACGGCGAGCACCACGGCGTTTGCGGATGCGTAGCTGTCGATCTCCACCCAACCGCCAGAGGGCGTGAACGCGATGGCGTTGTCAATCAAGATGCTGAGGAGCTCCACGAGCCGATCCGGGTCTGCCACGGCCGGCGTGTCGCGCGCCACGACGCGCAATTCGACGCCCTTCTCCTCGGCAAGCGGCGCGAACCTGAGCGCGGCTTCCCGCGCGAGGGCGCCGAGATCGACCGGCCTAAACCGCAACACCGCCGCGCCTTCGTCGGCCTTGGCGAGCGCGAGCAGATGGTTGACCAGCCTCTGCAGACGGCTTGTCTCTCGATCGAGCGAGGCGACGACCTCGCTCATCTCCAAGATGGTCTCGCCCGGATGGCGAAACATGCGGTCGATCTGCAGCCGCATCACGGCCAGCGGCGTCCGAAGCTCATGGGACGCATTGGCGACGAACCGCCGCTGTTCTTCGAAGCTGCGGCGAATGGGGCGAAGCGCGCGGGAGGCAAGCATGAAGCCAGCGCCAGCCGACGCCACGGCGAACAAACCGGCCGAGACACTCAGGATGGTCAAGAGCTCGCGCAAGAAGGCGACATCCTGGGCCCGGTTGTAGAGGATGATGGCCGCATCCGCCGGCGCATCGCCGACTCGAACCGGCCGAGGCAGTTCCACTTTCATCCCCAGATACGGCACACCCGCCACACTCACCTCGCGCGGCCTGTCGCTGAGCCCATCCCTAGCCACCATGGCCGCTTCGGACGCCGTAAGGCTGCCGGCCGGCGTCTGGGACACGACCCGCGCCCCCGCGAGCAACACGTACACGAGGTGTTGTTCGCGGGTCTCGTCGACTTCGGCGAGCAATCGATCTCCGTCGGATCCCGGATCGGGCGCATGGCCTCGATGAAGCGGCGGAGCCTCGCCGTCGTCGTGATCGCCCGGCAGGATCTGTTCGTCTCGACACGCGCGCAGATTGGCTGCGGCAGCGCTCATCGTGGCGATCTCGTCCGCGCGCACGCGGTGATCGGTGAACGCGTAGACGACGGCGCTGAACAAGAGGAGGATGCCTGCAAATACGACGGTGTAAAGGAGCACGAGGCGCAGGGCAGTCTTGCGAAACACTCACGCGTCACTCCACATGTATCCGACGTTGCGCACCGTGCGAATCGCTGTATCGTAGCCGAACGGCTGAAGTTTCTTGCGCAGATAATGGACATACAGATCCACGGTCGTGTCCATCACCTCCGAATCGATGCCCCACACGCGGTTGAAGATCCGCTCTCGTGTGAGAATTTGTCCACGGTGGCTGAGCAGGTATTCGAGGAGATCAAACTCCTTGTCGCTGAGCTTGAGGGGCTCGTCCCCAAACGCCGCACGCCGGGCGAGGGGGTCCAAAACCAGGGAACCTGACCGAAGCGTCAGGTCGGTCCCTAATTCCCGGTTGCGGCGCAACAGGGCGCGCAGCCGGGCAAGAAACTCCTCAGTGGCGAACGGCTTCGGCAGGTAGTCGTCCCCGCCGGCGTTCAGCCCTTGAACGCGGTGATCAACGTCGCCCAGGGCGGTGAGAAACAGAACAGGCACGTGCACGCGCTTGTCCCTCAAGGTGCGGACGAGATCGTAACCCGACAGGCCAGGCAGCATGACGTCGACAACGAGCGCGTCGTACACCGCCGTCTCGGCGAGGTAGAGGCCCTCCTCGCCGTCATACGCCACATCAACTTGAAACGACTCCTCTCGCAGGAGTTCTGCAAGGGCCTGACTTAGCCCCCTGTCGTCTTCGACGAGAAGAATACGCATAGCTCCCTCCAACCGACGCCGCTCGGTGAAACTCCCGCATCAGGATACGACGTGTAGCTTGAAATCTGCTTGGAAGCGCGCCGTTCCAATCCCTTTTTGAAGTCGGTTCGTCACGATGAAGACTTGGATGTGAAACGGAGGGGCATACGTTGTTGGGGCTCGAACATCTACTCCCAAGCACCATTCATCCCATGGTGGTGCATTTCACCATCGCCGTCGCATATCTCGCCGGGGCCGCCGGGCTCGCCGGCGCCGTGCGCCAGACGCCGTTTTGGTCCCGCGCCTTCCTCTATCTTCTTCTCCTCGGCATTCTGGCCACCGCTTCGGCGGCCGTCGCCGGCGTCGTGAGCGAGTCGTATCTCTCGAGGATTCCCGAACAGGTCGCTCCCATGCTGCATACGCACAAGGAGGACGGGTTGTGGACGGGCGTCTTCCAGGTGGTGGCCGTGGCGCTTCAGCTCGCACGAGGGACGAGGCGCGGCCGCGTGTCGTGGGCAGCGGCGGCCGCAGCCATTCTCGCGTGCGTCTTCGTCACGTTGGCAGGCCACCTCGGTGGCACGATGGTGTACCAATACGGGCTCGGAGTCAAGGCCTGAAGGCCTAGCCCGGGCCCGTCTGGGTTTCAATCAGCCGGGATGCGTCACGCCTCAAAGCCGCTCGCCGGATCGGCTTGAGCAGGGGCAGTTCGCTGAGCTGTGCGCCGCGCGTCCCAGGAACGGGTGGCCGCGGAGACCACGAGCGTCACGAGGAAGTTGGCGACGAGCGCGATGAACCCGCTGTTCAGTCCGGCGACGATGGCGTGATCCGTGAGCGCGAAATATGCCACCAGGAGCACGCCTGCCAAGATTCCGCAGACGGCGCCGGGCAACGTGACCCACGCGCGTCGCCACACGCACAGGAAGACGGTCGGGAAGAACTGAGTCACAAAGTTGTATCCCATCAGAAGCAGCGCCACGATGGCCGCGTTCGAGCGAATGGAGAACAGGAAGGTGATGGCAGCCACCATCCAAACCACCACGCGGGCCACCGTCTGAATCTCCGCGGACGTTGCGCTTGGTCGCAACGGCCGATAAAGATTCTCGGCGACGAGCGTGCCCGCCGTCATCAGCATGAGCGATCCCGGCACCATGGCTGTCAGCACGCCCGCGCCGCCGATGACGCCCACCGCCCACGCCGGAAACACGTGCTGCACAGCGGCCAGAAGAGCCAGATTACTGTTCTTCAGCCCGGGCACTATCAGAATGGCGGCGAACCCGGCGAAGAACACGAACAGTAGGATCAACTGGTAAAGGGGAAGAAACGTGGCGTTGCGCCGAAACACGCGCTCGTGCTTGGCCGTGTACACCGCCCCGAAGGCATGCGGCCACATGTAAAATCCGAGGCCCGTGAGCGCCACCGTCGAGATGAACCACAGCACGCCCATTCCCTTGGCGCCCAGTTGCAAAAACCCAGGCCGCAGGTGCGCGATGGACGTGAACATGGCATGTAAACCGCCCACGTGGGCCGGCAAAAGGATGCCGACTGCCACGACGACCGCGAGAATGGCGAGATCCTTCAACACCGCTGTCCAAGCGGTACCGTGCACGCCGCTCAGCGTCACGTACAGCGCGAGCACCAGCATGGCAATGGCAATGGCCCACGCCTCTGGCAGGCGGCCGTAAGATGCCATTTGCACAATCAGACCGAGCCCAGTCATCTGCGATTGCAGATACGGCACGAGCGCGATCACACCGACGACGGCGACCAACGCGCCAAGGAATCGGCTGTCAAACTGGGCCGTGAAGAAGTCGGGCTGAGAGAGGAGATTGCGTTCCTTGGCGTAGCGCCAGATGGGCGGCAACAGAAAATACGAGAGCACGTACGCCACGGCCCCATACGCCAAAATGTACGCCGCGGGCCCACCGGTGCCATACGCCCACCCGCTTCCGCCAAGGAATGTGAACGTCGTGTAAATTTCTCCTGCCAACAGCAGAAAGACAAACAAAGCGCCAAACCCTCGCCCGGCTACCGCCCACTGCTCCAGATCCATCCGCTTGTGCGCCCGCGACGATAACGCAAGGACAAAGGCGACGGCGATGGTGACCGCGATGATGACAAGAGGAATGCTCCTCATCACTCATTCCTCCCTTCGATTGGCGGGATCGAGCGCGTACACGATGGCCATCACGAGGGACGTGAACACGATACATGCCACCATGTAGAAGAACAAAAACGGCATGCCGAGCACGATGGGATACGTGCGGTTTGCGAACGCCACGCCGACGAAGATACAGAGAATCGGGATCAAAGCAAGCGCGCGGATGGACATGTGGGTCAACCCTCCCAACGCACATCTGTCGGAATCGCGCGACAACGACGACTATGGAAAGATGGTATTCGGTACTTCGGCTTGAATTCCTCCAAACGCGAAACGGCCCGCGCTCATCCGAACGCAGGCCGCAGCAGGGCGTATAGATATTGTCGATGGCCGGGAAGCCTGGGCGCGCCGCGCAGCATGATGACCGAGGAAGACTGGTCCTCAAAACCGAGCTTGCGCAGCCGATGCAGGAAGGAAGCCCGTTCGGCCGGCACATCCATCACGACGGGCCCCTCCACGTCTTCCGCCAACAGGTGCATGAGGTTCAGCGCCATGATGTCGTTTTGCGCCAGGATGGGGCCCACCCTCATCCCGGTTTCCGACGGAAGCGCCACACCCATGCCCTGAGCTTTTCCAGCGTCGTCGCAAACCGCGATGACCTTGTCCGCCGCGCGCATCACGCGCTGGAGAAGTTCCGAGCGGTCGGCTCCGAAGGCGTGCTCATCTAGGCGGCGCACGTCCTCCAACCACGCGTCGCCCTGCCCTTCCACCCCGAGCGGCTCCTGGGGCAAGTGGGGGACGAGCACCCGGTTTGTCCCGAGCCGCACAACCTCTCCAACCGGGCGGAAACCGAACCGGGCGTAGAGCGGCGCAAGTTCCTTTCGGGCCACCAGCCCAACCGGCACGGCTCCCGCGGCTCCCTCAAACTGGCGAAGGACGTGATCGATCAGTTTGCTGCCGATGCCTCTGCGCTGAACGTCCGGCAAAACTGCCACGTTCCCGAGCCACGCGAGGCGCTGTCCGTATCGATACACGCTCGCGACGCCCGCGAGGTGGCCGTCCACGTAGGCGCCCCACGCCTCGCCAGCGGCAAACAAGAGGTCGATCTCGGCGGGATCCAACCGCCAGCCTACTGATTCCACCACGCTCACCCATGCAGCGCGTTCCGCTTCGCCCAGGCGAGCAATCACCCATTCCGTTGCCATGCATGCCTCCTGTGCGCCTGTCGGGCGCCCTATGCGAGGGCCATACGAAAACATCACCCAACGTGGGTGATGTCCGCTCCGCGACGATATGTACGCGAAGAAGCAAGCCTGTAAGCCGAGTTCTGTCCTCCTGTGCTGCAAGCGGCGTAACGCCTCGCACGTGTGGAGTGGCAATCATCTATCTAGGCCGACTGTTGCCAGCCGGCTCCAGCGACCAACCCGGGCGCGCGGCGGGCCACCGCATGTGCGCCCCTACTTGGTCTTGCTCCGGGTGGGGTTTACCTAGCCAGCCCGTCTCCGGACTGCTGGTGCGCTCTTACCGCACCGTTGCACCCTTGCCTGTGCTCAATCGAGCCATCGGCGGTCTGCATTTCTGTGGCACTTTCCCTGAGATCGCTCTCGCCGGACGTTATCCGGCACCCTGCCCTGTGGAGCTCGGACTTTCCTCCCGTGCAGCCTCGCGGCTCGCACCGGCGATTGCCCGGCTTACTTCTTCGCATCAGCATGGAGAGTATACTCGGATTTTGCCTGCCTTGCAATGGGGGATTCCACCGATCCCGCCCATCCCAGGCTGCATCGCTCCCGATTCTCTGCTATGGTAGAGAAGGGGCCAAACCCTGCGCTTCGGATGAGACACCATTTCAAGTCCCACGAGCTTGAAAGGAGTGGATCATCTTGTTGTCGCGAAACCCTGGCGTCACCGTCCTCCACCTGGACGAAAGCTTGTCCGTCCAGTCGCTCCCACTCCCGCCAGAGCACGAAATCGTGCATCTGGACGACATCCCTGGAACCCATGGCATGTGTGATCCGTTTGCGGCCCGCGCCATCGAGCGTCGCCTAGAACGGCGGACCTATCGCGGAGTGACGCTGATCGGAAGCGGCACCTACCACTATGTCACGTACTTCCTTCTCCGCGAATGCCAAGAGCCCTTCTCGCTCGTCTTGTTCGACCATCACACCGACTGCGCCGCCGAACCCCCTCTTTTGTCCTGCGGAAACTGGGTCAGGCGCGCGCTCTTTCGAATTCGAAAACTCCGCCGCGCGGTCATCGTGGGCGCCCGCGACGAAGGCCAGTTGCGCGATCTCGGCCGACGACATGGCGACGTCACCCTACTCGACGAAGGTGCCCTGTCTCGGCTGTCCGCCCCGCGCAGGCTCTCGGAACGCATCCTGGAAGCCGTGGGCCCGTATCCGGTTTACATCAGCATCGACAAGGACGTCCTGAGCCCGGCCGACGCGGCGACCGACTGGGATGGCGGCAGCATGCGCCTCCCGACGCTTCTGTACGCACTCGTCTCCTTGCGACGCCATCGGCGCATCCTTGGCGTCGACCTGTGCGGAGAATGGCCCATCTCGCCCATCGGCGCCGTGAGCGCCCAATCCCTTCGGGAGATCCAGAAAAACGAGGCCGCCAACCGCGCCATTCTCCGCGCCTTGCGATCCGGCTGATGTCTCACACAAAGCGCCAAGGATCGACGCCTTCGACGTCGACGCGGATCTGCACCGCCGACCCCAGCGCATCGCGCAGCCTCCGGGCCACCACTTCGCATACCGGCGCCTCGAGCGCCGCATGAGGCACGTCGACGATCGCAAGCCCGTCGTGCACGGCGTCCGCCGCCTGATGGTGCGACACGTCCGCCGTCACGAGGACATCAGCGCCACACGCCAGAGCGCGCGGAATCCACCCACTTCCAGCTCCTCCGAGCACGGCGACCTTTTGTACGCGCGCTCGCGGGTGACCCGCGTACCGAAGGTGAGGCAGATGAAAGGCGCGTCTCACCTGATCCACAAAGGACTCAAGCTCCATCGGTTCGGGCAGTCCCCCCACGCGCCCGATGCCGAACGGACGCCCCGGCACTGCCAGTGGGTAGACGTCGTACGCCACTTCCTCGTACGGATGCGCCTCCAGCATGCTCGCGACGATGCGGTCGAGATCGCGCTCGTAGGCAATGGTCTCCAGCCGCACCTCATCCACGAGCTCGAGCTTGCCCTCCTCGCCGATGTACGGGTGGGTGCCGGGCCCCGGCTTGAACGATCCCGTCCCCGGCGCTCCGAAGGTGCAGTGCGAATACGCGCCGATGTGGCCTGCACCGGCGTCCCCGAGCGCCTGGCGAACCGCGTCCACATGCGACACCGGCACGAATACCACCAGCTTCACCAGTTTGTCGTGCCCGGTGATGTCGAGCAGTTCGGGATGGACGAGACCCAGCCTCTCCGCGATCACGTCGTTCACGCCGCCGGGGGCGCAGTCGAGGTTGGTGTGCGCCGCGAAGAAGGCGATTCGATGCGCGACGAGCTTCGCCACCATCGCCTGGCGCGGCTTGTCCCACCGAATTTCGGAGAGCGGCCGAAAGAGAAGCGCATGGTGCGCAACGATCATATCCGCTCCCCATGCCACAGCGCGATCCGCCACGGCCGGCGTCACTTCGAGCGTCACCACGAGTTTTTCGACGGGCCGGGCGGGATCGCCCATTTGAAGCCCGATGCGGTCTCCCTCCATCGCCATGTGCGGCGGCGCGATGGCATCCATCGCCCGCATCGCGTCGGCAACCGTCACGGTCATGCGCCATCCTCCTCCCACATCTCCATCAGTGCACTCCAGATCTTTTGCCGCCTGGCGAGCATCTCACGCTGAGCCGCATGCATGGTGGCGTTTGCGGCGCGCTCGACGCGCGCCATCGCCTGCTCCGTCCGGCTGTTCTCACCTTCGATCCGGCGGCGCAGGCATGGATCATTCGTTCGACAGAGGAGCGGCCCGACCATCCAGAGCGCCTCCCAAGCCTCGTCCGGCCGGAGGCCGCGATCGCACAGCGCCGCAAGTGCAACTGCGTAGGCAGGATCCGGCCCGCCCCGATATTCCGCGGCCACAATCTCGTAAGGCTTGTCCGCTTCGCAGACCGCCACCTCTGCGGCGAGATGAAACCCAAGGCGATAGAGCGTCTGGCGCAGCACGTGGCCACCCCCCATCGGCTGGAATACCAGCCGGCGAGCCGAACGGGCGACATCTTCGCGCCGTTCGATCATGTCCGCCTGCGCACGCCCGCCGAGCCCCGCCGACACAATCACGTCGGCTTCCCCGACTTGAAGCGGCTCGAGGCCGTCCCCAAGGCGAAGGGATACGCGCGGGAGAAGCCCACGGGCAGCCAGGTGAGCCCGGGCGCGGGACAGCGGCCCTTCGCGCACGTCCGTCGCGATGGCGCGATGGACCATGCCGGCCTCCAGAGCAAACAGAGGCAGATAAGCGTGATCGGTGCCGATGTCGGCAAGGGTTTCACAAGGGAGCGCCAGCTGCGCCACGGCCCTGAGGCGCGGGCCCAAATCCATGGCCATCGTCCCTCTCCATCATTGAAATTACGCTTTGAAATTACCTTTCCAAAACGGGGCCTGTCTTCCCCGCAACATATATTCGATGTGCGCAAACACCTCGCGAACGGCCGCGCGAAACTCCCCCTTGGTGGATGCGGCGCCGCAACCGGTCGCCTCCATGCCCATCATGCGGGCGACGGCGAGCGCCCTCGGGAGATGATAATCCGAAGTGATGATGACCGCCGTCCGATATCCCCGATGGCCCATGATGGCGCTGCTGTGATACAGGTTCTCCCACGTGTTGGTGGACATCTGCTCTTCGTGCACGACCTCGGGCGGGATGCCGTTCATGACAAGGAAGCGCTTCATGCTCCGCGCCTCAGAGACGGTCTCATTCTCTCCCTGGCCGCCGCTCACGATAATGGCGCGGATGTAGCCCTGGCGGTAGAGCGCGATGGCCGTCCGAAGCCGGGCCGCGAGCGGGTGACTCGGTTCAAAGCCATTCGTGTATGCGCCGAGCACCACGCCTACATCACTTGGTACCGGCCGTTGAGATCGGCCCTCGTGTTTCAACCGCTCGGCAAATCGAACGAGAAACGCGAGCGAGCCCAGGACCGCCACTCCACACGCCAACAGGCACATCCAGAACCAGGTCAAGCTGTCCCCACCGCCTCATCGCCATATCCTCTTCCACGATACGCGGATGAAGATGGCGATAGACCGGCCGCCAGAAGTGGTCATCCGGGACCAGCGGGGCAGCGTCGAATCGGCAGGAACAAAATCAGGCCGCCACGCCCCATCACGAGACGAGCAGCCTGTGCCATGCGCAACGTGGAGCTCTCCTCACTCGAGGAAGTCCTTGAGCCGCTTGCTTCGGCTCGGATGGCGCAGCTTGCGCAGCGCCTTCGCCTCAATTTGGCGGATCCGCTCACGCGTCACGCCAAACACCTTCCCGACTTCTTCGAGCGTTCGCGTCCGGCCGTCATCGAGTCCGAACCGCAACCGCAACACGTTTTCTTCGCGCTCCGTGAGCGTATCCAGCACGTCCTCCAACTGCTCCTTCAAGAGCTCGTAAGCCGCCGCATCGGCTGGAGCGGGCGCCTCGTCGTCCGGGATGAAATCGCCGAGGTGGGAGTCGTCCTCCTCGCCAATGGGAGTTTCCAGTGACACGGGTTCCTGCGCGATCTTCTGAATCTCGCGCACCTTCTCCGGCGTCAGATCCATCTCCGCGGCAATCTCCTCCGGCGTGGGCTCACGCCCCAATTCCTGAAGGAGTTGGCGAGAGACGCGGATCAGCTTGTTGATGGTCTCCACCATGTGCACCGGGATGCGGATGGTCCGCGCCTGATCGGCGATGGCCCGCGTGATGGCCTGCCGGATCCACCACGTGGCGTAGGTGCTGAACTTGTAGCCCTTCCGGTAGTCAAATTTCTCGACCGCCTTGAGCAAGCCCAGGTTGCCCTCCTGGATCAGGTCGAGAAACAGCATGCCGCGCCCGACGTATCGCTTCGCGATGCTGACGACAAGGCGCAGGTTGGCTTCCGCCAAGCGCTGTTTCGCCTCTTCGTCTCCCTGCTCGATGCGCTTCGCGAGCTCAATCTCCTCTTGGGCCGACAAGAGCGGCACCCGCCCGATCTCCTTCAGGTACATCCGCACCGGATCGGAAATCTTGACGCCAGGCGGAACGGAGAGATCGTCCAGATCGTAATCTTCGTCCTCGCGGCCGCCGCCCTCGTCCCGCTCGTTCACGACGTCGATCCCAAGCTCCGCCAGCTGCTCGAAAAAGTCGTCCATCGCGTCGGCGTCCATGTCGAACGCGCTGAGCCGATCCGAGATCTCCTCATATGTCAATGAGCCTTGCTTTTTGCCCAGTTCAATCAGTTGTTGTTTGGCTTCCTGAAGGGTGATACCCTGATCCTCGTCACGGATTTCGTCATTCGTCTTCGCCATGTTCCCCGCCTCCTTTACCCCATTCGGCGCAACCCGTCATTCGGCGTGGAGCGCGCGGGGCTGCTTCATGGTTGCCATCTGGCTCTGAATCCACTCCACTTGCAGCTTGATCTCTCTACTCTTCTCTTGATCGCCAGCCGCCTCGGCCTCGTTCCACGCGCGCACCTTTTCCTTCAGCTCCTGTTCCAACCTGAAGAGCTCGAGCGCCCTCAGGTAATCCTCCACGAGCTCCGCCGTGATCTCCGGAGGCTCATCAAACAGGAGCGACGACGCCAGGCGAACCAACTCGTCATCCTCGAGGCGGTCGATGAAGGCCGAGGGCGGTTGTCCCGGCTTCTCGAGCCGCCAGGAATACACGTGCGACAAAAGCGCCGTGTGCAGCGGATGGGCGAGCTCGGTCACGCCCTTCTCCATCAAGTACTCTGCCGCCTCCTGGCTGAACAATGCAGCTTGGAGAATGCGAAGGCTCACCTGGTCCTTTCCCTTGGCGGCGCGCGGCGAGTTCACCCAAGGTGCGACCTCTTCTCTCGGAGGAGAACGACGCCTTAATGGTTTCGCGAAACCGCGCATCTCCTCCTTCAACGTTTCGACAGAGAGGTTAAATTCCTGTGACAAATTTCGCAACTGATATTCCTGCTCCACTGGACTCGCTCGCTCCGCGAGCAGCCGAAGCACCTGGCGCAGGAATTCGGTTCGGCCGGCAGGGCTCACCCATTCCGCTCGAGCGCGCATATCCTCGATCAGGAACTGAACTGCGGTCCAGGTCGATTCGGACAGCATGCGTTCAAACGCCCGCGCGCCATGCGCCCGGATGTATTCGTCCGGATCCATACCGTCCGGCAGCCGCAGCACCACAGGTGTGATGCCCGCCTGCTCGAGGACGTCGATGGCGCGGACTGTCGCCTTGCGCCCGGCCTCGTCGCCGTCGTACGCGATCACGACCTTGTCGCAGTCGGCCTTCAACAACTGGGCCTGTTCTTCCGTCAGACTGGTGCCGAGCGTCGCAACCGCACACTCGATGCCCGCCTGCGCAACCGCCAGGACATCCATGTAGCCTTCGAGCAACAGCGCTCTCCGCTCCCGGCGAATCGCTTTTCGGGCGCGATGAACATTGAAGAGCATCCTACCCTTGTGAAACAGTTCATACTCAGGAGAATTCAGGTACTTGGGCTTGGCATCGTCATCGAGCGCCCGCGCGCCGAAGGCGACGACCTGTCCTCGCCGATCCGCGATAGGAATGATCACGCGGCCGCGGAACCGATCTACCAACTCGCCGCCGAGATCCACCGCAAGCCCACAGGCAATGAGCTCCTCGGCCGAGAAGCCCTTCTGCTGCAGGAACGACATCATGGCCCGTCCAGACGGAGGCGCGTAGCCCAATTGGAAGGTCGCCATGGTCGTGCGGGAAATTCCGCGCGAAAGAAGATAGTGAAGGGCTTGCACTCCAGCATCTGTATTCATTAGAATGTGGTTGAACGCTTTTGCAGCGAGATCATGCGCCTGCCGATACCGCTCGAGCCTCGGCGAGCGAGGAGCGGGCGCGTGGAGCGCATCGGGCAGAGGGATGCCGCATCGCTCGGCGAGCAGTGTCACCGTCTCGGCAAATGAGATGCCCTCGATGTCCATCAGAAACCGGAATACGGTGCCGCCAGCCCCGCATCCGAAACAATGGTACACTTGGCGTTCGGGTGATACGGAGAACGAAGGCGTGCGCTCATTGTGGAACGGGCAAAGACCGACATACGAACGCCCGGATTTGCGCAAGGGCACATATTCGCTGATGACTTCGACGATGTCGACCTTCTGGCGCAGCGTATCAATGAACGTCTCGGGAACGTTCATCACTGCACCCCCTATCCGGCGTCGCCCACGGTTGCCTCGTCTCGGGTGATGCGCCGGTGCATACTCATCTATTCTACAATGTAGGACACTTTCCTCCTATCCGCAAAAAGTTGTCTCTTTCTCGACATGGTTCGACAACCAGGCTTCTCTCGAAGCTTGTGGCGTCCCCGGAAGCGAGCTTTGAGACATGCCTAGTATCGACGCTCCAAGTCAAATTTATCCTCTTCTCCATCCCCGAATCAGTTTATGGTTCCCGTATGGCGCTTATGTGTCGAGATTGCGCCCGTCGTCGGCAGGAGGGTGGGGCAGCGACGCCACAATCTCGTCAAGCACTTGACGCGCCCGCCCTCCCACGCCTGCAAATTCTTGAAGTTGATGTGCGAGAATGCGCGAGAGCGCATCCCGCATGGCGCCAGAAAGATCGACTCGATGAAGTTTTGCGATATCAGCCCGGGCCAACAGGTGGAGGACGGCCGAAATCTTGCGCGGCACGGGCCAGCCTCGAACCGCGGCTGAACCCGTTGCGCTCGCGCAATCGGCGCAGATGAGCCCGCCTTCGAACGGATCGTAGCGAGGCGCCTCGCGGGTTTCGGCCAGCGGCACGCCGCACCGGATGCACACGCGCCAGTCTGGCCCCACGCCGAGCCACGCGCATACCTTCAACTCAAACGCACGAGCCAGCACGTCCACAGGCACGCGGTCCGCCTCCAGCCCGTCCAACACGGCTACAAACTGCCGATAAGCCGCCGGGGGCGCGTCAGGTCGCTCAGGAACAGCACGGGCGGCGAGATCGCACAAATACGCGGCATACGCCGCCTTGACCACGTCCTCGTGCAGGGCGCGGCGCTGACGGGTCACCTCAGCCTGACGCACGTCGCCCATGCCTCGCCCCTGATACAGCACGTAGGTCCCTTGCACACACAGGCGCGCGGCCGCCGACAGCCGCCCGGTCGGCCTGGCCCCCCCGCGCGCCATGGCCGTCACGAGCCCCGTTTCCGTCAGGAGTGTCAGGATGGCGTCACGCTCTCCGTAGCGCACGACGCGCACCACGACGGCCTCTGTCGTCCATATCACCGTCACACTCAGCCCTTCAGCGATGCCTGGAAATGCGAATCCTCTTGGAGCTCCTCTTCCTCCGCCGGTTGTTCGTCGTCCGCGAGTTGTTCTGCCTGCTGACAGGCGCGATACAGGAGGTACGCGTACACATCTCCGGTGAGCTCGAATACCTTCCACGTGATATCACGCATCGGCATCGTCTCCCTTCCGCTCCGCGGACTGCATTTCCATGACTGTAGTCTGCCGTGCCACCCCGCCCGTATACCCGGAATCCCCTGGAGGCTTAGCCCTCGCGGTCAAAGCCGAATTGGTGCAAGAGCGCGGGCTTATTCCGCCAGTCTCGCTTCACCTTGACCCACAGCTCCAGGTAAATTCGGTTGCCCAACAGGGCCTCCAATTCGTGTCGCGCCATCTCGCCCACGCGCTTCAACATCTGGCCCTGTTTTCCAATGAGGATGGCCTTTTGACTCTCGCGCTCCGTGTAAATCACCGCGCTCACGTAAAGCGTGTCCGACGACCGCCGCTCCATGTGTTCCACCGCCACCATCACCGAGTGCGGCACTTCGTCGCGCGTCAACAGGAGCACCTTTTCCCGCACGATCTCGCTGATGATGAACGACTCCGGTTGGTCCGTGATCATGTCGTCCGGATAATACTTCGGCCCTTCGGGCAGCCGCTCTTCAATAATCTCGGCCAAAAGATCCACTTGCTCGCCTCTCAGCGCCGAGATGGGCACGTATTCGTCAAAGGGCCGAAGCGCCTGATACTCCTCGATGCGCTTCAGCACCAGCGCCCGATCCTCCAGCGCGTCCACCTTGTTCAGCGCGAGGATCACAGGCGTCCGCACGCGCTCGAGCTGCTTCGCGATTTCGTGTTCTGTGGGATGAACGGGCGAAGAGGCGTCCACGACCATGACGATCACGTCGACCTCGTTCAGCGTCTTGAGCGCGGCGTCGACCATGTACTCGCCGAGCCGATGCTTTGGTTTGTGAATGCCCGGCGTGTCGATGAAGATCATCTGCGACGTCTCGGTTGTGCGTACGCCGCGGATGCGGTTGCGCGTGGTCTGCGGCCGGTTCGACATAATGGCGACCTTGTGGCCAACGAGGGCGTTGAGAAGCGTCGACTTGCCGACGTTTGGTCGGCCGATGAGCGCCACAAAACCAGACTTGTATGTCATCCCGTTTCCCCCTCCTTTCGAGGCCGTTTGATCTCGATGTCTGCGCGGTAAGGCCACAACCTGAACGCCCAGACTATCGCCAGCCACACCGTGACGAGCGCCATCGCGCCCAGGTTGTGGCGGCTCCAGAGCCAGAAGTGCCAAGGCCAGTTGGAGGCGAGCAGCCACGTCGCGATGGCGAGCGCCCCCAAGGCGACGAATGTCACAGCGCCGCTGGCCACGTCCTTCGCCATGCCGGCAACCGGGTGTTCTCTCCAACCTGAAGCCACGTCCACGGCCAATTCGATGGCCGTATTGAACAACTCGGCTGCAAACACGCACATCGACACAAACACCGTGATGGCGGTCTGCGGCAAGCTGGGCCGCAGGCACCACTCGACGATGGCGAGGCAGGTGAACAGCCAGACGTCCCGCTTCAAATTTTTCTCGGTGTGGAAAGCGTAGACCACACCGCGCAGGCTATATGCCACCGCGCGGAGAAACGGCTGTGCCATCGGATCGGTCATCATCTGCCGGCCCTGCCCCGCGTCCTTCATGGGTTCACCGCCCCGCCGCCTACAATCTCGGAAGCCCGATGCCCTGTAAGATCTCCTCCTGCAGCCCGAACATCTCGCGCTCGCCCGCCTCGTCCTCGTGATCGTATCCATTCAGGTGCAAAAACCCGTGCACCAACAGGAACGCCATTTCCCTTTCCAGGGAATGACCGTAGGCCTCCGCCTGCTCACGGGCGCGATCCACGCTGACCACGATATCCCCTAACATCGGCTCCACTTCGTCGGGATCGGCGAGCGCCTCCCCCTCGTTCATCGGAAAGGATAGCACATCCGTAGGCCTGTCCACTTGCCGGTACGTCCGGTTGAGCTCGTGGATCGCGTCGTCGTCCACAAACAGCACGGAGACCTCGCCCTGCACGCCGATGCGCTCGGCCGCGGCCTCGAGCACGCGCTCCACGAACGCCTGGGCGTCGCCATACGGCGGGGCGAGGGGCCAGTCTACCTCGCAGGTCACGTCGACGGACAAACGGTTCACTTCGCCACTTCCTTCTTCAACTTGTCAATATCCGGATATTCAATGCGGGCGTGATAAATGCCCTTGAGCGTCTTCATGAACGCGCCGACCATGGCGTCGAGGTCCTGCAGCGTCAGGTCGCACTCATCCAGTTGGCCGTCCTGGAGGCGGTCCCGAATGATCTTGCGGATGACGCCCTCCACGCGGTTGGGCGTCGGCCGCGACATGCTGCGGACCGCAGCCTCGACCGCATCGCAAATCATGATGATGGCGCACTCGCGCGTCTTGGGCTTCGGACCCGGATATCGAAAGTCGTCCAAGCGCACGGTTCCGTTCTTATCCTGCTCCTTGGCCTTGTGATAAAAATACCACAGAATGGTCGTGCCGTGATGGGTAGCGCAGATATCCTGAATCGGCTTCGGGATCCCGGCCTTGCGCAGCATCTCGAGTCCGTCCGAGACATGGGACGTGATGATGAGGTGGCTGAGACTTGGCGCCACCTTGTCGTGCGGGTTTTCCTTCGTCATTTGATTCTCCACAAAGAACATGGGCCGCTTCGTCTTGCCAACATCGTGATAATACGCCCCGACGCGGCAAAGAAGCGGATCGGCCCCCACGAGTTCCGCCGCGGCCTCTGCGAGATTGCCGACGATGAGGCTGTGGTGGTACGTTCCAGGCGCCTCCAGTAACACCTTCCGCAGCAGCGGATGGTTGGGGTTCGAAAGCTCGAGAAGCCGGATGGGTGTGAGGAGCCCAAATGCCGCTTCGAAGAAGGGCAGGACACCCATCGTCAAGATGGCCGCGAAAATGCCGTTCAGCGCGGCCAGGCCCACGTGGAGCGACAAGGCGTGAAGATCCGAGCCACGGTTCTCCTCCAGGAGATACAGCGCGATCACAGTACCCATGTTCACCGCGGAGACGATGAACCCCGCGCGCATGAACGTGGCACGGCTCGTGACGCGCGCGACGCTGTACGCGCCGACGAGCGAACCCACGAAGCCGTAGAAAACGAAGTCGTAGTTCATGCCGAACGCCGCCCCGAGCAGAAACGAGAAGAAAAACGCGGCCACCACCGCGAGCGACGAGTCCATCATCACCGTGATGAGCATCGCGCCAAGCGAAATGGGCAGCAGATACGGCGTGGACGTGGGCCCCCCCGCTACCACAATCCACTTGGTCACCGCAATGAGGATGGCCATCAGGACGAACACGAGCCCCAAGATGCCCAGCATCAGATTGTCCAGCCGGCGCCTCGGCGCCCTCCGCTCCACGTAAGCCGCGAGCATCGCGACCGAGAGCGCGATGAATACGGCAAATCCGACCCCCACGCGGACGCTCGGATACGCCGAATACAGGCCCACGTCCTTCAGCTTGCTGATGACGTCCTGGGTGACGACCTGATTTTTCGCGACGATCACGTCGCCTTGGTGGATAAGAACCGGCTGTACGCTCTCCGCCGCCTGCTCGCGCGCCTCCTGAGTCGCCTGCGCCTGATACACCATATTCGGTCGGAGCACACTCACGGAGGTATTCTGGACAATCAAGGCCTCGTCGCGATCCAGCCCGAGATTCAGGTTGACAATCTGGCGATCCACGAGAAGCATCGACTGCTGCATCGAGTCCGCATAAAAGGGCTGGCTCAAGATGGCCTGCACGACTTTCGCGCTGTCTTTCTCCAACGCGTCGAGCCGCGCGGGCGGCTCGCGGAGCATCCGTTCCAACGTCGAGCTGGACAGTCCTTCAGGCGCCACCCGCCTCACCGCCGCCAGCCGCTCGGCGGGCGTCAGGTTTGGATTCGAGGCGGCCGTTTTCGCCGCCTCGAACAGCGTCGCCAGCTGCTGCAGCGCATCCGTGAGCACCTGCGGCGACTGCGCGTACTGCTTCGGGACCTTCGCTTCAGCCGCCCTCCGCTTGGCCGCCGTCGCGGCCGTGTCCACGGCCGTCACCGGTGCCACCACGGTGGTCGGACTTACCTCTCCGACCTTGAAATGGTAGCGAGGCGGCATCATGCTCGACGCGAGAATCGCGAACAAGAAAACGCCAAGACCCGCGTAGATGAATACGCGGATGCGCCGGTTGTGGCGAAAGGCGTCGTCGTCCAACCAGCGGCGAATGGCGTTTCCCCATCCTGTCCACTTCATGACCGACCTGCTCCTTGCGCTCGAGGCAGGGCCTCAGCCCTGCCTCGCCTGATCTTGTGCATATGCGTCGATGATTTTTTGAACCAGATGATGTCTTACGACGTCCGACGGGCTGAACGTGTGGAAGGCGATGCCCGGAATCCCTTTCAACACGCGCTGCGCATGGACTAAGCCGGATAGCCTACCCGCAGGAAGGTCAATCTGCGTCACATCGCCCGTGATCACCATCTTCGAATGGAATCCGAGGCGAGTTAAAAACATCTTCATCTGTTCAATCGTCGTATTCTGAGCCTCGTCGAGGATCACGTAACTGTCCTCGAGCGTGCGCCCGCGCATGTACGCGAGGGGCGCAATTTCGATATTGCCGCGCTCGAGCGCGCGGATGACCTGCTCCTGACCGTAAATGTCGTGCAGCGCGTCGTACAGCGGCCGCAGATACGGGTCCACCTTCTCCTGGAGATCTCCCGGAAGAAAGCCGAGTTTCTCCCCCGCTTCGACAGCCGGGCGCGTCAGCACAATCCGCTTCACTTCTCCGCGCTTCAGCGCCATGACCGCCATTGCAACGGCAAGATACGTTTTTCCCGTACCCGCCGGTCCGACGCCAAACACAATATCGTTGCGGCGGATGGCGTCGACGTACCGCCGCTGCCCCAGGGTCTTGACCCGGATAGCCTTCCCTTTGTACGTCGTGCCAATTTCGGTCGTGTAGACGTCGATGACGTCGTCGAGATCGCCCGCATGCGCCATTTCAATCATATATCGATAATCCGATTCACCGAGTTGCATCCCGCGGCGAACCAAGGTGGTGACCACGCTCAGCAGGTGCTGAAGGCGTGAGACCTCACTTTCGTCACCCACGAACTGGATCTCCGTGCCCCGCACAATCACTTTCGCGGAAAACGACTGACTGAGCAGGTGCAAAAGCAAGTCGTTCGGCCCGAGTGCCTGCACCGCTTCTTCATTCGTCGGAAACACCCACTTCTTCGTCGCCGTCTGCTCAGCCAACGATGCACCATCCCCGTCCTTACGATTGCGCCGCGCCTTGGGACTTGGGCAAGCCTCCAATCTCCGGGATGGGGGCTTTCGCGCCGATGTCCTGCTGGACGCGCGTAAGTATGGTCGCGTATAGAGTACCACGCTCGAGACGCTCCTGTAAAATTGACTGGCCCAAAATGACCATGTCTCCGCCGGCGAGGGACCGGACGTCGGAAGCTGCCATGATGAGGGCCTCGTTCCGGGCCGCGGCAGCGTCCACGTGCCAAACCGAGGGCTTGACCTCGTAGAGCGTGGCGTGCACCCACTGCACGGGCAATCTCCATGTTCCCAAGTGCCAGTCGGTCTCGCGATCACGCTCGTACACCGCCGCAGGTGCTTCTTGAAATCCCCACACGCGCAGCCGCGCGCCACCCACTGCGAGGTACTCGCGCGAGACCGAAGCGCCGGTCAATCCTTGTGACGAAATTTGAAGCGGGATGGACACCTCGGACGTGTACCAAACCTCGGCGAAGACGTGCCCGCTCGCGGGTACGCTGGGGCCGCGATCCGTCAACAGCCCCGAGATGAGCACCTGCCCGGGGTAGACGAGCTGATGAGGCTTGACCATCACGCGCCCCCGCGACGCCTGCACGTCGAGGATCACGCCCGGACGCGTGGCGACAATGTTACACGGCTGTTGGCTTGCCTGGGGCACGCCCGGAATCTTCGGAATCCCGCGCACGACGGCGACCGAGCCCTTGATTTCCACTCCCACCCACACGTAATTTGGCGCGCGGGCCACCATCCGTTCGGCGAGTTCGGCGGGCGGCGCGAGGTGCGACTTCCACTGGCCGACCTGAAGCCCTGCCTCTGCCGCAGCCTGCCTCAACTCTGCCTCTTGGTCCTCGCCTTCCGCGCCCACAATCTCGACGCGCCACACGATGGACGACAGCGCGTAGAGCACGGCCACGAAGGCCACCGCTCCAACCGCAAACGCCTTCCGCTTTGCGAGGCGCCTCCACAGAAAGGGCACACCGTGGCGCTCGACGACGCAAAACCTCACGCCATAAGCCCGCCTCGACGCCATGAGGTGGCGAAGCGCGTCCGTACTCACGCGAAGCATCACGCCGTCCGCCTTGAAACGGACGTCCCGCACCACGACACCCTGACGCTGCAGTCGCGCGACGAGCTGTCCCGCGCCCGGCCCCGTCACCCAGAGCGTCGCGGATCCCTTCAAGAACCACTCTAGCCGGGAGTCGCTCATCGCAGGCCACCTCCGAAGCTCAGGCGGCGAACGCGCCCCACGGCGTGAATTTCCCGCTCCGTCACGAGCTTGATGACAAACGACTCGCCCTCGATCTCGACGACGCGATCGCCGAGATCGCAGGAGATGCGATCCGGCGAAATCTCGAGCAACGCCTTCGCGCCCTCGATGGTGACGTCGTCGCCCACGATGGTTACGCGAGCCACGGATTCGACAGCGTCGGGCGGGAGGCGGAGCAGATCCCCCGCGCGCCGCTTGATTGAAGACGTCCATCCCGGCATGGCCGATTCCTCCCCCTGGATGACTATGCGAGACAGGCTCGCGTTAACACCCGTGGGGATGTGCCGGTGAAATGAACGGAGGAGCCGTCCTCAGCGAACGGCTCCTCGTATTTTCAGATCCTTCATCGACCCTTCAGGCATCGACCCTTCAGGCGAGCAGGCGCTCGACAATTTGCTGGACGCGCCGCCCATCTGCCCGCCCGCGCACCGCCGGCATTAGCTCGCGCATGACTTTGCCCATGTCGGCCTTTCCGGCAGCGCCGACCCGCGCCATCACGTCCTTGGCCAACTGTTCGATCTCGTCGTCACCGAGCTGGGCCGGCAGATAGGACTCGAGCACCGCGATCTCCTGCTCGGCCTGTTCGATGAGATCCGTCCGATTCGCATCCTGAAACGCCTGGAGGGAATCTCGGCGCTGCTTGATCTCCTTCTGAATGACGCCCAACACGTCTTCATCCGTCAGCGCTCGGCCCAATTCGATTTCGCGATTTTTGGCCGCCGATTTCACCATCCGGATGACCGAGAGCCGGACCTTGTCCTTGTCTCGCATCGCCTGTTTCAGGTCCTCATTCAGCTGATCAAGGATGGCCATGATGCTTCCTCCCGATTCGCCTCAGTAGCTGCGGCGGCGCTTGCGCTGGGCTGCCTGGGCCTTCTTCTTTCGCGCGACGCTCGGCTTTTCATAATGCTCGCGCTTGCGAACCTCCGCCAACACGCCATCGCGGGCCATCTGCTTCTTGAAGCGGCGCAGCGCGCTGTCGATGGACTCATTTTTGCGCAGACGGACTTCCGACATGAGATCCCCTCCCCCCGGACACATCAGTTGTGGCCATTATAGTACAGCAGGAAATGCTCGTCAAACACGAATGCGCCCGCGGTGGACAGCATAGGTTGTCCTAGAACGGGAGGGAGGCGTATGATCACCCACATCCTTGCGACGTGCCTATCCCTCGTCGCCTTCCTCGGTGGCTTACGCCTCATGCGGTCCGGCTTCGAGCGCATGGCAGAAGGGCGCCTGGCGCACCTCATTCGGATTGCGGCCTCGACGCCCACGCGCGGGATACTCACCGGGGCCGTGAGCACTGCGCTGCTTCAATCCTCGGGGGCGGTGACCGCCATCACGGTCGGACTGGTTGCGGCCGGAAGTCTGGACTTCGCGAGCGGCTTAGGACTCGTGCTAGGAGCCAACGTAGGCACCACCATCACGCCCCAGTTGCTCAACCTGAATCTCTGGGGCATCGTGCTTCCCGCCCTCGGGGCGGGCCTCATGCTCTCCCTCTCCCCCAGACTCGAGCGCCGGCCGCTCGGCGAAGGGCTGGTGGGATTTGCCTGCCTGTTCATCGCCCTGCAGGCGCTCGCCGCCGCGCTCCGTCCGCTCGCGACGGCGCCCTTCTTTCACGAGGCGCTGGCCACCGCCGGCCGCCACATCCTCTGGGCAGCCCTCGCGGGTTGCGCCCTGAGCGCGCTCGTCCAGTCGTCCACGGCCACCACGGTCATCGCCATGGCTCTGGTCGGCGGACACATGATCCCCCTGGAAGGCGGCATTGCCATCTCACTTGGCGCCAACATCGGCACCTGTCTCACGTCCGTCATCGCGGCCATCGGCACACCGCGCGCCGCCCAGCGCATCGCGCTCGCCCACGTGCTCCTGAACAGCATGGGCGTCGCCGCGTTTCTCCCGGTCCTGCATCCGTTTGCGAGCGCGGTAGCGGCCCTGTCCTTTTCACCGAGCCAGGCGGTGGCGAACGCCAACACCGCGTTCAATATCCTCTGCACGCTCGCGGTCTGGCCTTTCACGCGCCCCTTCGCGCGGTTCCTTACCTGGATGCTGCCCGACGCACGCACGACCTAACGTCCTCACGCCTCGTCCAACAGCTTAAGCGCGGACGATGTGCCGAGCCGATCCGCACCAAACCGCAGCAGGTGGCGCGCGGCAATCGGCGTGCGAATGCCGCCGCTCGCCTTCACCCCTGCGCTGCCCGCGACCGCGACGGCCATCATGGCGACGTCGGCTGGACGCGCGCCCGCCTTGTGGTAACCCGTCGACGTTTTCACAAAGTCGGCGCCCGCCGCCGCCGACACCAAGGCACCCTTAATCACCGCGTCCGGCCCGAGCGCGCTCGTCTCCAGAATGACCTTCAGCGCCACGGACGGAAACCTGAGTCGCGCCACCTCCGCCACCGCGCGCACGGCCTGCGCATACGTCCACACGTCCCCCTCGGCCAGCGCGCCGACAGGCCCCACCATGTCGATCTCGTCCGCCCCCGCGGCAACGGCCTCGAGCGCCTCCTGGCGCATGGCGTTGACCGCCTGCGTCCCGTGCGGAAATCCGATCACGGTGCACACCCGGACGCCGCTAGCCGCCATCGCTTGCTTCGCCAGAGGCACGTGGCGCGGAGAGATGCACACCATCGGAAGGTTGTGTTGGATGGCCTCCAGGCACAGGTTTTGCACGTCGATCTCGCTCGCCTCTGGCTTCAGCAGTGTCGACTCGATGGCCGCCCTCACGGCACCTTGCGTCACCTCGCGAGGCAGCTGAAGGCTCTGTGGTTTCGGCAGAGGCAACTCTGGGAAGGTCACGGCCAACTCCTCGCGGCACGCCTCCACCAGTTTCCGAACGACAGGCTCTGCCTCGCGCCACGCCGCGACCAGATCATCCCACGGCTCGTCCGGCCCGAGCGACCGCCACGCCTCCTCGAGCCGCCCATCTCGCCACGCGAGAAGCGCCTCCGCCTTCTGAAACGCAAACCGCCAGTTCGCGTAGCCGCACTCGTCATGGCGCCGCTTCGCCTCATCCCACGGCAAAAAGTACGCCCCGTTCACTTCCTCGGCCTGGTGCACCGGCTCGGAGCCGTCTTCGGCCACCATGAGAAAGAGCCGCACCTGCTTGCGCACCGGCTCGCCACCGCGCTCGATGCGGTACTCCACGCGACCGATGTCGCCCGCGATGCGCGCGATGACGCCCGTCTCCTCCTGCACCTCGCGCAGCGCCGCCTGCTCCCACGACTCGCCAGGCTCGAGGTGGCCCTTGGGAAAGGAGACCTTGCCGTACTGATCGTCAATGAGGAGCACCTCGCGCGCGCCGTTTCGCTCGCGCACCACGACGCCCCCAGCTGCCCGCTCCACGCGCATCGTCACGACGTCATCCGCCCCCATTCCATCGCCTGCTCTTCGTCGGGGAACGTCACCTGCTCGAGAAACACAGCCCGGTGCACGCCCGGCCCGACGCCCGTCATCCGGACGCGGATGACCTCGCCGACCATCGACTCCAGCGGCACGCCGGAAGGCGCCTCAAACGCCACGCGGAGGTAGTGCCCGTCGTATCCCACGAGCATGCGGGACGCCTCCGGCAGGTTGCTGTACGCGCGGCGCGCCTCGTCGTCCGCCGAGACAAGCGGCGACTCCGCGATGACCTCGAGATCCCGCCCCACGAACGATGCGGCGTACGCCTGGCGCAGCTCATCTCCGAGCGCGATCATCCGCGCGACGCGCGCGCGCTTCACGTCCTCCGGCACCTGATCCTTGAACTTGTACGCCGCAGTGCCCCGCCGCGGGGAGTACGGAAACACGTGCAACTGCGCGTACCCCTGCGCGCGCACAAACGCGTACGTCTCCTCGAACTGCTCGTCCGTCTCGCCCGGAAAGCCGACGATCACGTCCGTCGTCACGGCGAGATCGGGCAAACGGCGGCGAAGCTCCCGGAGCTTGTCGGCGTACTCGGCCGTCGTGTAATGCCGGTGCATCCGCCGAAGCACCGGATCGGAGCCCGCCTGAAGCGGGATGTGCAGATGGGGCACCACCTTCTTGGACGCCGCGAGCACATCCATCAGCCGATCGTCGATCTCGCTCGCCTCAATCGAGCTGATCCGGATGCGGAACGGCAGGTCGATGCGCTCGAGATCCATCAGCAGATCCGCCAGGCGATAATGCTCAAAGTCCTCGCCATAGCCACCCGTGTGGATGCCCGTGAGCACAATCTCGCGATAGCCGGCCCGCGCCAGCTTCGTCGCCTGAAGCACCACGTTCTCCGGCTTGCGGCTGCGGATGAGCCCCCGCGCGCGCGGGATGATGCAAAACGTGCAGAAGTTGTTGCAGCCGTCCTGGATCTTGAGGTTGGCCCGAGACCGCTCCTCGAAGTACGGCACGTCGAGTTCGTCGAACTCGTTCGCCTTCATGATGTTGCCGACCGCGAGATACGGCTTGCGCTCCGCGAGGACGGCCTCGACGTGATCGACAATTTTCGACTTCTGGTCGTTCCCCACGACCAGATCCACGCCCTGAATGCGCGCGATCTCGTCAGGCGCAATCTGCGCGTAACAGCCCGTAACCACCACGACCGCGTCCGGGTTCGTGCGCACGGCGCGCCGGATCATCTGGCGACTCTTCCGATCGCCCGTGTGCGTGACAGTGCACGTGTTGACCACGTACACGTCTGCCACGCTGTCAAACGGCACCTGCGTATAGCCGCGCCGCTTGAACGTCTGCCATATCCCTTCGGTGTCATAGAAGTTCACCTTGCAGCCCAAGGTGTGAAATGCCACCGTCGGCACGTTTTCAACCTCCCATGTCGCCGCATTCGGCGAGCGCAATCGCGAGCGCCACCGCGCCCGCGGTCTCCGTGCGCAGGATGCGCGGACCGAGCGTGACCGTCTGGCAACGCGCGTCCTGCTTTGCATGCCGCCTTTCGCCGCTGGCAAGCCCGCCCTCCGGCCCAACCACCACGGCCGTTCGATTTCCAGCCCCGTGGACCCGCATGGCTGAACGAATGCCGCATTCGCGCTCTTCCTCGTCGAGCACGAGGACGTGATCGACCTCGTGCTCCGCGAGCACGGCAAGGGACGCGGGAAAGTTCGGCGCCCAGACCACAAACGGCACCACGTCGCGCTGGGCCTGCATCGCCGCTTCGCGCACGACCTTGCGCCAGCGCGCGAGCTTCTGCTCCACCTTCGCGGCGCCCGAGAGCTTGACCACCGAACGCTCGGCTTCAAACACGACAAAGCCCCAGGCGCCGATTTCCGTGCACTTCTGCAGGATGGTGTCCATCTTCTCGCCTTTGGCCAGTCCTTGGACCAGGACAAAGCGCCGCTTCGGTTCACTCGAAGGCGCGCGCTCGCGCAAGTGCAGGCAGATCTCGCCCGGGCGCACATCCGCGATCTCGGCCCAGAACGGCCCGTTGACTGCGGACGCCACGAGCACCTCGCCGGGTCGGGCGCGCAGCACGCGCGAAAAGTGATGCCCGTCTTCGCCGCGCACCCACACGCGAGAGCCTTCATCCACGTGGACGTCCAAAAACAGGCGCGGCAACATCAGCGCTTCACCGCCAACACGCTGACCCAGTCGTCCTTGTGCGCCCTGCGCACCACTGAAAACCCGTGATCCGCGAGCGCCTGCTCCACCTGCTCGCGCTGGGACTCGATGTAGCCGGATGTCAACAGGAGTCCGCCAGAAACAAGGCGCGGGCGCACCTGCGGCAGGAGCGCAATGACCACGTCGCGCAGAATGTTGGCCACCGCGAGGTCAAACATCTCGTCGGGGCGAAGCGCGGCCAAAAGGTCGCCTTCGCGCACATCAACGCGATCCTCGACCCTGTTCTTGCGCGCGTTGTCTCTTGCGGCCGATACAGCGACGGGATCGAGGTCGATGGCCACCACACGGCCGGCGCCGACGAGCGCCGCGGCGATGGCGAGCACGCCTGTGCCCGTTCCGACGTCCACCACGCGCATCCCAGGGCGGACCACCTCGGCCAGGATCTCGGCACACATCTGCGTCGTCTGGTGATGGCCCGTGCCAAAAGCCATGCCGGGCTCGATGGCGATGACGCGCCGGTCGCGGTACGGTTCGAGATCCGCCGGCTCGGCCCAGACAGGGGCAATAACCAGCGAATTCCCGACCGGAATGGGATGATATTGTTCCTTCCAGGCGTCCTTCCAGTCGGATTCATCCACGAGTTCCACGCGAACCTCCGAAGCCCGCGGGCCCGGATCCAGCCCCGCCTCTCGGACCCGACGAACCGCATCGCGCACGCGTCGCTCAACCTCGCCTCGGTCATGCGCCTCTGGAACGTACACCGAGACCTCGACGTCCGGCGTCGGCGTCAGCTGCTCGTCAAACCACTCGCCGAACCGCGGCGGCCTCACTTCCGCCGGAGAAATGCCCTCCATTTGTATGCCCTGCACGTCCGGATAACTCTCCAGCACAGCGGACAACGCATCCGCCGCTTCGTGCGCCACGCGCACGCGCACGTGCCACCAACGCAATGCGACGCCTCCTCACGACACCATGTTCATCTCGCCTCGCAGCCATCAGCCGAGAAACGCGTCCTTGACGCGCTCCATAAAGGTCCGCTGCTGCTCGTGCGTCTGCTCGCCGAGCTCCTTGGCAAGCTGGCGGAACAATTCCTTTTGCCGCTCCGTCAGGTTCGTCGGCGTGACCACGTGGACGCGAATGTGCTGATCCCCGCGCACGAGGGGCGATCCGAGCTTCGGAATCCCCTTGCCGCGCAGGCGGAACGTCGTGCCCGTCTGGGTGCCTTCCGGAATCCGCAGCTTCACCTTGCCCTCGAGCGTCGGCACCTCAATCTCGTCTCCCAGCGCCGCCTGCACAAACGAGATTGGCACGTCGACGTAAATGTTCGTGCCTTCGCGCTCGAACACCTCGTGCGGTTGGACGCGGATGACCACAAACAGATCGCCCGGCGGCCCTCCGTTCGGGCTCGGCTCGCCGTAGCCCGCCATGCGCAGACGCGTCCCGGTGTCGACACCCGGCGGAACTTTCACGTCCACACTGCGCCGCACCCGCCGCCTGCCCTGACCGCGGCAGTCCGGACACGGCTGATCGATGACCTGACCTCGCCCGTGACACACGGGACACGGGCGCCGGTTGATCATGCGGCCGAACGGCGTGTTCGTGACGGTCTGCTGCTCACCGGTGCCGTTACACGCTTGACAGACGCGCGGCTTCGTTCCCGGCCTTGCGCCGGCCCCCCCGCACGTCGAGCAGGTCTCGGTGCGGGGCACCTGGATCTCGCGGTTGGTCCCGAAGGCGGCCTCCTCGAACGAGATCTCCATCTCGTACTCAAGATCGTGCCCGCGCACAGGTCCGCGCCGCGTGCCTCCGCCAAAAAACATATCGAAGATGTCGCCAAAGCCGCCCAGGTCGAAATCCGCAAATCCAGCTCCCGCGCCCCCAGCCTGGCCCTGGAACCCGCCGAAGCCCTGCGCGGGATCTTCGTGGCCAAACTGGTCATAGCGCGCCCGTTTCTCCGGATCCGAGAGGACGGCGTACGCCTCCGCGATCTCGGCGAACTTCTGCTGCGCATTCGGGTCGTTCTTGTTGACATCCGGGTGATACTGGCGCGCGAGCTTCCGATACGCTTTTTTGATTTCTTCCTGCGTGGCGGACCGGCTGACACCGAGAACCTCGTAGTAATCTCGCTTGCTCACCGGTATCCCTCCAAACGACCACCGTCACTCCACACCATCTTACAACGAGGGCAGGGCGACGTCACGCGCATCACCCTGCCTGATTCATCCGCTCTTGCATCCTATGCGCTTGCGTTACTTCTTGTCCGGGTCCACTTCGCGGAAGTCCGCGTCCACCACGGTATCGGAAGCCTGCCCCGTGGTGCCCGTGGCACCAGCAGCGCCGGCCTGCTGCCCTGCGCCCGCCGACTGAGCCGCCTGTTCGTAAAGCTTCGTCGACAACTTGTGCAGCGTCTCCTGCAGGGCCTGGGACTTCGACTTGATGGCCTCGATATCCGATCCGGCCATCGCGTCGCGCAGTTCCTTCTGCTTCGATTCCGCCTCGCTCTTGAGAGACGCGTCGACTTTATCGCCGAGATCGCGCAGCAGCTTGTCGGTCTGATACAAGAGTTGGTCTGCCTGGTTGCGCACCTCCGCCTGCTCGCGCCGCTTCTTGTCTTCCTCGGCGTACATCTGCGCTTCCTTCATCATCCGCTCGACCTCTTCCTTGGACAGGCCGCTCGACGCGGTGATGGTAATGCGCTGAGACTTGCCGGTGGCGAGATCCTTCGCCGAGACGTGCACAATGCCGTTCGCGTCGATGTCGAAGGTGACCTCGATCTGCGGGACGCCGCGCGGCGCGGGCGGGATGTCGTTCAGCGTGAAGCGGCCGAGCGTCTTGTTGTCCGCGGCCATCTCGCGCTCGCCCTGCAGCACGTGGATTTCGACCGACGTCTGGTTGTCGGCCGCCGTGGTGAAGATCTGGCTCTTCGACGTCGGAATCGTCGTATTGCGCGGGATGATCCTCGTGAACACGCCGCCCATCGTCTCGATGCCAAGCGAAAGCGGCGTGACGTCGAGCAACACGATGTCCTTGACCTCGCCCGTCAAGACACCCGCCTGAATCGCGGCGCCGATGGCGACGACCTCGTCCGGGTTGACGCCCTTCGACGGCTCCTTGCCAATAAGGCGCTTGACCGCCTCCTGAACGGCTGGAATGCGCGTCGAGCCGCCCACCAGAATGACCTTGTCAATGTCAGCCGGCGTGAGTCCCGCGTCCTGCAGCGCCTGGCGGGTCGGCCCCATCGTCGCCTCGACGAGATCCGCCGTCAACTCCTCGAACTTCGCCCGCGTGAGGTTGACCTCGAGGTGCTTCGGTCCCGTCGCGTCCGCCGAGATGAACGGCAGGGAGATGGTGGTCGTCAAGGTGGACGACAACTCCTTCTTCGCCTTTTCCGCCGCATCCTTCAGGCGCTGCATGGCCATCCGGTCGTTCGACAGATCGATGCCGGTGTCCTTCTTAAAGAGGTCAATCAAGTACTGAATGATGCGGTTATCGAAGTCGTCGCCGCCGAGGTGGTTGTTGCCGCTCGTCGCCTTGACTTCGAACACGCCATCGCCGAGCTCCAGGATGGACACGTCGAACGTGCCACCGCCGAGGTCGAACACCAGGATGGTCTGGTCTTCCTCCTTGTCCAACCCGTACGCGAGCGCGGCCGCCGTCGGCTCGTTGATGATGCGGAGCACCTCAAGGCCTGCGATCCGGCCCGCGTCGCGCGTTGCCTGGCGCTGGCTGTCGCTGAAATACGCAGGGACGGTGATGACCGCCTGTGTGACCGGCTCGCCGAGGAACGCCTCTGCATCTGCCTTCAGTTTCTGCAGAATCATGGCGGAGATCTCCGGCGGCGTGTACGACTTGCCGTCGATGGTCACCTTGTAGTCGGTGCCCATATGGCGCTTGATGGAGATGATGGTCCTGTCCGGGTTCGTGATGGCTTGGCGCTTCGCGACGTCGCCCACGAGGCGCTCTCCGTCTTTCGTGAACGCCACGACCGATGGTGTCGTGCGATTGCCTTCGGCGTTTGGGATGACGACGGGTTCGCCGCCTTCCAACACCGCGACACAAGAGTTGGTGGTACCGAGGTCAATGCCGATGACTTTCCCCACTTCGCGTCCCTCCCCAGATCATAGACGATATTTCGTCTTCCATTGCGGATTCTCGCGGCTCAGACGCTAACCTTCACCATGGCCGGGCGCAGCACCTTTCCGTGCAGCAAATACCCCTTCTGCAGCACCTCGATTACGCGCCCAGGCTCCTGGCCTTCGACCTGCTCCTGCATGACCGCTTCGTGCTGCGACGGATCGAACGGTGCGCCGATGGCGTCCATCTCGGTCACGCCGTATTGATGCATCACTTGAATGAGCTGACGGTGCACCATCTCGATCCCCTGCTTCATCTGAGGCTCATCCACGCCCTCGAGCGCCTGGAGCGCGCGGTCAAAGTTGTCGAGGACGGGCAGCAAGTCGGCGAGCAGCTTCTTGGTCGCAAACTGAACGAGTTCCTCGCGCTCCTGGCGGGTGCGCCGGCGAAAATTGTCAAAATCCGCCCGCGTCCGCAGAAGCTGCTGCGTCAATTCCTCGATCTGCGCATCGCGCGGATCGGGCTCCGGGGCGGACGCGCCCTCCTCCTCGGCTGAATCGCCGGCCTCGTACGAGAGATCTTCCTCCGCCATCTCGGCCGGATCGACGCCCTCCGAAGACCGGGCGTCCCCTTCGGCATCCGCCTCCGCCGACTTCGGCTCCGCCTCTTCTTCGTTTGCGTTCGGATCCTTTACGACATCCTCCGCCACGAGCAACATCCTTTCTCCACTCCATCACCCGCTCGACGCAAATCGAGTCAAAAAGTCCGTAAGCGCCTGCGAGGTGAACGAGAGAATTTGCATGACGCGATTGTAATCCATGCGCGTGGGGCCCAACACTCCAATATGGCCCACCGGCACGCTACCCAAACGGTACGTCGTGGTGATGACCGTGCAGTCCTTGAGCTCCACCACTGCGTTTTCTGCGCCGATGCGCACTTCAATCCCGTCGTCTGCCTTCGGGAACCAGTTGGGGATGGACTCGTTCTGCTCCAGCAGGCTGAGAATGGGCTGCGCCTTGCCGACGTCGTGAAACTCCGGCTGCGCCAGCATGTTCGAGGCGCCGCCGATATAGACGGCCTCTTCGCGCTCCGGCACTTGGCACACCTCATTCAGGACGGCGATGGCATCCTCGAACCGCTCGACGGTCCGGCGCAATTCCCCGGCCAACTCCGCGTACAGCGTGCGCCGAAGCTCGGAGATGGGCACGCCGACCACCTTGTCGTTCAGCACGCGGACGAGCGTCTCGACGTCGTCCGCCTCCATCTCGGACGAAAACCGCACGTGCACGGTCTCCACATGCCCGGAGTTGGTGACCAGGATGGCGATGGCGCGGCCGCCGCCAAGCGGAATGAGCTCAATCTTGCGCAATTTCTCAGTGTCCGTCTTCGGCCCGAGCACGATCACCGTCTGCTTCGTCAGCATGGAGAGCACGTTCGCCACCTCGCGGGCGACCTGCTCCACCTCATCGATGCGCTTGGTGAAGACGGACTTCAAAAACTCGCCCGTCTCGCGATCCATCTGTCCCAGGCGCAACAGGTTATCGACATAGAACCGATAGCCCTTCTGCGATGGAACGCGTCCGGCCGAGGCATGTGGCTGCGTCAAATAGCCCATTTCCTCGAGATCTGCCATCTCATTTCGGATGGTGGCAGGGCTATATTGAATCTCCTCATGTTTGGCGAGTGCCCGCGAACCGATGGGTTCCGCCATCCGGACGTAGTCCTCGATGATCGCGGACAATATCAGTTGCTGTCGGGGCGTCAACATGGTCTCGCCTCCTTGTTAGCACTCCAGGCGCTCGAGTGCTAAACCACTCTCCTTGACAATATCAATCTGGTCGCGCGTTGTCAATGGATGTCGGCCGCCCCAATCCACTGCTCAAAGATGGCGTTCGCGACGGGCCAATAAGCGTCTGGGATGCGGTAGGCCGATCCTCGCTGCTCCAGCAATCCGTCGGCCAACAGTCGCTCGACGACGCCCGGAAACACGTCCTCGATAGTCCGCCCAAATCGGCGCTCGAAGCGTTGCCTGTCCACGCCTTCCGCCAGGCGCAGCCCGAGGATCACCTGGTCTTCCGCGCGCTCGGCAACCGGCACGCGTTGCCGCGCGGACACGGGCCTTCGCCCCTCGCGCACGGCGGCCAGATAGGCGGAGAAGCGGCGGTCCATCGCGTACCGCTCGCCGCGGACGTATCCATGCGCCCCAATCCCACTCGCGCTATACGGCTCGTTTCGCCAATACACCAGGTTGTGCCGGGCCTCTCCGCCGGGCCGAGCGAAGTTCGAAATCTCGTAATGGACAAACCCGGCGTCGCGCAGGACGTCGCGCACGAGCCGGTACATCTCCGCCTCTGCGTCTTCCCCGGGCAGATTGAGCAGGCCCATCTCATGCCACTTGGCAAACGGCGTGCCGGGTTCGATCTTGAGCCAGTAGGCGGAGACGTGATCGACGGGAAGGCGCAGGACCGCTTCGACGCTTTCCGCCACGTCGTGGAGCGTCTGATCCGGAAGCCCAAACATCAGGTCGACATTCACGTGCGGAAAACCAGCGTCGTGTGCGGCCCAGACGGCTTCTTCAATCGCATCGCGCAGATGGGCGCGTCCGATGGCCTGCAGCAGATGGTCCTGGAACGCCTGTGCGCCGAACGAGATGCGGTTGACGCCGTGATGGCGCAGCACGCGGAGCTTTTCCCGGGTGATGGAGTCGGGATTCGATTCGAACGTGATTTCCGCATCGGCGCGGAACTCGAAGCGCCGATGCAGGGCGGTCAACAAACGATCGAGGAGCGAAGCGGAGAGCAGTGTCGGCGTCCCGCCGCCGAAGTACGCTGTGGCGAGCGGGGCCTCCATCGGTTCCATCAGGTCCCACTCTGCCACCAGCGCGTCCACATACGCCTCCATTGCGGAGGGCGACTTCACAAAGGTGGTGAAGTCGCAGTAGAAACAGCGGCTCTTACAAAAAGGAATGTGCACATACAAGGATTGAGGCGCGCGGTGCTCTTCTCGATCTTCCACAGACATCACTCCATTTTCAGCACGGCCATGAACGCCTCCTGAGGCACCTCGACGCGCCCGACCTGCTTCATCCGCTTCTTGCCTTCCTTCTGTTTCTCGAGGAGCTTCCTCTTGCGCGTGATGTCGCCGCCGTAACACTTCGCGAGCACGTTCTTGCGCATGGCGCGAATGGTCTCGCGCGCGATCACGCGGCTGCCGATGGCCGCTTGAATCGGCACCTCGAACAGCTGGCGCGGAATGATCTCCTTCAATTTTTCACAGACGATGCGTCCGCGCTCATAGGCCTTGTCCTTGTGGACGATGAAGGACAGCGCGTCGACCACCTCGCCGTTCAGAAGGATGTCGAGCTTGACAAGGTTTGACGGTCGATACCCAATGAACTCGTAGTCGAAGGACGCGTACCCCTTCGTGGACGATTTCAACCGGTCGAAGAAGTCGTACACGATCTCGGCCAGCGGCAGATCGTACACGATGGTCGTGCGCGTGTCGTCGAGATACTGCATGTCCTGGAACTGCCCGCGCTTTTCCTGGCACAGTTCCATGATGTTGCCCACGTACTCCTTCGGCGCGAAGATGGTGGCGCGCACGAATGGCTCCTCAATCCGCTCGATTCGATCCGGGCTCGGCATCTTGCTTGGATTGTCGATTTCCTCCATCGTTCCATCCGTCCGATACACGCGATACACCACGCTTGGCGCCGTTGTGATGAGCGCCAGTCCGTACTCGCGCTCCAGCCGTTCTTGCACAATCTCCATGTGCAGCATGCCGAGAAATCCGCAGCGAAAGCCGAATCCGAGTGCACTCGACGTCTCCGGCTCATAAGTCAACGCGGCGTCGTTCAGCTCCAGCTTCTCGAGCGCTTCGCGCAGATCCTCATAATCCGCAGAGTCCACAGGATACAAGCCGCAGAACACCATGGGGTTGATCTTGCGGTAACCGGGCAGTGGCTCGGCCGCCGGGCGCAGGGCATCGGTGACCGTGTCGCCGACGCGCGTGTCGCGCACGTTCTTGATGCTCGCCGCAAAGTACCCGACTTCGCCGGCCTCCAGCCGGTCGACCGGCGTCATCTTCGGGCGAAACACGCCCACCTCGTCGACCTCGAACTCCTTGTCCGTCGACATCATCTTGATCCGCATGCCCTTCTCGATGGCGCCATCGAACACGCGGATATACACGATCACGCCGCGATACGAGTCGTAATGGGAGTCGAAGATGAGCGCCTTCAAGGGCGCGTCGGGATCGCCCGACGGAGCCGGGATCCGGGTGACCACCCGCTCCAGCACTTCCTCGATGCCGATGCCCGCCTTCGCCGAAGCCAAGACCGCGTCCGACGCGTCGAGGCCAATGACGTCTTCAATCTGTTGCTTCACCCGCTCCGGGTCGGCGCTCGGCAGATCGATCTTGTTGATGACCGGGATGATTTCCAGGTTGTTGTCGATTGCGAGGTAGACGTTTGCGAGCGTCTGCGCCTCCACACCCTGCGAAGCATCGACGACAAGCAACGCCCCCTCGCACGCCGCGAGCGAACGAGAGACCTCATAGGTGAAGTCGACGTGGCCCGGCGTGTCGATCAGGTTCAGGACGTACTCCTGCCCGTCCTTTGCGCGGTAGTTCAGCCTCACGGCCTGCAGCTTGATGGTGATCCCCCGCTCCCGCTCGAGATCCAACTGGTCAAGCAGCTGATCCTGCATCTCACGCGGGCTGACCGCCCCCGTGAACTCCAAAATGCGATCCGCCAGTGTGGACTTGCCGTGATCGATATGCGCGATGATAGAAAAGTTCCGAATATGTTCCTGACGTTCGCCCTTTGCCACGTTCATCCTCCTCGGTGCGCCACGCGCCCGTCCGCACGATGCAGGCCGCCGTGCACAAAAGAAACCGCGCCCAGTGCGCGGCCTGCCGATATCATATAGATGAGTATAGCACGGGCCGCGGCGACTCGCCACGCCCACTCCGCTCAGGGAATTTCAATGAGAATGAGAGTGTGTGTGTCCGTCCCCGGAGACAAAGACACCGATGGACTCAAAGCCTTCCTTCACCACGAAGTAAAGGATGCCGCAAGCCGCGAGGGGATCGACCCACCACCAGTGAAGCAGGTCGTTCAAAGCCAGTCCTGCGAGGAGGGTCCAGGACATGTAACCGCAGGTGAACGAGCACATGGCGTCTCCGCACAGTGCGGGACTGTCGAGGAGTTGACCGTAGCGAAGCTTCTCGACCGCGAGCCAAGGGGTGACCAAGCTCGAAGCGAGGGCCACGGCGAGCCCCAGCCAGGTGGCGGAAGGACCTTGTTGCAGGCGAATGGCCTGGCCGGACTTCACGGCCACATACGCGGCGAGGGCGAATAGACACAGGGCGACAAATCCGCTTGTCCACCGCTCTACAGGATGTCGCCGATCCACGCTCGCGCCCGTGTGGATCTCCACGTACAATCGAACCACGAGGAGCATCGCGCTTACCAGTTCAATCGCGCTGTCGACGCTGAACGCGGACAGCGCCAAGCTGCCGGCGCGATAGGCCGCGATGGCGGAAAACACGGCTTCGCAGGTGATCCAGCCCACCGAGAACAATTCCAGTTCCAACGCGCCGCGCAGGCGCTTTTCGCGCAGAGATTGCATCGCGACCTCCGGTCAATTCGTATTGAGAAAGAGCGCGTTGAGCACACTCTTGAGCACGGAGCCAAACACATGGCTGACCTTTTCCCCGACGTACACACCCCCGGTGTCCATCGCGGCTGCGAGCGCGCTGTTCGCGGCGTCCTCGGGATCGGGTGACGGCCCATTGCCCGACGCCACCCCGGCAGGCGCGGGATTCGAGTACTCGAGCACGGGCGCCTGGGTCGAACCCACGTTGGGCGATGGGAATGCGCCCGAGTCGACCCCAGCGCCCACCCCGACCGTCCCGGGGGATGTCGAGCCACCCGTCACCTCCACCGAGGGGACACCTGTACCGAGATGGCTCATGAACGAGGACACGACGCTGAATACGGTGCCACTCGTGCCTAGAAGTAGAGTCAGGAAGATGGCGACGGCCAATCCCTGCTTCAGCCGCCGACGCGCGTGCTGCCATGTTGTCTTCATCTGCGCTTCCTTCCTTCGCGTAGAGTTTCTTTTCTCTACAGCCTACGCTCATTTGTCCAAACTTATGACTCGGATAGAGACTTGAGAGCGGCAGGAACCGGAGGCCGGAGTCGCGAATCGTAGGGGTGTGACAAGCAACCCGCGCTTACGCCGAAGCACATCGGCGCCGAAAACAAATTCATGAGGGAAGGGGGCATCTCTCGTGAGCGGAGACCTGGTCATGTGGCCGATGTCCGCAAGCGGCGTTGCCTATGCGGCTACACCCAACCCAGGATCAGGTGGCCCGCCAGACGCGGAAGAGTCGTTCGCCAGTGCCCTCGCGCTGTACACCTACGCGCTGAGCGCCGAATGGCCAAATGCGACCACCACCCAGGCACAGCCGCTGGAGGCAGCAACCCCGCCGGCCGAAGCGCTCGACGGCACATCGTGGCCTAACTGGGTGACGCCACTTTCTCCCGCGCCCATGGAGACCGAGCAGGATGGCTCGCTCGAGGCGCTCATTCGCCAGGCAGCAGACAAATACGGCCTGCCGGCGGCGTTGCTCCAAGCCGTGATCGAGCAGGAGTCGGGGGGTAACCCGAACGCCACGTCGGAGGCTGGCGCGATGGGCCTGATGCAGCTCATGCCCGCTACGGCGGCGGCGTATGGCGCCACGCAGCCCTACAATCCGGCTGAGAACATCGACGCGGGCGCCCACTACCTCGCGGACCTTTTGGCGCGGTACCAGGGCAATGTCGAGCTGGCGCTTGCCGCGTACAACGCGGGCCCGGGCGCGGTGGACGCGTATGGCGGCGTGCCTCCGTATCCCGAGACCCAGGCCTACGTGCGCGACGTCCTCGAGAAGGCCGGCCTGTGACGTCAGTGCGTCACCAGGTCGGCGTCTTCGAACGTCATCGCCGGATGAAGCGCCACGTTCAAGCTCTTGGCGATGAGGTAGGCGACGTTCTCCATGAACTCGTCGACTTCCTTCGGCGCGACGACGAGGTTCTGCTCGACGGGCTCCAGCACTTCTCGCACCAACTGCCACTTCTCCTGGCTTGTCAGCTGATCCAGCAACCGATTGGCGGCGTTGCCCGGCACCTGCCGACCCAGCTCACGAAACACCAGCTCGATCGCGTCACTCGCGATGGTGGCCGCGTCCACGACAGTCGGAACGCCGATGGCAATCACGGGCACGCCCAGCGTCTCCTTGTCGATGGCCTTCCGGTGATTGCCCACGCCGGCCCCAGGCTGAATCCCCACGTCGGAAAGCTGGATGGTGCGGTGCAGACGCTCGAGGGATCGTGCGGCGAGGGCGTCCACAGCCAGCACCACGTCGGGCTTGATGCGTTCCACCACGCCGAGAACGACCTCGCTCGTCTCAATGCCCGTCAGCCCAAGCACCCCGGGGGCGAGCGCTGCGATGGATCGGTAGCCCTCACCGCCGGCGAGCACCTCAGGCATGTAATGGAACAGGTGACGCGTGACAAACAGCCGGTTCACGACCATCGGCCCCAGTGCGTCGGCCGTGACATGCTCGTTCCCGAGGCCAATGACGAGCGCCGTCTTCGCCCGCTCAGGCAAAAGGCGCTTCAATTCGTCTGCCAGAATACGGGTTAGCCTGTCCTCCAGGTCAAAGTCCCGTCGGCGCATGCCGGGCGCTTCGATGGTGACATAGGTGCCCTTCCGCTTCCCGAGGCGCCTCGCGGCGACCTGCGTGGAGACGCGAACTCGCGTGATGACCACGCCTTCATGCTCTTCCCGCTCCTCTTCCACCCCTCGAATGTGACCTTCCCGAAGCGCCAGTTCTCGCGCCTCTACAGCGAGATCCGTGCGAGGAGAGGATCTCGAAATCGGCAAGTGGCACGGCTTCAGGCGCACCTTCCGCGCCGCGTTCCATGAAATGACCATTGGTCGCCCTCCCCGTGTATTGCGGTCGTCCCCCAGGATGTGTTACACTCTCTGTCGTCTGTAGATTGCCGCCCGGCCCGGTTCCCATGCCGATGCGTCGGCGAGTTGTGAGAAGTGAGGTGACATCATGGCCAATATCAAATCCGCGAAGAAGCGGGTGTTGATCACGAAGCGCAACACGTTGCGCAACCGCTCCATCAAGTCGGCGCTGCGCACGCATATCCGCAAGTTCGAAGCAGCATTCGCGGCGCAGGACGTGGAAGAGGCGCAGGCTCGACTCCGCACGGCGCTCCGCGCTTTGGACAAAGCGGTGACCAAGGGCGTGATCCACCGCAACACCGCCGCGCGCAAGAAGTCACGCCTCGCGAAACGCTTCAACACGTTGCTGAAGGAAAAGCAGGCGCAGCAGGCGTAATGATGCGCCCACCTCAAAGGCGACTCTCGGGAGTCGCTTTTTGTTTTTGCATCAGCCGTTCCACATGACCGTGGGCGAGATCGCGCTTTGCCAGCGCCACCAGCTTGGCGACCATGGGACCGCCGAGATGTCCCCCAATCTCCCCGGCCTCCTTGGCCGTGAGGGCGCCATTCTCCCCCTCGTCCGTATAGGACACCCCGAGCCGATCCGCCACGAGCTTGGCGGCGGATGGCTTTTCGGGCACCGTCCACGGCACCTGACGGAGCTTCCCGTCTGGGCCAATCACGTTCACGGTGGGCGCATCCCTGTCGTTCAACCGAATCGCCTCCCTGACTTGCATGCAGGTCTTTTCCGCTACTGTGCCCGGATTCGCGCTGCCGTACTCGCCGCACGCGCGAGTTCCATGAGCACCAGATTCAACGCCACCTCGGGCGCCAGACGCCCGCGTTTCACGTCCCACTCCGCATCCGCAAGCACGCGCACAAGTCTCGCAAGCTTCTGCTCCGGAAACCGCGCGGACTGGCGAGCGGCCATGCGCAGGGCGTACGGATGGACACCAAGCTCCTTCGCTCGCCGCTCCAGGTTGGCAGCTCCTTTCGCGAAGGCCATGAGCCGCACCTGACGGGCCAAGAGGGCGATGAGCGAGAACGCGTCGTATCCTTGGCGCGCAAGCCCATCCAATGCTTCGAAGACGGCGGCGACCTGGCCTTGAACCGCCCAATCGACCCAGGTGAACACGCTGTCTTCGGCTTGCATTGGCACGAGTTCCAAGACGTGATCGCGCGTAATCGCGTCTCCGCCGGCATATGCCCGGAGTTTGTCGAACTCGTTCATGGCGAGTGTCAGCGACCGCGTGCGGCGCCACAGTTCCGCCAGCGCGTCCTTTTCGATGGCAACCGCCTTCGATCGCGCCAAGCGCTCGAGCATGACCACCGCATCGCGATCTCGACTCGGCACAGGACACGCGATCACGGCGTGGCGCTTCGCCAGCTTTGTCACACGGCGCCGCTCGTCCAATTTGTCAGAGGCAACCGAAAGCACAAGCGTCCGACCCGGAACTGGCTGTTCGAGGTAGGTGGCCAACCGATCCGCGTCCGGGCCGGATCGGCCGTCGGGCGTAAACGCGATCGCGTTGCGAACGTAGACGAGGGGCGTGTCTCCGAGAAGAGAGAAGGAACACAACTCCATTTCGGCCGGCTCAAAGCCGTCCTCCTGGTAGTCGAACCGGAGAATGGATGGAAAATGCTGATTTCGAATCAATTCGTCGCAAAACCAGTCAAACAGCCCAATTTCGCTCCCGTACAGGAGGTAGACCGAGGCTGGACCTGCCTGTGTGACGTGATCGATGGCGTCAAAGATCTCCAAACGACATGCGCCTCCCGGATCGAGTATACCCGATCCGAGAGGCGCGACAGCGCGCGGTGATTTCAGATGCGCACGACTTCCTTCGCGTGATTGCCGGCAAGGCGCAAGCCTCCCAGTTCCCAAAGGTACTTGGCCTTGCTCCCTTCCTTCGCCAACGCGCCCATGACGCCCTTGATGGGCACGCCGAGGAAGCTGCCGACGCCCACCTCCGACCCGAGCGAGCAGAGGGTGCCCCAATCGCGCGGTTTGAAGGGCTGCATCTCGCGGCGACGCTCCCGCAACAAGATGTTCTTCGCCGCAAGCGGCCCCATCTGCTCCGCGTTCTGCGCGGTCGGCGCATAGGGCCTGCCGTTTTCGTCCTCCGCCCACGCGCTGTCCCCTGCCACGAAGATCTGTTCGTCGTCGACCGATTGCAGGTACGCGTTCACCTTGGCGCGGCCGCGGCGGTCCACCGTGAACCCGGCCTCGCTCAGGATGGGGTTGGCGCGCACGCCGCCGGTCCACACAATGGTGCCGGCCTCGACCTTTTCCCCTCCGTCCAGGTGAATGACGCCCTCCGTGACCTCGTTGATCTTGGCATTCGTGCGGAGTTTACCGCCGCGCTTTGTGATGGTTTCGACGACATACGGCCGCAGGTGCTCCGCGACCATGGGAAGAATGGTCGGCATCGCCTCAATGCACTGAACGTCGACTTTCTCCCACGGAATGTCCAATTCCCTGCAGAGCTTCGGAAGATATTCCAACAGCTCTCCCATCAGCTCGATGCCCGTAAGCCCCGCGCCGCCGAGCACAATCCGCAAGTGGCGCTCGTCGCCATCCTGTTTATACAGCCTGAACTGCTCATCGATGTGGCGGCGAATCTCCACCGCGGAATCGAGATTCGTGATGCTTAGGCTGTACTCTTTCAGCCCCTTGATCCCGAAGTACTCCGACACCCAACCCAGCGCGTAGATCAGGTAATCGTACCCAATTTCCCCCTCGGTCGTCTTCAGAACGCGCCGCTCCCGATCAATCCCGGTGACGGTCGCCACCACGAGCTCAGACGAGTCATTCCGCAGGACTTCCTTGATGGGGATCTTGTACTTGTCGCCGACGTCCCGCCCGCCAGCTACCTCGTGCAGCAGAATGGTAAGATAATGGTAATCATGGTTGTTCACGAGGGTAAACGGGATCCCCTGCCTGTCCAGATAGGCCGCCGCCATCATGCCTGCGTAACCCGCGCCAGCAATCACAATTTTGCTCATGTGCGTCCTCTCCAGTTCCCAGTTTGCTTCGTCTTTCTTTTCATGTCCGATCGCGCCATGCCGGACCGAACACTTCCATCGCACAATCATAGCACAACGGTGGTCGAAGTCCACTCATCCGCGCCTCTGCGGCAGCCGGACGTGTGCAACAGCGACCAAAGCCAGCACGAGTGCACACGCACCCGCGAACGATACGGGCTCAAGCGAACGCAGACTTCCGTGCCACGAGGCGACAACGTGCACAAACCACATGACGGCGGACATCGCGGCACAACCCAGGCGGCTCAGCCCTTCGGCACACCACAGCATGGGGGGCCACGGCCAAGCGTGCGCGACGCCCGCCATGACACCCCATAGGACGATGACGGGCATGAGCACCTCGACGGTCGGCTCGAGGATGGCGGTGGAAAGCGCCCCGTATGGGGTCCACTGCCGAAACATCCACCACAGGGCGGGCACCATGTAGGCGTCGACGACCGCCGTGACGAGGAACGCGCGGGCGAGCGAAGCACCTGTTCGCCTCACGCGGTGGGCCAGAGACGCGCGCGCTTCGTGCGCGAATGTCCACCGCCGCGAGCAGAGTTGATGCCACAGTGTGCCCGCCTCACAGACCGCGAAGGCGGCGTAGAACGACAGCAACATGCTCGGCGTCAAAAGGTCTCCCGGGTCCAACAGGCCCGCCATCCACGCAGAAGACCATAACACCGTGTAGCCGTGCACCCGGCGCCCGCACACCCCTGCCGCGATGGAATACGAGGCCCCGCACGCGGCGCGAAGGACCGCCAGTTGAAAGCCGCAGACGAGCGCGAATCCCCAGACCACCGAAAGGGCATACACGCCGTACACGAGGCGCCTTTGACGCGAACAAGCGCGTCCAAACCATCGTTGCCATGGAATGGCGGCCATGTCGAGCGCGAAACCGACGTTGGATCCGCTGGCAACGAGCAGGTGCGCCACCCCGGCGGCCAGGAAGTCCGAAGAGACGCCCTGCGGCAGACTGCCCTGCGCGTCTCCAAAGATCATGGACAACGCAACTTGGATGGGCGCGCGTTTGTCGCAAGAGGCCACATCTTGCATACCCGTAGCCATCCAGGAGGTTACGCGTTCGCCGAGGCTTGGCCCGCGAGGGAGCACCCGCACTCGCCCGTCAAACAGCTCCAACGGCGAGAGAATGTCCATCGCTGTTGGCGTCCGATCCGACGCGATGAACACGCCCTGCGCTTCCACCCATTGCCCCGCGTCGACACGCGGCCCGCGTTCGACGAACACGAGCGCCTGATAGTGACACGGGTGCGCGCCCACGCCCTCGCGGCGCACTGCCAGCATGATGGCTGTCCGGTGGTGCGTCACCTTGACGCTTTGCACTTCCCCTGCGATCACGTCTCTCGCACCCGGCGGCGCGGACGGGTGTGCGGGCCGCCACGCAACCCAGAGGGAGCCGACGGCGAGACCCAACGCGAGACTTGCGGCGGTGACCGCGGGCAGACGCCGATCCCGCTGCCAAGCCAAGCAGAATAGCGCCAAGGCCATCGCAACCCCGGCGGCGGTACCCGCGGCGCGCCACCCCCATACGTATCGCGACCACTCGCTGGTGAGAAACGCGATGATGGCGCACGCGTGGAGGCGAGTGCGGTTCACGGCGCCTGGCGGCTGACGCTCGAAGCGCTGTCAGGTGTCCCAAAGGTAATGAGGTCTTTCCACTTGGCCAACGTTTTTTCGCCGATCCCCCTCACGTGGCGAAGACTCGCGAGATCAGGAAAAGGACCATGCGCCTCGCGATAGGCGAGGATAGCCGCCGCGCGCTTGGGTCCGACACCGGGCAATGTCTCAAGCGTCTCCAGATCTGCGGTGTTGATATTGATCTTCTGCCCTGCCGTGAGCGCGTGCTTGCGAGCGCGCTCCCCCGCACCATCTCGGGACACCGGGCTCGCGTCGCGCCCCGAGGAGCTCGCGGCGGCAAGCGCCAGGCCCACGTTCTGCACGCCTGACTGACCGGATTGCGGCTGAGAGGCCGCGTCCCCCGCTGTCGCTGCGGGAATGTCGATTTCTTCGCCGTCCCAGACCAGCGCGGCCTGATTCACGTCCGCGGCATCTGCAGCGTGCAGAAATCCACCCGACGCGCGTATGGCGTCGCGGACTCGGGCGCCCTCTTGGAGCGTCACGAGGCCCGGGTGCCGCACGTCCCCATGGACATCCACCTGCAACGCCGTCGCGTTTGCGCCGTCGGCATCCATCGGTTGCACTACCGCGCTCTGCGTTTCCCCAGGCGTGGAGACCGAATGCGGCGCGGAGCTCGCCGTGGTCACATGCCGCGATGCAAACCACGCCGAGCCTGCGGCCAGGCCAACGAGCAGCACGACTCGCAGATACCCCGCCCAAGCACGCAGCCGAACGAACCACGACTCGCCCACCTCGTGACGCCCGATAGCCTCCGCGTCCATCCCTTCGTCTGTCCAGACGGGCAGAGCGCCGCCACGTTCCGCCATGTACCATCTCGCACCGTCCTCGAACCCAGGCGCTTCCTGAACCGGTTTTGCGCCATCTTGTGCGCGTTCCACACCTATCCTCTCACCCATGCAACTCGCCACAGTGCATCCCTCCAACCGGACCTTCATGCCCCAGAGATTCGATGCACGGGCGGCGAACGCCTGTTTGCCCAAGGATCAGTTTCTTTCGACTTCGGAGAGACCGGTGGAATTTGGGGCGAACGGTGAATATGTTGCCTGAGAAGAGGCGTTGCCGAGCCTTTTCGGGGTCGTGTACAATCGAGGAAACGGTATGGGGAGGTTGAACGCGTTGCTCACACCCAGCATGGAAGACTACCTGGAGAAGATTTATGAACTGATTCACGAGAAGGGGTATGCGCGCGTTTCGGACATCGCCAACTCCCTGGCCGTGCAGCCGAGTTCCGTCACAAAGATGCTGCAGAAGCTCGACGAAAACGAGTACGTGAGTTATGAGAAGTACCGGGGCATTGTGCTCACGGCGAGAGGACATAAAATGGGGCGGCTGATGAAAGAGCGGCACGCCATGTTGGCGGATTTCCTTCGCATGCTCGGCGTACAGGAGGACACGCTGCAGAAAGACGTCGAAGGCATCGAACACCACGTGAGCCCCGCAACCCTGGAGGCGCTGCAGTCGCTCGTGTTGTTCCTGCAGTCCCATCCCGACGTTTTGTCCTCGTTCCTCGCGTTTCGAGAACAGTCGAGCGAGCAATCCTCGCCGTGAATCCACGAGCGGGCGGACCGTCACCGCCGTTTGAGCACCCATACGACGCGATCCGCCTGGTCCACCGGGGATTCTCCGAAGTCCCCTTGGACCTCTACGACCTCCCACCCCGTCCGGTCCAACAGTTCGGCGAGTGTCGCCGCATCCCAGTACCGCTGCACGTGCTCCTCGTCAAACCGGCGATAGAGCGCTCCTTCTTCGTCGATCCCGACAAAACCGCACACGCGATGGACAATTCGTTCCCCTTCGACTTCCGTCTCGTGCACGATGACGAGATGGTCGCGCACGTCGTGCCAAGCGCCGTCGCAAAGCTGCTGCACCCGGCGCGGGCCGAGGGTGTCGAGGGCCCACCTTCCTCCCGGGCGCACGCATGCCCGAACGCGCTGGAGCACCCGCTCCAACTCGTCGCGTGTCAAGATGTAGTTCAACACGTCCGTCGAGGCGAGGGCGAAATCGGCGGCCTCGGGAAGGGCGAGATCGCCCAGATCCGATTCCAACCAATGTACGTTTGCCAGGTGGCCCCAGGTGTCAAACGCGACGGCCAGCATCTCCGGCGATCGGTCCACGGCGTAGACGCGCTCGGCGCGCTCCGCGAGCCATGCGGCCATCCTGCCCGTGCCGCAGCCGAGATCGACCGCCACGCGAACGGAAGAGAGATGGGGGGCGAGCGCCTTCTGCCACGCGTCGTAGAGCGCATTGCCCATCAACTCGTCGTAAAACGCCGCAAGATCTTCGTAAGCCATCGTCAGTTGGCCTCGATAGGTATCCACTCGGCGTCGCCCCACAGGCGCTCGAGGTGATAATACTCCCGCTCCTCAGGCCGAAACACGTGCACCACGACGTCGCCAAAGTCGAGCAAGACCCAGCGCGCCTCGTCCAGCCCTTCGATGCCGCGGCAGGTGACGCCGAGTTCGGCGAGATCGTCCCGCACCGCCCGGGCCACCGCCTCCACCTGCGGGCGCGAGCTCGCGGAACAAATCACAAAGTAGTCCGCCACGGGCGTGAGTTCCTGGACGTTCATCACTACGACGTCGGTGGCCTTCTTATCCAAGCAGGCCGTCGCAGCTCGGCGAGCGATGTGCTCGACGTTTGGATTCATGCACATGCCTCCCTCGGAAAGAGCGAATGTCACGCCTTCCGGCGCACTTCGTTCAACAAGTCGTTTCGCGCGTTCACGGTCGTGAGATCGATGGGGAAGCCGCGATCGAGCGCGTAGCGGACCGTGGATTCGAGGCTCGCCAAGGCAGCGGCCTTGAGATCCCGTTCGGCGAGCGCGCGAAGGTCATCCACCCCGGAATAGTCGCGCGACGGTTCAATGGCGTCCGCCACAAACAGCACCATTTCAAGCGCCCCCATGCCGGGCCTGCCGGTGGTGTGGTAATACACCGCGTTCAGCACGTCGGCATCCTCCACACCGTATTCTACGCGCGCGACGTCCGCGGCAATCGGACCGTGCAGCAGGATAGGTGCCTCGAGCCAAGCCGCGGGCACCTCGAGCTTCCGGTCACGTGCGTAGGCAAGGAGTCGGTCCTGAGGCCATTCCCGCGCGAGATCGTGGAGCCAGGCCGCGAGCTCCGCCGCAAGCACCGGCGCCCCAAACCGCCGGGCCAACGCCACGGACGTCTCCACGACGCCGAGCACGTGCTTGTAGCGCGCGGGCGTCAGCGACGCGGCGAGGCGCTGCCGAAGATGATGGATGACGTTCCCCCGCTCCATCCCGGTCCCATTCCTCCTTCCGGCCCCTGGCGCCAGATCTCGAGCACCGGATCCGGCACAAGGCCACACACGTCGAGACGCCGATCCAGCCGATCTCGCACCCACGTGGACGACACGTCGAGCATAGGCATGTCGATCACGTCCATCCGAATGTGCGGAAGGCGCGCGCGGGCGCTGGCCGCGGCCGTGTCGAAGTCGTAACCCGGTCGGCGCGCGACGACAAAGCGCACCATCTCGCAGAGTTCCTCCGCGCCGTGCCACTCCGGAAGGTGCTGCAGGCTGTCTGCGCCGAGGAGAAACAGAAACTCGACCTCCGGATGCCAACCGGTGAGCGCGCGCAGGGTATCGACGGTGTACGACGGCTTCGGCAGGCGATTCTCCACGTCCGTGACGCGCATGTGCCGCCTCGCCCCAATTAGCGCCTCCACCATGCGAAACCGCCACGCGAAGGTGTCCACGTCGATGCCGGCCTTATGGGGCGGCTTCGCGGCCGGCATCCACCACACCTCGTCGGCGCCCACCTGCTCGTAGGCAATCTGAGCCATCGTCAGGTGACCGACATGCGGCGGATCGAACGTGCCGCCGAACAGCAGAATGCGCCTCTGCGCCCCGTCCGATGTCCGTTCGCCGTTTGCCTCAGTATACCACACGGTCTCTTCACCCACGGCCGTTCGCCTCTTCCCGCTCGAGGGCCTCGTAGACCGCGCGCTGCATAACATCGACGGGCGCCTCGCGATCGAGCCACCACTCGTACGCCTTCACGCCCTGCCAGATGAGCATCGAGGCGCCATCCACCGTCTTCGCCCCGCGCGCCTGCGCTTGGCGAAGAAAGAGCGTGTGAAGCGGCCGATAGACGATGTCCTGCACCACCTGATGCGGCTGGAAACATTCCGGCGACTCGACCGGCGACTCGTCGCTCCGCGGCCACATGCCAATCGGCGTGCACTGGACCACTAAATCCGCCTTCGCGATGGCCTCGTGCCGATCCGGCCAGGCCACGCGATGAACGGAAAGCCCGTCGCCGTATCGCGACGCGAGCGCCTCGGCTTGCTCGGGCCTGCGGCAGCAGACAAGCACCTCGCTCCCCGGACGCTCCTTGGCGAGCGCCGTGAGGATGGCCTGCACGCTGCCGCCCGCGCCGAGAATGGTCACCTTGAGCGAGCCCTCGCCCAAAAACGGCGCCACAGACGCCCACCATCCGCTCACATCCGTGTTGTGCCCCACCGCACCCGTCGGGGTGAAGCGAACGACGTTGACCGCCCGGGCCATCTCGGCCTCGGCGGTGCGCGCCTCCACCCAGTCGTACACGCCGAGCTTGTGGGGAATGGTCACGTTGATCCCCACCGCGCCGATGGCGCGCAGGCCGCGCAGCGCATCGACGAGATCGCCCGGCTCCACCTGAAACGGCAGGTACACCGCATCCACGCCGTGCGCCTGAAACGCGGCGTTCATCATGGCAGGCGATAACGAATGCATGACCGGCTTGCCGATCACGCCAAACAGCTTCACGGCCCGTCACCCCCGCCCTGCGGGTGTTGCACGCGATGCGCGAGAACGCCGACGAGCCTCGGCCGCATGGAAAGGGTCAACCACGCAGGCGCCTCAATCCGCGCGAGCGTCCTCCGGCCCGTCCACGCAATCCAGCCGAGTCCTGGCAGGACGATGTCCCCGCCCCGTTTCCCAAGAGAAAAATCGGCGTCGCGCCTCGGCGGCGCCGCGACGAGCCACGAACGCCGATCCACAAACGCGTCCGCGCACGCCTCGCACGGGACCTTCAGGATGTCGTAGCGGTGCTCCGCAAAAAACGAATCCGCCCGTTCCCGCTTCGTCCGGTGCACCGGCAGCTCGTTGGAGACGTAGAGCACAATGCCCTGGCGCTCGCCCTCCAACGTCTCGAGGCGCACCAGTCCGCCGAGAAACAGCGCTTGCCCCGGGTTCAACTGGTACACGCGCGGGCGCACGCGGGACCGCGGCACCACCCACTTCAAACAGTCGCCGCACAGCCGCTCGATGACGCGCGACGTGTACATGAGCCCCGGCGTGTCGAACAGTTCCACGCGTCCGTAGGGCCCTTCAATCTCGAGCCGAGACATGGCGAGCGTCGTGCCCGGCCTGCGCGACACGGTGAAGGGCTGCTTCCGCTCCGACAGCCGCTCGACCATCGCGTTGAGAAGCGTCGACTTGCCCACATTGGTCATGCCCATCACGTACACCGGTCGCTTCGTTTCCCTCGCGACGCGATCCACGAGCCGGTCGACGCCGCGGCGCTTCTCGGCGCTGATGAACACCACATCGAGCGGCTCCACGCCCGTCGCGCGCACCTCGCCGCGGATCCAGTCCGCAAGCGCCTCGTAGCCCACATCGGCCGGCAGAAGATCCACCTTGTTCACGACGACGATCACGTCGCTCGACGCGACGAACCGCCGCGCGCTCGGAATGAGGCTGCCGGCGAGATCGAACACGTCCACGACGTACAGCACGAGCCCGGGGCGATCGAAGATGGCCGCGACCTGTCGCTGATACGTCTCTTCATCCACGGCGACGGGCGTGAAGTCGCCGTAGTGGCGAATGCGAAAACACCGCCGGCAAAGCACATCATCCCGCTCCAGATGGCTCTCCGGCACGTAGCCTGGCATCCGCTCGTCCGTCGATTGAAGCGGTGCCCCACATCCCACACACACTCGGGTGTCAGTCATCCAAACGCCTCCTGTCCGCGGCGGGCTCGGGGCGCCGGAGCCCTCGCCGTTCCAACCGCCTCAACACCAGCCGCTCGGCCATGCGCGAAATCTTAGTGCCCCACCACTCCACCGGATCCTGTGGAAGCACTAAAATGGCGTAGAGTCCAAGCCGCTTTGCGCCCTGGATATCCGTGAAAAGCTGATCGCCCACCATCGCAGTGGCCTCCGGCGGCATCTGGAAGCGGCGGAGCGCCTCCAAAAACCCGCGCGACTTGGGCTTGCCAGCCGCCGAGACCGCCGGCACGCCGCACAGCTTGGAGAACGATCCGACGCGATCCTCGCCGTTGTTCGAGATGATGCACACGTGAAAGCCTCGCGCATGCACGCCGCGCAACCACGCGGTGAGTTCGGACGGCACGTCGGGGTGGTTCCACGGCACCAGCGTGTTGTCGAGATCCGTCAAAATCAGGCGAATCCCCCGCCGCCAAAGGGCGTCGAGATCAATCTCGTAGATGGACGCCACGTACTCGTCCGGCATGAGCCGCGAGAGCCAGGCCAAGCTTCTCACCCAATTTCGTCGTTCGTTGTCCGCGCGCTTCGATAACAGTTGGATATGATACCATACGCGTAGATACCGACGCCAGGGATGCGCTCCCGCGCGGACCCAACGTTTTCAGGCGGCGGCTTGTCCGCTTCACTCGCGGAGGTGGAGAAGATGTCCACGTGGACCGTGACCTATGCGTTTCCCGCCAATCTGAATTTCATCCTGTATGTATGGCGGCTCCGCGCACATTCCCAGAGCCCTGAATCGAAAGATGCACGCGATGCCCATTCGGATGCGCAAGGGCGATTTGCGCGCGTTTGGCAACAGGAACTCGAGGAGATTCGCCGCCTGGGCGTGGCCGAGGTGGATGGCCGCTGTCTCGCGGGATTGGAAGGTCCGCTGCGCCTTCTGTTCACCGAGTCGCCGATGGGGCATGACGCCCTTGAATCCGCGTGGCCCCTGTTCGCGGAGTGGTGGCAACCGGCGCGCGTGGCGTATGAAGAAGCCATCCAGCCGTATCTAAGCCAATTGACCGAGCGATACCGTGCGGGTGATGAGCATCGCCAGGTGCTCCTCACCTACGCGCAGCACCCGAGTGAATGGGGGTCGCAATACGGTTCGGTCTTCGTCCTCCCGTTTGAGCGCATCTTCGCGGCGCGCGCATGAGGCCCGCCGAAGCTCGGCGGGCCTCCTCTACGCGTCCGCGCCAGAGCCGGCAGGTTTCCGCTGGCGCATGTTTTCGTACAATTTCACAATGGCCTTTTGCTCAATGCGCGAAACATAGCTGCGCGAAATGCCGAGTTCCTTCGCGATTTCCCGCTGCGTCCGCTCCTCCCCGTCCGGCAGCCCAAACCGCTTGCACAGCACCTCCCGCTCGCGCGGGGCGAGAAGCGGCAGGCACTCGAACATCTTCTGCTTCTCCCACGACATATCCACGGCGTCGATCACGTCGTCCGGATCGGACCCCAACAGGTCCGCGAGCGTCATCTCGTTGCCGTCCTTGTCGGTGCCGACGGGATCGGACAACAAGGCGTCGCGCCGATGCTTCTTGCTGCTGCGCAGGTACATGAGAATTTCGTTTTCGATGCAGCGGGCAGCGTAGGTCGCGAGCTTCGTGCCCTTGTCGGGCCGATAGCTCTCGACGGCCTTGATGAGCCCGATGGTGCCGATGGAGATGAGATCGTCCATCTCCTCGCCGGAGGATTCGTACTTCTTGGCCAGGTGCGCGACGAGGCGCAGGTTATGCTCGATGAGGCGATTGCGCGCATCGGCGTCGCCCGCGAGGTAGTCGCGAATCGCGCGCTCTTCCTCCTCGGGGCTCAGCGGGTGAGGAAAAGCGCCCTGCTTGACGTACGAGACGAACAGCGAGACGTCCTTGAACACGAGCGCCAGCAGCGTGAGCAAGCCGGGCACTTGGTCCACCTCCAGCCTGGATGCGTTGCATCTAAGCTTTATGCGGAGGGGACAGGAAAACTGCTATGGCACAGGAAAGGGACATCCGGATTTCCAACGGGGCATCCTGGCAAAGTATGCAGAAATCGCAGGAGAGACGGGATTGCTCAGCACATCTAAATTGTTCTATAATTTGTATAATCGTATCACAGCCTGGGCCAGACGTCCAAGGGAGAGCGCAGCGCAGGCGGAGGTGCGCAGATGCTGTTCAGACAGACCTACGAATATTTCGTGCTCTTTAACAAGGTGGCCTTCAGCAACCGCTTGGGATTCTTGTGGATGCTCGTATTGCCCGCCGCTGTGTTCATCGCGCAGCACGCCTCATGGTTTGCGCACAAGCCGACCATCCCAATGTATGATGCCTCTCTGGCCGGTTGGTGGGGATACGTGGTACTCGGCAGCTCGGTGAACGGCGTCGGATTATCGCTGTTACAGATGCGAGAGTCGGGATTTCTCAAGATGTTCCGCTTTGTCGGAGGGCACGCCTATACGGTCGCAGCAGGACAAATTGCGTCGATGTTGTTCTACACGCTCGTCAACGTCACACTGCTCACCGCGGCGACGTCCCCGATGTCCCCGGTTCCGTTTTTTGCGCTGTGGCCAATTGCCATGCTCGCCTGCACAATATCCTTCATCCCGGTCGCCATCTTTTTCTGCCTGATTCCGTCTCTGCCTGTGAGAGTTCAGTCCATTTCACCGCTGCTCAACGTGCTCATCGCGCCGTTGGTGTACCTGGCGTTTGTTGATGGCTACCGTTCCTTTCCAATCACCAGAGAGATTCTCGACACCTTGAACCCCATCGTGTTCGTCATGCGACTCACCAACGCTTTGTTCACTGTGACAGGGCTCGGCTCATCGAGGCACGCAGACACACTTCCAGTCATCGCGGTAGGCGTGTTCTATTTGATAATAGGTCTCATAGGTCTGCGCTCGATTCGCGTGATATCCACCGTGCTGAGAACATGACGAAGGCACGAACTGCCGTACAGGGAGGACGACGACGTGCGACTTCAGCTGGAGGAAGTCTCGTTTCGCTATCCTCGATCGAAGCGTTGGATTCTAAAGGATCTTTCCGCGACGTTTGAGCCCGGGAAGCTGAACGCAGTCATCGGGTTGAATGGCGCGGGAAAGACCACGCTCTTCGACATCATCGCCGGTGCCTTGCCGCGCCCGGATGGCGTCTTGGGAGCGCCTTCTCCAGAGCGCATTGTGTACCAGTTGCAGAGCGTTCCGCTGCTCAACACGTTGAAGGGGAAGGACCTCGTTCGCCTTCTCATGAACATCGACCACGGCGCCACGCCATCCGTCGGCGGATTTCCTCATCGCTTGGGACTCAACGAAAGAGAGAACGCGCTCTTCGAGCGCCTATGGTCCACTCGCCTTGGAGCCATGTCCGTGGGCGAACGCCGCTGGCTGGTGACGACATGCATTTCCTCGATGGATCGAGACTTGTATCTGTTTGACGAACCGACCGCGAACGTCGACCCTGAAGCGCGTGTCCGGATATTGTTCCGGCTCGGTAAACTTGCGCAGCGAGAAAACACAATCGTCATCATGTCCACTCACCACCTGCACGAGCTGCAGTACGTCGACTCCATGGTCTATCTGCTCTACGAGGGGCGGATTCGCTTCCAGGGGCCGTACGAGGCGTTCGTAAATCAGGTGGATGGCGAACCCCATCAGAATCCGGACCAAATCTTTCACCGGCTCATTGAGGACACGTGAACATCAAAAAGATAGATCCCTTCTCCCAGGCGTTTGGCCGTCCGCCCCCAGCGGCTTTCGGAAAGTCAAGCCGTACAGGTTGCCCCCATCGAGCTCCTGCACGCGAACATCCTCAGCCATCTTCGGCACCGCGTGGATCGGTATCTCCACGAGCGCGCCGCGGTCTCGGAACCAACGCCTCACGAATGGAACTCGCTCGTAAGTGCTTCTCACCTTCCGCTCCGTTTCGTCCACCACCACAACCTTCGTTCCCGGCTTGGCAATGCGCATCATCTCCTGCATGGCACGCGCGGGATCGGTGAAAAAGTTGATTCCCCCCACGTGGAACACGACATCGAAGGTGTTATCTCGGAATGGCAGAGCCTCCGCTAAGCCTTGAAACAACCGGATCTCCGCTCCCTCCCTCCGACACGCGCGCTGACAGACGCGCAACATGCCTAGCGAGAGGTCCAGTCCGTACAGTTCCAATCTTGAATACGAACGATTCAGAAAGAAAAGATTGCGACCCGTGCCACACGAAATTTCGATCACGCGGTCGCCGTCGCGCACCTCGAGCTCGCGCAGGATATCTGCCCGATACCGCTTCTCGCCGCCCGATCGGAGGGTGAAACTGAAGGAGTTGGCGAGATCGTAAACCGGAGCAATGCGATCGTACAGCTTCTGATAGCGGACGTTGGCACCAACGACCGCCGCCTGCGCGGCAAAGATCGGAATCCCGTGCACCAGGGGATACTCGGATCCACCCATGATGGCGCGCAGGGCAGGGTGGGGGCGCGCTACGAACTCGAGCGGCCCGCCGAGCACGGGATCGCGCAGGAGCGCGAGGATTTCTCGCTTCATGAAGCACCACCTTTCGCAGGACTCTCATGGTCCGCCTTCGACGGGATCGCGGCACGGGATACCCATGACCGCGCGCATCGCATCGTCCTCGCTCCCACATCGCAGGCGTTCGCCCCACAAGGTCAACCACTCAAACGCCTCGAGCAGCCGTTCGGGATCTGGGCCGCCACGTTCATAGACGAGGTGGAATTCAAGCCCGCCACCCACACCCCGGATTTCCGTTCGATCCGGCCTTGGCTCCATCGCCAGAGCCGAGCGGCACACGAAGCGCACCACGGCGCGCGTCCGGGCCCAGTCCCGCGCAGAAAGCGCGGGAACATCCCGCACGTGACAGGGGACGCCTGGAAGGATGGATTCCGCCTCTCGCCGCAGCGCGTCCGCGAGCGCGTCGCCGGGCCCCGCCTCTCCCGTATGCTCCGTGCTCTGCTCGAGCGCCTCGACCGCCTGTCGCCAGCTAAGCACCGCGAGCTGTTTCCACGCCTTTTCACGGCGTCGAGATTCGGCGAGCAGGCGCGCGGCGCGCACGCCGAAATACAGCATCACGATGGCGAACCCGGCGATGGCGCCTTCCATCGGCGTCAGCCGCGTGGTCAACACCAACGACAGCCCGAGGATCACGTACAGGACGGTGTTCGCCACGTCGTGCGGGCGCAGCACGGCGGCCACATAGCCCAGGATGGGCCACAACAGATCCGTCGCGTGGTTGGGCGGCGTGTCGCCGGCAAACAGGAGTCCGAGGCACGCCAGCATGGCGGCGATGCTCACGTACGGCGCGAGACGATGGCCCGCGCGCCCGCTGAGCACGAGCACCACCGCAGCCTCCGCGAGCACCATGGCCTCGTAGTACAGGCGAATGATGAAGGGACCGTGCGCAAGCGGTAGGTAGACCACCAAAATCGCCAGCGCCGCAATGGTTCGCGGCACCCAATGCGTCCAATCCGCCCACGTCCGGCGGATGTCCGCCCGGACCTGTCGATACATGCCCAGAAGTTTCTTCCTCTTCATGCGCCCATCATAGCAAACGCGAAAGAGGTCGACCACTGGAATCCCGCGAGCGAGGCGTGCGAAGCGCCACCTCACGCCCTCCGCGCTTCACTTGCTGCTCGACTGCTCCGCCCGCCGCTTCAGGTTCTCTTCGCGCAGCATCTCGTTGTGCAATTGCTGGCTGTACGTCTCGGCGAAGTAGTGTTCGCCGGTTCCGTTCCCCTTGGCCACGTAGTACAGATACTTCGTGTGCGCGGGGTGAAGCACTGCCTCAATGCTCGCAAGGCTCGGACTGCAAATCGGCCCAGGCGGCAATCCTCCGTACAAATAGGTGTTGTAGGGGTTTCGCGCGTCCAGGATGTCCGCGTCCGTGACGACCGTCAGGTGTCGGCCGATGGCATAGTCCACCGTGGCGTCGATCTGCAGGCGCATGTGGAGCTTCAATCGGTTGTCGATCACGCTCGCGATGATCGGCCGCTCGGACGCCACCTGCGCCTCGTTTTCCACCAGCGACGCTTCCGTGATGGCCTCGTTCAGCGTGAGCTTGTCCGCCCGCATCGCCGCTTCGTTCGCGGGCGTGAGCACACGCGCCGCAAAGTCGTTCAGCATTTCATTCACGACGTCCACCGGGTTTTCATTCCGGTAGAACTGATACGTGTCCGGGAACAGGTATCCCTCGAGCCGATAGCGAACATCGCGCCGCCCCGCAAGCTGCTTCAAAAACGCCTGATGGTAGTCGTCGGCTTGCACCGCTTTGAGAAACGCCGCTTCGCTGCACACCCCATCCTGTGCGAGCCGCGCCGCGATGTCCACAATGTCATAGCCCGGCGGGATGGTCACGTTGACGACATCGGGGACGATCTCGCCCGCGGTCATCTGCCGATAGATCTGTGGCGCCGACTCATCCGCGGACAGCGCGTACGTGCCGGCCAAAATCGGCCCGCCCCCGCTGAGACGCCCGTACAGCGCAAACGCGGTGGCGCTGCGGATGAGCCTCATCGCCTTCAATCGCTCGGCGACCGTGGCGACCGTGTCGCCGGCCTTGACCTCGAATCGCTCGAGCGGAGCCTTGGCCGACACGGGCCGCAGCGCCGCGCGAAACCACGCGCCGAAGACGAGTGCGACCACGACCACAAGCGCCAAGGCGACAAGGATCATCCATCGCGCGCGCCGCCTCGCGCTTGCTGGCTGGTTCGACATACATTCACCTTCCAACGTTCAACCTTCGAATTCCGCGCCCTCGCCGCCCGCCCGCTGACGCGATCGCAGGTAGTCTTCGAGCAGGACCTGCGCGGCGGCCGCGTCGACCGTCGCGCGGCGCTCTCTGCGCCGCACGTTCTGCTCGATGAGGAAGCGCTCCGCGCTCACGGTGGTCAACCGCTCATCGTACAGATGGACCGGCAGGCCCGTGCGCGCCGCGAGCATCCGGGCGAACTTCTCCGCGCGCGACGTCATCTCGGACGGCTGGCCCGACATGTGGAGCGGTCGCCCGACGACAATCCGCCCCACCTCTTCTCGCCGCGCCAACTCCGCGACTTCGTCCGCCGCCTGCCGGTCCGACTGGCGCTCGATCACGCCATACGGCTGCGCGATGAGCCCCATGGGATCCGACAAGGCGACACCAATCCGCCGCTCGCCGAAATCAATCGCCATCGTCCGCATCGCCATACAGTGCGGCGTAGGCCCGCACGAGCTCCTCGATGAGATCATCCCGCTCGATGCGCCGGATGGTGTTGCGCGCGTCCATGTGGCTTGTGATGTACGCCGGATCGCCCGAAATCAGGTACCCCGCAATCTGGTACACGGGATTGTACCCCTTTTCCTTCAGGGCGCGGTACGCGATCTGAAACGCGCGCCGAACCTCGGGATTGCCTGACTTCGACGCAAATCGCATCGTGCTGTCAAACTCTTGTCCCAATGCCCGCACCTCGCTCGGGCGTCTGCCGACGCCAAAAAGTCGCTCGTCCCCTTACTTTCGAGTCAGTGCGCGCGATTTCCTGCGGCCTGCTCGAGAATTTCCCCGACCTTTTGGATGGCCTCGGAGAGCTTCGCCGCGTCTCGGCCTCCTGCCTGGGCCAGATCCGGCCTGCCGCCGCCGCCACCGCCGGTCACCGCGGCCACCTGTTTGACAATCTCACCCGCATGGAGGCCCCGCGACTGCCAGTCCTTCGACACGTACGCGACAAACTGCACCTTGCCGCGGTGAGCGGATCCCAGCACCACCACGACGGAGTCCACCCGGGCCTTGATCTCGTCCACCAGCTGGCGCAGCCCGTCCATGTCGAGATCGGACAGCGCAGCGCGAATGACGGGGACACCCGCCACCGTCTCGACGTTTGCGACGAGCTCGTCCACGCGCGCATGCGCCAGACGCGCCTTCGCCGACTCCAGCTCGCGCTCCAGCTCGCGCATTTCCTGGACCACGCGATGCGCGCGCTCCACCACCGTGCTGACATTCGTCTTCAGCGCGTCCGCCACCTGGCGCAGCCGCTCTTCGCGCTCCCGGGCGACGCGATACGCGTGCCGGCCGGTGACCGCTTCAATGCGGCGCGTGCCGCTCGCGATGCCCGTCTCGGACGTGATGAGAAACTGCCCAATGACGCCCGTCCGCGGCACGTGGCAGCCGCCGCAAAGCTCGATGCTCTCGCCCGCCTGGACGACGCGCACCCGCTGGCCGTACTTCTCGCCGAAGAGCGCCATGGCGCCCATGGCCTTGGCCTCGTCCAAGTCCATCTCGCGGATGTGAACGGCGTGATCGCGCCAGATCTCGTCGTTCACGCGCCGCTCCACCTCGGCCAATTCCTCGTCCGTGAGTGGCCCGAAGTGAGAGAAATCAAACCGCAGGCGCTCCGGCTCGACAAGCGATCCCGCCTGCGCCACGTGCGTCCCAAGCACGTCCCGCAGCGCCTTGTGCAAGAGGTGCGTCGCCGTGTGGTTTTTCACGATGTCGCGCCGGAAGTCCTCGTCGACGTGCGCGCGCACGCTGTCGCCCTGAAGCAGCGAGCCGTCGACGACGCGCACTCGCATGACGTGCTGCCCGTGTGGCGCCTTCTGGACGTCGAGCACCTCCGCCTTGCCGTTTGTGCCGACGATTTCGCCGCGATCGCCCACCTGCCCGCCGCTCTCCGCGTAAAACGGCGTCACGTCGAGGATGACCTGGCCTTCCTCGCCGATGGCGAGCCCGTCGACGCGATCGCCATCCTTGAAGATGCCAAGGATGGTCGCGTCCACCGTGAGCTCGTCGTAGCCAACAAACCTCGACGGCTCCGTGAAGGTCTCCAGGGCGCCGCGCTGGCTCTGCATGCCCTCGGCCACCTGACGGGCCTCGCGCGCCCGCGCGCGCTGTTCCTCGAGCTCTCGCTCAAACCCTTCCCGGTCCACCGCGATCTCCTTCTCGCGCGCGATCTCGACGGTGAGATCGATGGGGAAGCCGTACGTGTCGTAGAGGCGAAACGCCGCTTCACCGGACAGGACGGTCTCGCCGCGCGCCTTGACCTCTTCAATGGTCCGATTCAAGAGCTCCTCGCCGGCGGCGAGCGTCTGCAGGAAGCGCTCCTCCTCCGTGCGAACCACGCGCTCGATGAGCGGTCGCTTCTCGCGCACCTCGGGATAGTCGTCGCCCATGATTCTATCCACCACGGCCACGAGTTCGTACAAGAACGGCCGCTCGACGCCGAGCTTCCGGCCGCTGCGCACCGCGCGCCGCAGCAGGCGGCGGATGACGTACCCGCGGCCCTCGTTGGACGGGAGCACGCCGTCGCCAATCGCAAACGTCACCGTGCGGACGTGATCGGCGATGATCTTGAGATGGACGTCGTCCTCAGCCGATTGACCATACGGGCGCCCCGAAAGTTCAGCGGCGCGATCGATGATGGGCCGGAACAGGTCCGTCTCGAAGTTGTTCGGCACGTCCTGCAGGATACTGGCCAGGCGCTCCAGGCCAGACCCCGTGTCGATGTTCTTCTTCGGCAGCGGCGAATACGATCCGTCCGCGTTCTTATTGAATTGCGTGAACACGAGGTTCCAGATCTCGAGGAACCGATCGCAGTCGCAGCCCGGTTTGCAGTCCGGCGAACCGCAGCCGTAGGCCTCGCCGCGATCGTAGAAGATCTCCGAACACGGACCGCAGGGTCCTTCGCCGATCTCCCAGAAGTTGTCTTCCTTGCCGCGGTAGATGCGCGACGCCGGCAGCCCGACTCGGTGATGCCACACCTCGAACGCCTCGTCGTCCTCCTCGTGAATGGTGACGGAGATGCGATCCGGGTCCAGTTCGAGGACCTGCGTCAAAAACTCCCACGCCCAGGTGATGGCCTCGAGCTTGAAGTAGTCGCCGAACGAGAAATTGCCGAGCATTTCAAAGAACGTCTGGTGTCGCGCGGTATGGCCGACTTCCTCGATGTCGTTGGTGCGAATGCACTTCTGCGCGTCCACGATGCGCGGCACTTCGGGGATCTCCCGGCCGTCGAAATACGGCTTCAGGGGCGCCATGCCCGCGTTGATCCAAAGCAGCGTCGGATCGTCCTTCGGCACGAGCGGAAAGCTCGGCAACACCATGTGACCGCGCTCGGCGAAAAATTGCTTGAACGCGCGGCGAATTTCTTGTCCAGTGAGCGATTTCATGCGCAACCTCCTCCTCCGACGCATCGCACTTCGGCTGTGTCCTCCTGCACGAAAAACCCCCGCCCCACATTCAGGGACGGGAGTTTCCCGCGGTACCACCCTGCTTACAGGCTCGTCCGAGCCTGTCGCCTCTGGCGCTGTAACGGGCACACCCGGCGTGCTTTGCCACACGCGCTTGGAAGGGGCTTCGAACCGGTTGCCTTGAGGCAGCTCGCAGCCGAAGGCCGCCCTCTCTGAGCAAGGCGCCCCGATTCTACTTGTCTTCCGCATCGCTTTGTCGTCGATTTTTGATTGTATCGGGCAGGACAGGCCCTGTCAATGCGAGGCATGGGAGCGCGCTTCTCGCCACTGCGTCCACACCACTTTGCACACCGCGAGCGCCGGGACCGCGAGAATGAGGCCCAGGACGCCAGCCGCCTCACCGCCGACAATCAGGGCCGCTACAATCGCCATCGGGTGCAGATGAAGCGTCCGGCCCATGATCTGCGGAGACAGGATGTTCCCCTCGATCTGCTGCACCGCGATGTTGACGATCACGACCTTGACGAGCATCGGCCAGCCGGAGGTGGTGAGCGCGATGATCACGGCCGGCGCGATGCCGATGATGGGCCCCAGATACGGAATGATGTCCGCGAAACCGAGGAAGGCACCCAAGAGGAGCGCATACGGAAGGCGGATGATGAGATAGCCGATGAACGACAACAGCCCGACCGCCAGCATAATAAGAAACTGACCGCGCACGTAGCCGCCGAGCGTATCATCGATGGCCCGGAGGACGAGTCGCACGCGATGCTTGTACTTCGCGGGAGCCATGCGCACCACGCCGCGCCCAATGGCCTTCGCATCTTTCAACATATAAAAGACGAGGAACGGCACGACAAATGCCATGAAGATCGCATTGATGGTGCTCGTCACCACCGAGAACAGCCCCGTCGGCGCCACCTCGACGCGGTGCTCCAGTTGGTTGAGCGCGTTCTCGATCCCCGTCCGCACCGCGTTCGGCAGGTACGTCTTCCGGCTGTTGATCATGTCGATCCAGCGGCTCAATTCCGCCGTGATGGCCGGCAGGCTGCTCGATAGCTGCGCGATTTGCCGTGAGATCACCGGGATGAGGTTCAACACCACCACGGCCAGGATGGCTGCGATCACGGCGTACACAATGAGGATGGCCGCCGAGCGAGGGACGCGCCGCCGATGCAAAACGTCCACCGCCGGCTGTAGGATGTAGGTGATGATGAGCGACGCCAGAAACGTGTAAAAGAGGCTCGACAGCACGCCCCAGATGTCCAGAAACAGGCTGCGCAGGAGCCCGACGAGATAGATACACGTCAGCGTCAGGGCGATGGACATCATGGTGCGGGCGTAACGCCCCATCGGCACGGCGATCTCCTCCCTCTGCGGCGGCGCCGGACAAGGGTCTACCGCAGAGTATATGCAGAATCGCATGCCATTATTTTCATCACACGCACCACAGACCTGCATCGCGCTGTTTCGACAAAAAAAGAGCGGGCCGAGCCGCTCCCGCTCGACAACCGCCCGTACTTTTTAGTGGACAACGCGCTATCTTTGAGCCTCGACCCTCAGGCCCCCGTGCCAAACTCGACGTCCGCGTGATTCGTCTGATCCACGACGATGAGCGATCCGTCCTCGGCCACTTCGTAGATCCGCACCTCATCGCCGGATACGTTGAACTCGGCGAAGCAATTCCAACAATAGTATTGGTTGGCACCAATTTTACCGACGTCTCGGCTTGTGCAACTCGGACACCGCATGACGTTGGTCCTCCCTTCTCGCCCTTGGAAGGCGCACTGCGGCACGCCCCATCTCTCTGGATGAACTTTCGAAACCTGCCAACAGTCTATCCACGGACAATAAAGCCAAAACCAAATTTCAGGTTCCGAAATATCCATCCACCGAGATTCCGTGACCCATGCTACGCCTATCCAACGCGCATTGCAATGCAGAAAAAGGAAAAGAAGCCTTGGCTGACGCGGCAAATGTCACGAATTTGTGAAACGTGATCGCAGGGACCCGACGACTTTCGACAGTACGGCAGCCGATTCACCAATCTCTTCCATGGTGTTTTGCCAGGCGAAACTGAGACGGATCGACTCCCGCGCTTCTCGCGCTCGCCCCATGGCCCTGAGCACGTGGCTTGGCTCCAGGCTTCCCGCGCTGCACGCCGCGCCGGCACTCGCCGCCACCCCCTCGAGGTCCAGCCGCATGAGGAGGATGTCGTTGCGAATCCCCCGAAAACCGACGTTGAGAATCGAAGGCACCGCGTCGGCCGGGCTGTTGCGATACGCGCCGTCGAGCGATTCGATGGCGCGCCACATCGCGTCCCGGAGCGCGGCCAAATGGGCCGCATGCGCGTCGAAGTGCTCCGCAATCTCGGCCATGGCGGCGTGAAAGCCCACGATGCCGGCGACCGGTTCAGTTCCCGCGCGAAGCCTGTGTTGCTGCTCACCCCCGGCGGCAAGCGCCACAAAGGGCGTGCCGGATCGGACGTACAGGAGGCCTACGCCTTTCGGCCCGTGCACCTTGTGCGCGGAGAACGAGGCGAGATCGACGCCCAAGTCCTTGAGGGACAGGCGCATGACGGGCAGCGCCTGCACCATGTCGCTGTGTACCAGAATCCCAGGATCCACGTCTTTGACGCGACGTGCGATCTCGGCGACCGGCTCGACGGTCCCGACCTCGTTGTTGACGAGCATGACGCTCACGAGCGCCGTGTCCGGGCGTAGGGCGCGCACTACATCGTCCGGATCGACGCGCCCTTCCGAGTCCACCGGGACGACCGTCACGTCTGCGCCGAAAAGGCGCAGCCTGTCCACGGCCTCGAGCACCGCGTGATGTTCCACCGCTGTCGTCACGACGTGCATTCGCTTGGAGCGCTGCGCGAGATACGCGCCGTAGAGGGCGAGATTGTTCGACTCGGTGCCGCCGCTTGTGAAGGCGAGATCGCGGGGAGAGACGCCCAGCCAGTCGGCGAAGAAGCGGCGCGCTTCCTCGACGGCTTGCCGGGCCTCGCGCCCCGGCCGGTGCAGACTCGACGGATTGCCGTACGCGTCACCGAGATAACGGTCCATGGCAGCGCGGGCCGCAGGCAGCAGAGGGGTCGTCGCGGCGTTGTCTAGGTAGATCATCGCTGACCCCCCACGGTTCAGATGTAGTACATGTAGCCCTGCGACGACCCCTGGCGCAGCTCGACGAGATCCTGCAGCGTCATGGACGACAACACGTCGTGGATGGCCTCCCTCAGCCTGTCCCACAGCACCTGCAGGCCGTCATCCATCTCCTCGTCCACAATGGTGATGGGCCCCTCGAGCGCGAGAAGCACGTCCTCAATGACAATCTCGCGCGGATGCCTCGCCAGCACGTACCCACCGTAGGCGCCCCGGATGCTCCGCACGAAGCCGCCGTTGCGAAGCGGCGCAATGAGCTGTTCGAGGTAGTGCTCCGATAGGTTGTTTCGCTCCGCAATGGACTTCAGGGAAATGGGCTGGTCACTCTGCTGTTCGGCGAGATCGACCAGGAGCATCAGGCCGTAGCGGCCCTTCGTCGAGATCTTCACGGTCATCGTCTCCTTCCCGGTAGTACACGCGCGGCTCGACGCCGATGGGCCAATAGTTTTGCTCGACGTAATGGCCAGGGTAGTCGTGCGGATACAGGTATCCTTCCCCATGCCCGAGGGCCTTGGCCCCTTTGTACGCCGTGCTCCGCAGATGGAGCGGCACCTCGAGCGGCAGGCCGGACCTGACGTCGTCCAGCGCGCGGTTGATGGCCATGTACGCGTGATTCGATTTCGGCGCTTTCGCGAGGTACGCGGTCACCTCCGCGAGCACAATCCGCGCCTCCGGCATGCCGATGGCCATGGCCGCCTGCCAGCCGCTCACGGCGATGGGCAGCGCGTTCGGATCCGCCATGCCCACATCCTCGGCCGCCAGGATCATCAGCCGGCGCGCGATGAACGCGGGATCTTCGCCGCCCTCGAGCATCTTCGCAAGCCACAGCATCGCCGCGTTCACGTCCGATCCGCGCACCGACTTGATGAACGCCGAGATGGTGTCGTAGTGATCGTCGCCTGCGCGATCGTAGCGAGGCCCACCGCTCGCCTCAAGCGCCGCCTCGACCTCGCGCATGCCAATCTCGGTGGCGCCGTCGGGCCCCACGCGCGCCGCGAAGGCGGCGAGTTCGAGCAAATTGAGCGCGCGCCGGGCGTCACCGCGCGCCTGCAGGGTAAGCACACGCCTTGCGTCCGGATGGAGCCTGACACGCATGCGGCCGAGCCCACGCTCCTCGTCCGCAATGGCCATGTTCACCAGGCGCCCGATGTCGTCCGGCGAAAGCGGCTCGAGGCGAAACACGTGCGATCGCGACAAAAGCGCCGCGTTCACATCGAAGTAGGGATTCTCCGTCGTCGCGCCGACGAGCGAGAGGAGCCCCGCCTCCACGTGCGGCAGCAGCGCGTCCTGTTGGTTCTTGTTGAAGCGGTGAATTTCATCGAGAAAGACCACGGTGCGCCGCCCGTACAGGTCCCGCTCCTCTCGCGCGGTCTCGACGGCCTTTCGCACATCGGCGATGCCCGACGTCACCGCGTTCAGCGGGATGAAGCGGGCCTTGGTCTGGCGCGCAATGACTTCGGCGATGGTCGTTTTGCCCGTGCCGGGCGGCCCATACAAAATGATGGACATCAGGCGATCCCGCTCGATCATCCGGCGCAGAATGCCATCTCGGCCCACGAGATTTTCGTGTCCCACCATCTCGTCGAGCGATCTCGGCCTCATCCGGTAGGCGAGCGGAGCCTCGCGCTCCGCTTCGTGTTCCGAAGCAAGTGAAAAGAGATCCATTCGCGTTCGCCTCACAAGGCTGCGCAATTCCTAGTCGTCCACTCAACTTTTAACGATTATACACGCTTTGCGGGTGGAGGAAAAGGAGGGGGGACCGTGTCACGTTCCCGTATGGGGATTTCACCGCGCTGACACGTCACAGAGCGCTGTCATCGAAGTCCTTCTCCAGCAGGCCTTATAAGCCGCATCACTGAACCACGAGGTTTGTTTGCGGCCAATTCGGCGCGTTTCCCTTTGTATCTTGAATTTTTCCGTGAGAACAAGCCCTGCCCAAACCCAATATGCACGTAGTTCCGCAAGGAACCTCGGCGAGCACGATTTGGGCAGAGCAATAATCCGCTGCATCAGAGGTGACCTCAGGAAGCTCGCTTGGAGTTCCATGGGTCTCGACATGTCCACGCGAAGCTATCACGTACTACACGAGCAACTTTTCCATCCACATGACATCGACCCACTGGCCATCCAATTTCCCTTGCCTTCGAAAGATCCCGACTTCTCGAAACCCCATCTTTCGATATAGACCCTGCCCTGCCTGATTGAAAGGAAACGTTGCCAACACCAGCTTGTGAAAGCCATGTTCCACTGCGTGGCTCTCCAACTGACGCAGCAGGGCCTGTCCCACGCCCTTGCCTCGCCAACTCCGCTCGACATAGACGGAAAGTTCACCTACGCCCGCATAAGCACATCGATGCGAGTACGGATGCAGATCCGCCCAACCGACGACGTTCGAACCCACGGTCGCCACAAAGACCGGATATCGGCTGTTGTGTTGAGAAAACCACGATTCAATGTACGCCATATCCTTGAGATCCTGCTCCAACGTCGCGATTCGATCTTCAATGCCCTGGTTGTAGATCGACAAAATCGCCGCCATATCTTCTCGTGTCGCGATTCGCACATCCACATTCATGACAGTTCCTCCTCGAGAAACTCCCGGATCCGCGCGCCGATGGCGTCGCGAACTTGGCGAAACTGGTTCAGAATCTCTTCCTCCGATCCCGTCGCCTTAGCTGGATCGGGAAATCCCCAGTGGAGGCGTTTCACGTGCGGCGGCGTCACGGGACAACGGTCGTTCGCGTCACCGCACAAGGTGATGACATAATCCGCTTGTTCGAGAAAGTCCGGATCGATGAGTTTCGACCGATGATGCGAAATGTCAATCCCCACCTCGCGCATCACCTGCACGGCGCGGGGATTCAAGCCGTGCGCCTCGACGCCTGCACTCTGAACTTCGATCCGCTCTCCTCCCAGATGGCGCGCCCATCCTTCAGCCATTTGACTTCTGCATGAATTACCAGTGCACAGGAAATAAATTCGCTTGCATGACATGCAGGATTCACTCCTCTCCCATAGTTGCGATGGCGAACACTAGTTCACGATCGCCAGCCACCCATATAACCCCATCAAAGTGAGCAACAACGTCGGAATGGTCAGGATGACACCGGTCCGAATATAGGTGCTCCATGTGATCGTGACACCCTTTTGGCGAAGGACGTGCAACCAAAGAAGCGTCGCCAACGAACCTATGGGTGTCAGTTTCGGACCCAAGTCACACCCTATGACATTGGCATACACCAACGACGTCTTCACGAGATGTGAAACATGGGCACCGTGAATGGCGAGCGCGTCAATCATCACGGTCGGCATATTGTTCATCACACTCGACAACACGGCCGCGAGAAAGCCCATCCCAAGCGTGCCGACTAGCAATCCGTGATCGGCAAGGACTTGAATGAGCCCCCCAAGGAGGCGGGTCAGGCCCACGTTGCGCAGCCCATACACCACGACATACATGCCGACGGAGAAAAACACAATCGCCCACGGCGCGCCCCGAATGACGGACCAGGGCCGAATCACCCGGACGCGACCGCCGTACACCAGTAAGGCAATGGCGATGGTCCCAGCCACAAACGACACAGGTACATGCGCGATCTCCGTCACCATGTAGCCTGCCATGAGCGCAATGAGCAAGACCCAAGAAGCGCGAAACAGTCCTCGGTGCACAATGGCTTCGGCCGGTCGAGGGAGGAAATCCGGATCGTAACGCTCCGGGATGTCCCTTCGGAAATATAGATAGAGTACCCCGGCGCTCGCGAGAAAGGAGACGAGATCGGGCACAATCATGTTTGCAAGATAGGTCAGAAAGCCAATGTGGAAATAGTCCGCCGACACGATATTCACAAGGTTGCTCACTACGAGCGGAAGCGACGTGGTGTCCGCGATGAAGCCGCTGGCGATGACGAATGGAAACATGCGACGGGCATCGAATTGGAGCAGCTTCATCTTCTCCAGAACGATGGGCGTGAGGATCAAGGCTGCGCCATCGTTGGCGCACACAGCAGCCACAAGGGCGCCGAGAAGGATCACGTACAAGAAGACCTTCTTCCCATCTCCACGCGCGGCTTTCGCCATCTTCAAAGCTGCCCACTCGAAAAATCCGACTTGGTCAAGCACCGTGGAAATCACAATGATGGCCACGAAGGCGAGGGTCGCGTCCCACACGATTCGAGTCACAGACCCTACATCGCGCCAAGTGACCACGTGGAACAGAAGGGCGAGCGCCGCCCCCGCCATCGCGCTCCAGCCAATCGACAAGCCTCTCGGTTGCCATATGACGAAGATGAGCGTGACCAAAAACAACGAAATTGCGACGTACGTCATGAGGTCTCTCCTTGTTGTGAACGTGACCAACCAAACCTGACCATGGATTTGGATACTTCATTCCATCGACGAGGAACCCGTCGGACAGGTCGTACAACATGTCTCTGTGGACTTTTCGACCAGAATCCTTGACCCAGCTACACGGTCGTCCTCTTGGTCAAGGATCGCAAAAACTTCCCACCGAACCCCATTTGGATCTGTTACCCAAATCTTGTCCTGCAACGCGTAACAACACGTAGTATTCATCTCATCGAAGGTCGCGAGCCCCGCTTCTTCCAATCGTGTCTTAGCAGCTAGGACTTCCTCCGTAGACGACACTTGCAATCCAAGGTGGTTCAGAGCTCCCACCTCGCCGAATGCACGCTCGTTTAAGGAAAAATTGAGAGGAGGTGTTTCCAGATCAAACTTAGCGTAACCTCGCCGAACGCGAACAGGTTCGACGCCAAATAAGATTTGATAGAACTTCAGCGATTCATGGAAGTTTCGCACGTTGATGGCGACATGGGGCTTCCATGCGAACATGGACAACACCCTCCTTTCTCATTTTGGTGAAAGTCAACCGCCGTGATCAGCTCGGTCGTGAGTGCGTGAACCACCTCCTGTAGCGCTTCAGGATTCGGAAAGTAACAAGTCCAAGGGCCGCGAGATTCTCTGCGAACCAACCCCACCTTCTCGAGAACTTTGAGATGGTGGGAGACAGTTGGTTGTGATAGTCCAGTCACAGCCACCACATCTGCGACGCAGCACCCGTTTTCATACGCCTCGATACGATCGCAGCACGTTGCGATCGCCCCTTTGGCCATCAGTTGAAGAATGTGAAATCGGCTCTTGTCTGCCAAGGCGTGAAGACGATCGAGGAGGTCATCATTTTTCATATCGATCACCATCTATATCGATGTCGGTAAATGTAATGTACAGCAGACTGCGACTCCAGTCAACCGTTCGCCATTTCGCAGCCTCATCGACAGATGCACGTCTCCTTCAATCAATCCACTACCGGTGCAACACCGCCCTGTGATGCCTGATATGAGCATCCTCAACATCATTGTCGCCGCGCTCGTGCCCCATTCGGGCATCGTGCGCGGCGACACGTGTAACAGCCGTTCTTTGGTTTCCACATGGTTATCTGTTACAGCATCGTCAATACCCGCTCCGAACGATGGCCATCGGGTTCGTCGCGCCTTTCGGCAGAACGAATAGCACCCTCCGACAAAATCGTGTAGGAAGCACCACTGTCACCTCGGTGCTCTCTGAGCATCCCCCATCAGGTCGCTTGTCTCCGCTTCGCCGCTTCCTCTTCCGCGAGCACGCGCCGAAGGACTTTCCCGGTGCCCGTGGCCGGCAGCGACTCGCGAAACTCGACGTGGCGAGGACACTTGTAATGCGCTATCTTTTCGCGACTCCACGCGATGATGTCCGCTTCCGTCACTCTGCCGACATACGACGGTTCCAGAACCACAAATGCCTTGACCACCTCGCCCTTCTGCGGGTCTGGCACCCCGATGACCGCCACCTGGCGGATGGCCTCGTGGCGAGACAACCAGTGCTCGACTTCTTCGGGAAAGACGCTGTACCCCGAGCACTTGATCATCTCTTTCTTGCGCCCTCGGAAGATGAGATATCCGTCGTCATCCATGAGCCCGATGTCGCCCGTGCGCAGCCATCCATCCTGAAGCGCCTCACGGGTCGCTTCCTCTCGGTGGAGATAGCCTTTCATGACGCCCGGACTCCGAATCCAAATCTCGCCCTCTTCACCCGGCCCTAGTTCCCCCGTGGGGTCGTCTAGCGGCGCAATGCGGATTTGCGTGCCCGGAATCGGCTTGCCGTGCGTCCCATAGCGGATGGCATCGAGCGGCATCTGCGTGTCCGCAGTGTGTGTCTCCGTAAGGCCATAAGCCGCTTCGTAGAGCGGCACCCCCGTAAGCGCTTTCCATTCGGCCGCGACGCGATCCGTCACGGGCACCCCGAAGCTCGTGCACGGATTCAGCCTCAGGCTGGAGAAATCGGTGTGACCGGATCTGGGGTGCTGCATGATTGCGAGATTCATCGGCGTCACCGTGTACATCACCGTCACGCGATGAAGTTGAATCGCGTCCATAGCTACTTCGGGATCGAACTTGGGGAGTAGCACGAGCGTCGCTCCGGCACGCACGGTCGCACAGGCACCCATCAGGAGGCCCGCGATGTGGCAAACCGGCATGACGCCGAGCACCACGTCGTCCTCAGTTAACCGGGACGCCGTGACGACCGCCTCGGCTTTGTACGCCGCGTTCGCGTACGTCAGCATGGCGCCTTTCGGCATCCCCGTCGATCCCGACGTGTACATGATGAGGCACGTGTCGTCCCCATCCACGGAGCCCTTCGCGGATCGCCCCAGCCGGTCGAGCAGACGAGGCATGAGGAGATCGCCGGGCGCGGGCAGCCCCGATTCCGCTTTCGCCGCAACCGATCTGACTGAAAAGTCAAACAAATAGGCGGACAAGAGATGCGAAATCCCTAATTTCTCGCATACCACGCGTGCGATGTCCAATCGGTCGTCATCACAGATGACGAGCTTCGCCCCAAGGTCCTGAAGCTGATACTCCACTTCCCATTCCTTCGCGAGGGGACTCATGGGCGAGACAGCGACGCCAAGTCGTTCCGCGCCCAACTTTGCGATCAAGAAATGAGGCATGTTCGGCATGTAAAGCGCGATGGCGTCCCCTTTCCGAAGCCCGAGCTCGGCGAGAAGCGCGCTCATGGCGAAGGCATAAGCGTCGAGTTCCCCATACGTGATCGCAGTTCCGAGAAAATACATCGCGGGATGCGCCGGGCGCGCGAGTGCATGAACGTGCAACCACTCATGCAGATAAGGCATACATCATCCACCCTCATTCCATCTCCTCAAAAAGAGGCGAAGGTCCTTTCCGACCCATCCATCCTCTACTCACGATGTATTCCATTCGCCATCCCGCCATCCCTGCCGTCGCGAAAAACAAAGGCGCGTCTCTATGCCGCGCCCTATCATCCTTTGTTCTCCGAACGCGCATGTCCAACACCTCGAGTTGCGCCTCCGAAACCTCGAACGGCGCACCCACCATGAGATCCGTCCCGCTCGCCATCTTCGGGGACGCGAGCACGTCACACATCCAGTTCGCGCCCGTAAGTAAGCAGCATGATGAACGAATCCAGCCCGATCTTGAGCTAAGAGACCTGACTCGGTCGGGCTTGTGTGGCAGGCGCAAGAGGGCGAAAGGGCTCCCTTTTGCATACAAGCCTCATTCACCTATTCCCCTCTCTTTACCGGCTTCGTGAAGAAAAAGGTAAATGTTGCGAGCAAAATCCCCATGAGGTAGACAGCACCAAGAGATGGAACGACCTTCACCCCATGGTTGAACGCGCGTTGTCCGTTTCTCGTCTCCACCGACTGCGCCATCATCCGGCGCCTCCTCCGTCAAAACGGGCGAATGACCGTGGTGACTAAACTGCTAAAGTCTCGCGCGAATTCCCGTGCCGTGGGTGTATATCCTGCCACAGCTTCTGAGCCAAACAGTGGGCCACTCACGACAATCGTAAACCGCCCAGCCGTGAGGTACGTACCAATAACCTGAAGTTCATTGACAATAAGCAAAAGCGCCGTCACAAAATCGATCGCGTCGAGCAGCCGCTTATCCACTTCATTCTTTCCGTCTGCACCCGACCCTGTAAAAAAACCAGACAGTGATAGTGAGATATTCCCGGGCGAAATGAACACCCCGCCAACAGTGATCTGGCGCATGAGAAGCAAAATAGCCGTTCCGATCCCGATAGCCCGATGAATTGGCTTCGCTACATCGAGCTTGGCCTCCTGTCTTCTCACGCCTCACCACCTCGGCATTTTGGCATAGCTATCATAAGCTAAGACCGTGTCACTCGAGTGGGCCATTCGGCAAGATGACCTCTGCACGCGTACACCCACATACCATGAAAGAGAGGATGGAGATCCTCGCGACCCTTGGTGTCCCAACCATCCAGGCTCTTCTCGATTCGCGGTGTCCACTGTTCGATCCTAAAGTCAAGCTACCGCCCATGCCGGGCGCACCCAAAGAAACGGGCGCGGCCCAAAGCCACGCCCATCCTTCAATCCTTCGTCTTTCGCACGCGGAGATGAAGCACTTCGAGCTGCGCCTCCGAAACCTCACTCGGGGCGCCCACCATGAGGTCCGTTCCGCTCGCCGTCTTCGGGAACGCAATGACGTCGCGCAGCGACTTTGCCCCGGTGAGCAACATGATAATGCGGTCCAGCCCGAAGGCAATGCCCCCGTGCGGCGGCGTTCCATACTCGAACGCGTTCAAGAGAAAACCGAACTTCTCCTGCGCCTCTTCCGGCGAAAAGCCGAGCGCCGCAAACATCTTCTCCTGCACGTCGCGGCGATAGATGCGCATCGACCCGCCGCCGATTTCGTACCCGTTCAGCACCATGTCATAGGCCTGCGCGCGCACCCGGCCGGGATCAGTGTCGAGAAGCGGGATATCCTCCTCCCGCGGCATGGTGAACGGATGGTGCTCCGCCACCCAGCGCTGTTCCTCCTCGTCCCACGAGAGGAGCGGGAAATCCGTCACCCACAGGAACCGATACTGCGACTCGTCGACGAGGCCCAGTTCCTGTCCGAGGTGCAAGCGGAGCGCGCCCATGGCCGGCAGCACCGTCTCTCGCGGCCCGGCGCCGATGAGCACCAGATCCCCCACTTTGGCGCCGGCGCGCTCGGCGATTCGACGAAAATCGTCGTCCGTGAAGAACTTCGCAATGGACGATTTGAACCCATTCTCCTGAACCGCGACGTACGCGAGGCCGCCCAGCCCGTACGGCTTGACGAACGCGACGAGATCGTCCGTCTGCTTGCGGCTGTACGAGGCGCAACCGGGCGCCACGAGCGCCTTGATCACGCCGCCTTTCTCCAGGACGTCGGCGAAGACGCGGAAGCTCGTGCCTTCGAAGAGATCGGCGAGATCGGCCATCTCCATGCCGAAGCGGAGATCCGGCTTGTCCGACCCGTACTTGTCCATCGCCTCCTGGTACGGCAGGCGCAGAAAAGGCCGCGGCACCTCGATGCCCGCCACTTCCTTGAAGACGGAGGCCATCATGTCCTCCATCATCGACATGAGCTCGTCCTTCGGGAGAAACGACGTCTCAATGTCGAGCTGCGTGAACTCCGGCTGCCGATCCGCCCGCAGGTCCTCGTCGCGGAAGCAGCGCGCCACCTGATAATACCGCTCAAAGCCCGCGACCATGAGCAACTGCTTGAAGATCTGCGGCGACTGTGGCAGGGCGTAGAACTCGCCGGGCTGCAGGCGGCTCGGCACCAGGTAATCGCGCGCCCCTTCCGGCGTGGACTTGGTCAACATGGGCGTCTCGATCTCGAGAAAGCCGTGATCGTCGAGATACCGGCGAAACGCCCGGATGGCCTGGTGGCGAAGCGCGAAGATGCGCTGCATCTCCGGGCGGCGGAGATCGAGGTATCGGTAGCGGAGCCGCACGGGTTCCTCGACCTGGATGCCGTCCTCGATGTAAAACGGCGGCGTCTTGGCCGCGCCCTCGATGCGCGCACGTTTCACCACGACCTCAATCTCGCCCGTCTCGATCTTCGGATTGACGGTATCGGGATCGCGCTTCTCCACGGTGCCATCCACGACGATCACGTACTCGCTTCGCAGCCGGTCCGCGACCTCCATCGCCTCATCGGACGTGCCGCGGGCGCGATCGAACACGAGCTGCACGATGCCGGTGCGATCGCGCAGATCGACGAACACGACGCTGCCGAGATCGCGCCGGCGCTGCACCCAGCCGGCGAGGCGCACCTCGGATTTGGGTTCTACGCGCACCGTGTCGGCCACCCAGTGGGTCCGCCAACGCGACGCCACGACTTGCTTCTCCTCCACCACTTATGTCCATCCTCCTTCGCGAATCCGATCCGCCAACTGCCCGAACGGCACGTCGCGCTGCTCACCGGTCGCCAGGTGCTTGACGGTGGCAGCCCCCTTGGCGAGCTCGCTCTCGCCGATCACGACGGCGAATTTCGCACCGAGGCGATCGGCCTGCTTGAACTGCGACTTGAGGCTGCGCCCTTGGTAGTCGCGATCGCAGCGAACGCCGAGCCGCCTGAGCGACGTGAGCACCGCCATGGCGGTGTGTTCGGCCGTCTCATCCGCCACGCAGATGAACGCGTCGAGCGGCTGTCTCTCGCCCAGCGACACGCCCTGCGCCTCGAGCACAGCAAGGACGCGGTCCATCCCCGCGGCGAAGCCGATGCCTGGCACGTCGGGTCCGCCGAGCTCCGCGACCAGCCGATTGTAGCGCCCCCCGCCGAGCACGGTCGAGAAGTTGGGAACGGTGATCTCCCACGCGGTCCGCGTGTAGTAATCCAGGCCGCGGACGAGCGACTTCTCGAGGCGATAGGGCACGTCCATCGCGCGGAGGTACCCTTCCACCGCGTCGAGGTGCTTGCGGCAGTCGTCGCAAAGTTCGTCGACGATGTACGGCACGTTCGCTTCGCGCAAGACCTGTTGGCACGACTCGTTCTTGCAGTCGAACAGGCGAAGCGGGTTCTTCTCGAGGCGCACCTGGCAATCCCCGCAGAGTTCCTCCTTGTGCGGTAACAGGCGCTCGATCATCTTTTCGCGGTGACGAGGCCGGCAGACGCTGCAGCCGACCGAATTGAGTTCCACGGTCATGTCGCGCATGCCGACCTTTTTCAGAAGCGAATACCCGAGTTCGATGACCTCGGCGTCGATGGCCGGCAGTTCGGAGCCGAGCACCTCCACACCCACCTGATGCAGCTGGCGAAGGCGTCCCCGCTGAGGCTTCTCGTAGCGGAACATGGGCCCGAGGTAGTACACCTTGGTCAGGCTGCCTTGGCCGTATAGCTTGTTTTCCACGTAAGCTCGCACGACGCCGGCCGTTCCTTCCGGGCGCAGGGTCACGCTCCGTCCGCCGCGATCCAAAAAGGTGTACATCTCCTTGGACACGATGTCCGTCGTCTCCCCCACGCCGCGCTCGAACAACTCCGTGTGCTCAAAGATGGGCGTGCGGATCTCCTCGTAGTTCGCCCGTTCGAACACGTCCCGCACGACTGCCTCAAGCGCCTGCCACGCCTCCACGGCGCCCGGCAAAATATCCTGCATGCCTCTCGGCCGCCGAATCTCCACGCGCGCTCCCTCCTTCTCTTCTCCGCCGCACCAAGGGGAACCGCGAACGCGGCTCCGCCTGTCTGCGCGAAAAAGCGCCCTTTCGTCGATGCCGATCCACATCGGCAGGGACGAAAGAGCGCTTCCGCGGTGCCACCCTGCTTGAACCTGTACAGGTTCCCCTCTTCGGCTTAACGCGCCGTCCACGCGCGCCCACCGCGTGAAACGGCAAGCGCGATATCCGAAGCCGTCTTTCCAAACGCAGGCTGGAGTCGCTTGCAGCCACGGCGCACTCTCTCTGGAACAGCCCAAACCGCTTGTACTCTGCTTCTTCATCTACGATGGCGATATCCAACGTGTCGCATGGTGCTATCGCGAATTATAAGGAAGGCGCAAAGCCTGTGTCAAATCGAACGGGGGCATCGAACCCAAGCATCCGTCAGCGATGATACGGCTTGTCTGGCGAGGATTTCCCTGTGGGGATGCCGCGTTCCAAACCGAGAATGCGCACCTCCTGCGCGTTGCCAACCGCCGAGTGCGTCTGCTGCATCGATCTTCGCGCCATGTCAAGGGGCGACATCCGCATGATCCATCTCCTCCGCACGCCTTTTCCCTACGATGCCCCGTGAGCGCCCCGATGATGCCATCGCCGTTTCCCTTGACTGCGCCTTGTGCAGTTGAAACAATGGTGCGCGAAGGAGGGGCATGGCATGGAACGACCGCAATCCGAAGTCTGGTTTCAACGAGCTCAACAGGTCATCTTGGGAGGCGTGAACAGCCCGTCGCGATCGTACAAGTCGGTCGGCGGGGGCACGCCCGTGGTCATGGTCCGCGGAGAAGGGCCTTACCTGTACGACGTGGACGGCAACCGGTACATCGACTACCTCGCCGGCTACGGCCCGTCCATCCTCGGCCACGCACATCCGGCCATCACGCGCGCGATTCAGAAGGCGGCGGAGGACGGTGTGCTCTACGGCACGCCCACGCCGTACGAGGTGGAGTTTGCGGAGATGCTGCGCGCCGCCATCCCGGACCTCGAGCGAATTCGATTTGTCAACTCCGGGACAGAAGCCGTGATGACCACGGTCCGCGTCGCGCGCGCCTACACGGGGCGCACGAAGGTGCTGAAGTTCGCCGGGTGTTACCACGGCCACTCGGACGCCATGCTTGTGGCGGCAGGCAGCGGCCCCTCGTCCATCGGCGTGCCGGACAGCGCGGGCGTCACGCGCAACGTCGCGAGCGAGATCGTCACCGTACCCTTCAACCATCGCGACGCCTTGAAGCAGGCGCTCGCCGCGCACGGACCGGAGCTCGCGGCCGTGTTGGTCGAACCCATCGTGGGCAATTTTGGCATCGTCCCGCCCGTCGACGATCGCTACTTGGCCGACGTGATCGATCTCGCCCATGAGGTCGGGGCGCTCGTCATCTTTGACGAGGTGATCACGGCGTTTCGCTTTCACTACGGAAGCGCGGCGCAGCTGTACGGCGTGCATCCAGACCTGTATGCGCTCGGCAAGATCATCGGCGGAGGATTGCCCATCGGCGCCTACGGCGGGCGGCGGGACATCATGGAGCAGGTGGCGCCGCTCGGGCCGGCGTATCAGGCCGGCACGATGGCCGGCAACCCGCTCTCGATGCGCACAGGCATGGCATGTCTGCGCGTGCTGTCCGATCCTCGGCTGTACGACGAGATGGCGCGCCGCGCGGCATTCCTCGTGGACGCGGCCGAGTCGGCGGCGCGGGCGAACGGGGTGGACATCGTCGTCAACCGCGTCGGCGGCGCGTTCACCATCTATTTTGGCCGCGAACCTGTGCGCGATTACGACGCGGCCACGAGAACGGACAGCCAGCGCTTCGCCCGCTTCTTTCACCTGCTGTCCGATCGCGGCATCCTCATCGCGCCGTCCAAGTACGAGGCCTGGTTCGTCTCGGCGGTGCACAGCGACGCCGACATCGAGGAGACAGCGGAAGCGCTCGAGGCGGTGTTTCGCGATCTCGCGCGGGAAGCGTAGGAGCTAGCGGCGAGTTGGCAGGGTGCGCCGCCGCACGAGCAGGAAGGCGCCGAGCGCCGACGCGGCCGAGATGGCCGCCGCAAGCGCGAAGCGCACAGACGGCGGCAGCGCGTTCGGCTGGAAAGCGGCGAGGGGAAACGCAAAGTACGCGATGGAGGCGAAGGCGAGCGCCCACGGTTCGACGCGCGACGTCAGGCGCACCACAACCAGCAGAAACAGGGCGGCGGCGACCGTGAGCCCGGCGGCCCACCAAGCGGCGCGCGTGAACGCCCAGTCCGTGAAGAGCATGCCGATGGCGGGCACGAGCGTCCCCTGAAACACCATGGCGCCCGTGATGTTGCCGACCGCGAGGCCGTCCTTTCGGCCTCGCATCCAGACGACGCTGTTCAGCGTCTCGGGCAATTCGGTCGCAATGGGAACGATGAGTGCGGAAAGCAGAAACGTGGGCATCTGCATCTGCGCCGCGAGGGCCTCGACGCCCTTCGTGAGAAGATGTGCGCCGCCCACCACGAGCGCGAGCGCGAAGGCGAGCTGCAGGAGGACGGTGGCCGCGGCCGGATGGCCGCCGCGAAGGTTCAGGTAAAGCGGCCGCAGGTCGGCCGCCGAGCCTGTCGTTGCGCGATCTCGCAAGTGCGCGCGGACGAACGCGGCGTACCAGCCGACGAGGAGGCACGCGACCGGCACTTTGAACGCCGGCGCCGGCCACGCCGCGGGCGCGAGGGAGAGCGAAAACCCGACCAGGAAAAAGGCGAGATCGCGCAGAAAGGCCCGGCTGGTGACCGCCATTCCGTACGGAGGATGCCCCGCGCGAAACAGCGTGGCGGCCAGCGCGAGGACCAGCCCACCCAGCGTGACCAAGAGAAAAGGCGCTCCCAGGATCCCCCCCATCCCAACCTGCTCCGCCTCGTGCCCGCCGCCGAGCACAATCGCCGTCATGGGAACCGCCGTCTCGGGCAGCGCCGTTCCGAGCGCCGCCAGCACGCTCCCCACTGCCCCCTCGCCAAGGCCGAGCTTCGCGCCGAGCCACTCCACGGCGTTGGTGAAGAGCTCCGCGCCAAACAGGACCATGCAGAGCCCGAAGGCCATCTGGACGGCCATCACCTCGTCCACCCCCACGCGCACAGGTCCTTACACCTGTACGCGCCGCTCGCCCTCGCTATGACAAGCGTCAGGCGACAAGCCCCGCCCTCACTGATATTGCTTCTCGGTGCCACTCACGAAGGGCAGCCACGAGAACCACTGCGGCCTGAGCCGCCAAAGGCTCGGGACCAACAGGATGGCGATCACGACCGCGTAAAACTCCACAAAAGGCACCCACACGTGCGGCCTGGCAGACACCACACCCAAGAACGCGGCCTCGACGTACAGCGGATCCAGCGCGTAGAAAAAGTGAGACCACACGAGCGCCGAGTAGTCGATGGGATTCTGCTCGTACAGCGATTTCAGCCCGTAGCCGAGCGCCCCGAAAATCACCGTCATGAGTCCCACGCTGCCGTACGCGAAGACCGTGCTCCACGTGGACCGCAGCGCGATGGTCGAAAACAGCACACAGACCGCTGAAATGACCACAATCGTCACCAGTTGAAACCCGAGCACGGACGCGACCTGCGCCGGGACAGCGCCGCCATACAGGAACACGAGGCTGTACACGGGCAGGGTCAGTACCACAAGCAGGACCAACAGCGCGCTTGAAGAGACGACCTTCCCGAACAGAATGCCAAAGGGGCCGACCGGTGTGGTCAGAAGGACCGCCAGCGTCTTTCGTTCGCGTTCGCCGCTCACCGAGCCGGACGCGAAAGCCGGCGCCAAAAACGCCACCACCACCATCTGCAAGAGGCTGACCAAGGCAAACACCTGCTGGCTCTTCGTGGGCTGGACCAAATACAACTGCCCCTGCACGTTTTCGTACAGAAGAAACACCGTGAGCGCGCTCATGGCAAACAGATACGCCGTGATGACGAGCGGCGCCCGAATGGTGCGCATGCGCTGGCGGAACTCCTTCAGGAGCAGGGGATTCAGGTGCAGGTTCACGAGATCACCCCCTCCTGAATCGCGGCGAGGCGCAGGAACAGCTGCTCGATGTCCGTGGGTTGCTCGCGGAACTGCGTGATGGAAAACCCTTCCGCGACGAGCCGGCTCAAAAGCTCGGCCTGCTGCGCCAGCGTGCCCGCGTAGAGCACCTCCCACCCAGGCGCGAGCGGGCGGACCTCGGCGACGTGCGGATCGGCAAAGAGCGCCTTGACGAAGCGATCGCCGAGATCCCGGCCGTCGATCACAATCGTGCGGTAGGCGCTCGAATGCTGGACCATCACCTGAACCGCGGCCACGGCCACGAGTTCGCCCCGCAGCAGGATGCCCACCTCGTCGGCCACCTCGGCGAGCTCGTTCAGAATGTGCGTGCTGATGATCACGGTCTTGCCCAACTCGCGAAGCCCTGCGAGCACCGACCGCATCTCGAGCCGCGACTTCGGATCGAGGCCGCTCGACGGTTCGTCCAAAATGAGCACGTCCGGATCGTGCATCAGGCAGCGCGCGACCTCGAGGCGCTGCTGCATGCCGCGCGACAGGTGGTTGACGTAGATGTCCCGCTTGTCCGCGAGGCGAACCCGTTCCAAGAGTTCCTCCGCGCGGCGCGAGATGGTCCGCCTATCCACGCCGTAGCACTGGGCGAAGAAACGCAGGTATTCCATCACGGTGAGGTCGTCGTAGACGCCGAACGAGTCCGGCATGTAGCCGATGGCCCGGCGGACCGCCTGCGGTTCCCTCGTCACCTCGTGGCCGCAGACGTAAGCCCGCCCAGACGACGGCAACGTCAGCGTCGCGAGCATCGACAGCGCCGTGGTTTTGCCAGCCCCGTTCTCGCCCACCAGCCCGAAGATGACCCCACGCTCGATGTTGAGGTTGAGGTTGTTCACCGCCAGCGTCTTTCCGTACCGCTTGGTGAGATTCTGCGTGAGAATCACGATCCCGCCTCCACCACCGGCATCACCGGTGCGTACTCGCGCACGAGCACCAGCGTCTTCTCGCTCGCCACGGCGCGTTGATTTGATGGCCCCGCCAACTCGGGAAGGCCGCGATCGGCCGTGGCGAGGACGAGCGCCGCCGCAGAGCCCTGGCGCCATCCCGCAGCCAGGCCGGACAAATACGCGCCAAGCGTTCGGCCAATTCCGTGCGTGAGCTGGCGATTGTAGACCCCATAATCGGAGATCCAGGACGAGGTCGGCACCTCCTGGCTCGCGTTGAGCGACCTCGTCTGGCCTGGCGCGAGCGTACCCACCTTGACCAGCGTCCCGTTGTACACCACGGCCACATCGGCTAGCGTCATCTGTGTCTCGTTCGTCACCGTGCCGAACAAAAGCCCATAGGCTTCCTTGAAATTGCACTGGATCCGTCCTGCACCTTCGTCGAATCCCGACGCAAACACGTAGCGCACGTGCCAGCGCGGCACGTCGGTCAGCGATACCAGGGTGGCGTCGCCGCCGTGCTCGATCCGGGCGTTTGCCACAGGCTGATTGTCGCTCTGCAGGGTCAAGACATTGTCCGCAGGAGGCAACCGAAGCACGTCGTTGCCGCTGTCCGGCGACATGATGGCGAGCGCGCCGTACTCAAACGCGCGCCCGTCCCCGAGCAGATCCATTACGCCGACGCCATTCATCAGGAGTCCCGCGGGCCGCGACGAGCCGCCAAGCGCAAAGATGCCCACCGTGGTGAGGCCGCTCAGGGCGGGCAGGATCACCCAGGCGAGCGCCGCCCGGCGAACGCGCCGGAGCACATAAAACGTCACCGGCCCCGCCGCCACAAGGTAGCCGAGTAGCACCAACGCGAACGTGGAGAGCCCCGGCATGCGCAGCGGCTCGAGCGCGTCGCCCACGCTCGTCAGGCTGAGGCCACCCGTTGGGCGAAGCATACCCGAGACAGCCGCATCCGCTGTCTGCGCAATGCCGGCGTCGTGAAACAGGGCCGTCCACATCTGCGCATTTCCCGGCCAAGCTAACAGATCCGGATCCAGCGGGGAAAAGGATGTCTGCCAGATCTGCCCCCGGCCGAACGATTCGCTGGCGACCAGCGGTTCCGCGTTCGATCCCGCCCAGAGCCGGGCCTCGGCCGCGACCTGCCCCGCGGTGGACTCGATTTGACCGGGCCCGCCGCTCGTGCCTGCGAAGCTCGCGAGCGGATCTCCGTCCACCACCTGGAACGCGCCAGGAGCAATCGGAAGCGTGCCGAGCGCTGAAGGTAAGGTGCCCGTGCCCGTCACGACGAGCAGCCCGCCTTCATCCACCCATGTGGCGAGCGATTCCGCCTGCGCCTTGGACAGCGCCTCCAGCTCGTCCACGTTGGCCACAAGCGCGCTCAGATCGCAGAGCGCCTGCGCGGACGTCGGCAGGTCCTGCGGTCTGAGCGCAACCGGCAACACGGGAGTGCCGTCTGCACTCGCGCCCGCGAGGAACTGCGTGGCCTGCGAACTGTCGCTCACGACGCCAACGAGATCGACATGAGAGACGCTGTTGCCTCCGAGCCACGAAGTGGAGACAACCCGTCCATCCAAGACAAGATTCAACTCGGCGCCCTGCGACAGCGCAAATCCCGGCACGTCGATAAAGGTGGACGTCGTCCCTCCCTTCGTGAGCCAAAGCGGCCACGTCAACGCGCCCGCAACGTGACGATCCCCGATGGATGGCCCGCTCACGCGAAGCACCAGCTTCGCCATGACGGCAGAGCCGTCGTTACGGACCCACACGTGCACAGGCACCCACTCGTCCGCCACGTAGTATCCGCCGTATCCCACAGCCGTCGCCATGGACACAGACGCGCTCGCGAAGGTTTTGGGCGCCGGAACGGTCCAAAATCCCAGACACACCGCGGCGATGGCGGCGAACGCCACCATCGGCTTGCAATCGAGTGCCCGAAGGCAGCGCGAGACGAACCTCATGCCACCGTCCCTTTCGAAAGGCATCCATATCACGCCTCGTGAGATGGCCATGCGGTTCCATTGTACCGCCATCCGAATCTCGCTGCGAATGTCACGCGCTGGCCTTGCGGGCGAGATCGTCGTATCCTCAAATGGTGAACTTGGCTTCGAGGAAGAGGGTTTGTCTCGTGCTCCCATCGCGTTCACCTGGAGATCATGGCTATATCGCGCGAGGCACGTCGGTCTATCGGCGCGTAAGCATCGCCTTTTTGGCTGCAGGACTTGTGATCTTCGCCAATCTGTACGCCGTGCAGCCGCTTATCCCTGCGTTCAGTTTGGCGTTCGCGCGCTCGCCGGCGGCCGCGAGTCTCGCGCTCTCCGCGTCGACCTTCACGCTCGCCCTTTCCCTGCCCATCTTTGCATCGTTGTCCGACCGATTCGGCCGCAAGCCCATCATGCTGTTCTCCCTGTTCTCGTCGTCCGTCCTTCAATTCGCGGTGGGTATGGTGCCGACGTTCTGGGAGATCGTCGCCGCGCGGGCCTTGGAGGGATTGACGCTGGCGGGACTGCCCGCCGTGGCCATGACGTACTTGAGCGAAGAAGTGGAGGCATCGAGCCTCGGCTTGGCCATGGGCCTCTACATCAGCGGGAACACGCTCGGAGGCCTACTGGGGCGCGTGCTCATGAGCGTCGCAGCCGGTCACGCCTCGTGGCGGATGGGCATGCTCATCTTCGGAGGCGTCAGCTTGGCACTCAGCGCCTACGTGGCGTGGTCGTTGCCCGCCTCGCGTCACTTTGTCCCAAGAAGGGACGGCGTCTCGGACATCGTGTCCCGCTTCGCGCACGCGGTGAAGCGTCCGGAACTGGACGCCTTGTATCTCCTAGGCGGGCTGCTCATGGGCGGATTCGTGTCCCTCTACACCTACATGGGGTTTCGCCTCGCTCGCGCGCCTTATCACCTCTCGACTTCCGTCATCGGCCTTCTCTTCTTTGCCTATCTAGCAGGCACGTTCAGCTCATCGTTCATGGGGAGCCTGGCGGATCGAATCGGACGTCATCGCGTGCTGCCGCTGAACATCGCGATCATGGCGGCAGGCGCGATCATCACGTGCGCGCGGGGTCTCGCCGAGGTGATCATCGGTATGGTGATTTTTACCTTCGGATTCTTTGGGGCGCACTCCATCGCCTCGTCGAGCGTCGGGAGGCTCGGCGGCGCGCAGCGAGCGCAGGCATCGGCTTTGTACCTCTTTTGCTATTACACCGGATCCAGCGTCATCGGTTCCTTGGGCGGCTTGTTCTGGACGGACATGGGCTGGCGCGGCGTGATTGGCATGATCCTGGGCGCCCAAGGATTCGCAAGCGCTGCTTTCCTTTTCGCAAGACGAAAATTGCGCGCGGCGTGATGGGCCAGGTGAGTGAATCACCTGGCCCGCCCTCTACGCGCGGGTTGCCACGGACGCAGCGGCGAGAAGATCCGACAGCGTGTATTCCACGCGCTCCTCGGGCAGAACGCGCGGGATGCCCTCCGCCACCACGCACTCCGGATGAAACGAGTGAATCGGCAGGTAGACGCGTGGTCGGATTTCCTCGACAGCCTGTTCGATCTCGGAGAGCGAAGCGTGGCCGCTCGTGCCCAGCGCACGGAAGCTCACGCCGAAGTGAGCCAACCACCGCTGGAGATTGTCCCAGGCCGGATCGAACGGGCCAAGGGGAGCGCCGTTGGAGTGGATGTACAGGCCGTTGGCGGCGGAGCCGAGATCGATCAGGCGCCACAGTTTGTCGTACGCGAGTTCCGCAGCGAACCCGCACGGCGCGTCTCGGAGGTCCTCCGGGCGAACGAGCGGAAGTTTCAAAGAGGCCAGCCATTCCCTTACAGGGTCTGTGAGTGAATCGTCCGCCCAGACATGCACGCTCTCTGGCACTCCGCCCGCGAAATGGGAGGCCACGTAGAGCGTTCTCGCCTCGAACACGGGCGTGCGTCCCGCCTCCTGGGCAGCACGAGCAAACGCGAGAACGCGCTCGGGGTGGCGCGGGTACGCGTTGAAGTACACCATTCGCTCCTCGCCCGCCATGGCTTCCACCATGTGACGGACGAGCTCCTGCTCCGTCACTTGCGGGCGCCCCTCGTCCCCGGCTCGCGTTCCCTCCACCAGCAGCACGTCTGGCTCGAACGTGCGCGCCTTTTCGACAAACGCGCGCGATACCTCGGGCCGCCATCCGTGAAACCTGAGATCCCCGCTGTATACGAGCCGCAGATCGGGCGCAGCGATGAAGATGGCAGCCGCGCCAGGCGTGTCGTGATCGACAGGAACGAACTGAAATCGCAGGTCGCCGACGCTGTGCCACGTCTCGGCGTCGACGCCGGTCAACTGGAGTGGAGGTTGATCTTCGATTCCGGCTTCCGAGATAAGCTTCAAGATCTTACAGGTCTCTTTCGTCGAAAAAACCGAGATTTCATTTGCCATATACGGCAAAAGCGCGGTATGATCCAAGTGGTTATGACTTATGCAGATCGCCATAGACTCCGGCTTCTCGATTTGATAAAGCTCAGGAATATCCGGAAGAATGCCGACGGCTCGCAGGTCAGCCGTCGAGCGCGGGCGCAACGAGCCGGAAAACATCGGCGATTCTGGGCGAACCACGTGCCCCATGTCGAACACGATTTGGCTGGAGGACGTCTTCACGCGACAGATGGTTCCACCGATCGTGCGCGTCCCCCCGAAGAATGTGATGCGCGTCGACTTGTCCACACTCATCGCTCCCTTATGTAAGCTCGGTCGCGGCCGAGCATTACAGAATACCACACGAAAGGAGCTGAGAACATACTTCGATTTTGAATTTATGTGAAGTTCCCTTTACTCAATCTTCACTTGATCTGTCTGACCGATGCTGTGACAATGTCGGTGGAGTGGAAGCCAAGGCACGACATGCTTCTTTTGAGAGGGATTCCGCAATGACGTTGAAGGCCCGAAGAACCATCACGGCCTATATGATGCTGCTGCCAACACTCATCCTCTTGGCCGTGTTCACCCTGTATCCCATCTTTGAGTCCTTCGTGATCAGCTTTTTTCATTGGGACATGATTAGCCCCCACAAGCAATTCGTAGGCTTGCAAAACTACGTCCAAATTTTTGAGGATCCCCTGTTTCACCGAGCAGTCATCAACACGCTCCTCTTCGTCGTCTTGTATGTGCCCATCGTGATGGCCTTGGGGCTGGCCGTGGCGCTTCTGCTGAACGCGAGGATTCGCTTCAGGGCGTTTTTCAGAACCGCCATCTTCCTTCCCTACGTGACGTCCATCGCAGCGACCGGGATTGTATGGCAGTGGATCTTTAACGGCCAATACGGCCTGTTGAACGATCTCCTGCGCCAAATCGGGATTCAAGGTCCGGACTGGCTCAACACGCCCCAGGACACCATGATCTGCCTGGTGACGCTCAGCGTGTGGCAAAGCTTGGGCTATATATCGGTCCTCTTTCTGGCAGGCTTGCAGAACATCAGCCGCGAATACTACGAAGCCGCACGCGTCGACGGTGCGCACGGCTGGCACCTCTTTCGTCACGTCACATGGCCACTTCTTTCCCCGACGACGTTCTTCGTCCTTCTGATGAGCACCATCGAGGCCTTCAAGGTGTTTCTACCCGTCTACGTCCTGTACGGCGCGACCGACGGGCCGAACGACAGCGGTCTAACCATGCTGTACTACATGTTTACCGAAGGCTTTAGTGACTATCGGATGGGCTACGCAAGCGCATCCGCCTACATTCTGTTTGTCATCATTCTCGCGTGCACGCTTCTGCAGATGACGCTGCAGCGACGCGTCCATTACGAGTCCTGATGGAGGAGCAAGCATGCGAAAGCTATTCATTTATGCGGCGCTGATTGTGGTCACGCTGTTCGTCCTTGGGCCGTTCATCTGGATGATATCGACGTCGCTCAAACCGGCCGGCGAAGTGCTCACGGCGACGCCTTCCCTGTGGCCACACCCGTTTGAGTGGAACAATTACTCGACCGCGTGGAAATCCGCGCCCTTCGGTCGCTATTTTTTGAACAGCCTCTTCATTTCTGGCGTGGAAACTGCGTTTGACCTGACGCTTGGGGCGATGGCTGCGTACGCATTTGCGCGGCTTGATTTTGCTGGTAAGCGGACGCTCTTCGTCGCGCTCCTGGCGACGTTGATGGTGCCTGGCGAGCTGCTGCTCATACCGAATTACATCACGGTGGCCAAGCTCCATTGGATGAGCACCTACCAGGGCATCATCGTGCCGTGGCTCGTGAGCGTGTTCACCATCTTTCTCATGCGCCAATTCTTTCTGTCCATGCCAAGCGAGATTTTCGAGGCAGCCGAGTTGGACGGTCTGCATCCCGTACGCACACTTTTTCAAATCGTCATGCCACTCACGAAGCCCGTCTGGATCACGGCAGGGCTCATTAAGTTCATTGGCAGTTGGAACTCGTTCCTCTGGGTGGTCGTCGTATCGAACTCCCAGTCCTTGGACACGGTACCCGTAGGTCTGATGAACTTCACGTCGGACGTCGGGACCGAGTACAACCAGCTAATGGCCGCTGCGACTTTCTGCATGGTTCCACTGGCCATCGTGTTCCTCGTAGGACAGCGGTACTTTGTGGAGGGCATTGCGCGCAGCGGCATTAGATAAAATTTTGTTCATCGAAAGGAGAGGTCAGTGTGAATTCCAAAAAGAGGGCTCTCATGGCGACGGCGACTGCGGTGGTGATGTGCACCTTCATGGCCACCGGCTGTGGCGATGAGGAGACAGGAGGCGGAGGAGGCATCCCCATGACGAAGTCCGCCAATTCCGCTGGACAAGCCCCAAGTACCGCGCAACCCGTGACCATCACCTTTGAGGAATCCATGCCAGGAAAGCTTGGTGTAGAGCTTCAGAAGCTGACCAATGCATTTGAGAAGCAAAATCCGAACATCCATGTCCAGCTCATCTTCAATGGCTCGTATAGCACATTGGAGCAGAAGTTGACGGCCGCCATTGCGTCCAACACCGAGCCGACTGTGGCCCAGGTCGAAGAGACGTGGGAGACGAACTACGTGCAGAATGGGCTGATTGAGCCCTTGGACTCCGTCATTCCCAAGTCCACGCAGAACGACCTGATCCCGATTTGGCGACAGGACTCCACGTACAACGGCAAGTTGATGTCCGTACCCTTCAACAAATCTGCCTACGTGCTTTACTACAACGTGGATGACTTGAAGAAAGCCGGAATCTCTTCGCCCCCAAAAACGTGGAGTGAACTCGAACAGGATGCCATCAAAATTCAAAAAAAGGAAGGTATCCCTGGCCTTGGCCTGCAGGGCAACTATTACACCTTTGAGATGCTTTTAAAACAGGCAGGAGGCCAGATCCTCAATGCTTCGAACACCAAGGCGGCCTTCAACAGCTCAGCGGGTCTCACAGCACTCAATTTCATGAAACGCCTGGTGGATGAACATGCGGCGAAGGTCATCGGCGCGAACGAATACCTCTCCGACGGCTTCAACACGAACGCGTACGCGATGGATCTCGATACCGTGGCCGCGATGTCGTTCATCAACAACCCGAACATCCATTGGAAGGTTGCGCCGCTTCCGAAGGGCGTGACCTACGCCGTCCCCACGGCTGGTTTGAATCTGGTGATCTTTAACGCAGCGACACCCGCTCAGAAAGCCGCGGCGGCGAAGTATTTGAACTTCCTCATTTCTGTGCCATCCACCATCGAGTGGGCAGAACAGACGGGCTATCTCCCGGTCCGGCAGAGCGCGCTCACCAACCCGGAATGGACGAGCTACATCAAGACACACCCGAATCAGGGAGTTGCTCCGAACGAGTTGAAGTACGCCTACTTCTCTCCGCGACTCGCTTCGCTCTACTCCGCGGAGCAAGAGATGACCACGCAGATTGGCAACATGCTTGCGGGTCGTCAGACGCCACAAGTCACCCTGCAGAATATGGCGAACATCACGAATAACGCTCTCGCGCAGGGAAACTCGGGCCAGTGACCCGACTTTCGAGAAGCAGGCGGCCGATTGTGGGCCGCCTGCTGTCCTATTGGGCACCTTGCGCCATGAGCGATGCGACCGGTGCTCTTCCGTGATTTGAATGAGGCTTGCATAATAAATCAACTGGTATATATAATTTGTATCATGCCCTTTACGGAGAAGTGGAGGTGCTGTCCAGTGGCAGACCGCATAAGTCCGGCTCCGAGCGAAGATGGCGTATTCCCTGCGACGTGGTACGCGGTCTGTTTCTCCGCCCAGATCACGCGCCGCAGACCGCTTGCCGCGCGCGTCGCCGGGCGCGATCTCGTCCTGTTTCGCGATGCATCCGGGCGTGTTCACGCGCTCAGCCGCTACTGCACGCACCGGGGCGCGGATCTCGCGCTCGGCCGCGTGGAAGGCGCGCACCTCGCGTGTGCCTACCACGGATGGCAGTTCTGCGGCGACGGCCGCTGCACCCGAATTCCCGCCCATCCGGATCGACCCATTCCCGACTTCGCCCACACGCGCGCCTATGCCACGTGCGAGTTGGCTGGCATGACCTGGGTCTACCTCGGCGGCGAAGCGCGTCCGCCGGAGCTGCGCGTGTTCTCGGAACTCACGGACGGGTTCTATCGGCTGGTGCCGTATGAAGATGTGTGGCAGGCACACCTCACCCGCGTCGTGGAGAGCGTGCTCGACGTCGCCCACCTGGCGTTCGTTCACCGCAAAACCATCGGGCGCCGCACGCCGGCCGCCATCCCACGCCTGTCGTTTGAAACGGACGGCGGTGATCGCATCCTCATTCGCAACGGCGGCGGCATGCTGGAATATTGGTTTCCGCAGATGTGGATTCTGCGGCCAACCGAAGGAAAGGGTGGTTTCCTCAACTTCGTCACCTTCACGCCCGTCGACGAGGAGACCACGCGCATCCTCGGTTACGCCGGCCGCACCTTCGCGCGATCCGTCCCTGGCATGGACGCCCTATTTCGGCGCTACAGCCTGCGCGTGCTCCGCGAGGATCAGCGCGTGGTCGAAAGCCAACACCCAAGACCTATTCCTGAAGCGCTTCGGATGGAGGCGCACGTACCGGCCGATGCGCCGCAGGTCCGCTTCCGCCACCGCTGGTATCGGTTTCTGACGGGGGATGAGCCCCGCGTCACGGTCGAGCATTCCGATTCCTAAGGCCGTCGTGTTCTGGACGGTGACTCGGGTTCGACCTCAGGGCGCCGGGCAGCCCCTCCCGCGCGTGCGCAATGCGATGGCCCGGCACCCACGCCGCCTATTCTCCGCGGAATTGTGGCTTGCGCTTTTCCGCGAACGCCGCGAGCGCCTCCAGGCGATCCGCCGTCGGCAGAACGCCCTCATACGCCGCATCCTCGATGGCAAGCCCCGTCGACAGATCGACGTCCAGGCCGCGATCGATGGCCCACTTCGCCTGGCGCACCGCGACCGGCCCGTTTTCGGCGATGGCGCGGGCCAGCGCTCGCGCGGCGTCCATCGCGGCCTCGCGCGTATCCGCCACCTCGAGCAGGATGCCAAGCTCTCTCGCGCGCTCCGCGTCGATGCGCGCGGCCGTGAAGATCATCCACTTGGCCCACGTCGGCCCGATGAGCCGCGCAAGCCGCTGCGTCCCGCCCGCCCCAGGGACGATGGCGAGCGACGTCTCCGTCAGACCGAGCCGAAGGTCGCGGCTGCCGATGCGAAAGTCGCACGCCAGCGCCAGCTCCAGCCCGCCTCCGAACGCGAATCCGTGCAGGACCGCGATGGTCGGCTGCGGCAGGCGCGCGACGCGATCGAACGCCTCGCGCGTCAGGCGCACGTTGCGCCGCACCTCGTCGGGCCCCAGGCCGCGCCGCTCCTTCAGGTCCGCTCCCGCGCAGAATCCCTTGCCTTCCCCGCGCACGATCACGACACGCACGCCGCGGTCGTCCGCGATTTCGCGCACGGCATCTTCCAGCGCGCGGAGCAGCGCATAATTGAGCGCGTTCATCGCGTCCGGCCGGTTCAGGACGAGCTCCGCGATCCCGTCCTCCGCCTTCTGCCACACAATCGGCTGTTCCACGCCCGTCTCCCCTCTCAAACCGGATATACCGGATGCTTCCGGTGCCCGAACGCGACCGACTTCCCTTCGTACATTGCAAATCGGCGGATGAGTTCGTCCCGGAGTTCGTCGGCGTCCACGATGTGGTCCACCACAAGCTCGGACGCCAGGCGGTAAAGGTCGATGTCGCGCCGGTACTCCTCCCGCTTCTCCTTCACGAACGCCGACCGCTCGGGCTCCTCCAGTTCCGCAATCTTGTTGGCGTAGACCGCGTTCACGGCCGCCTCCGGCCCCATCACGGCGATCTCGGCCGTGGGCAGCGCAATGCAGGCGTCCGGCTCAAACGCAGGCCCCGCCATCGCGTACAGCCCCGCGCCGTACGCCTTGCGCACGATCACGGAGATCTTCGGCACGGTGGCCTCCGACATCGCGGCGATGAGCTTCGCGCCGTGGCGAATGATGCCCTGGCGCTCCACCTTCGTCCCAATCATGAACCCGGGCACGTCCGCCAGGAAGAGGAGGGGGATATGGAAGGCGTCGCACAGCGCAATGAAACGCGCCGCTTTGTCCGCGGAGTCGACGAACAGCACGCCCCCCTTGACGCGCGGCTGATTCGCGATGATGCCGACGGGCCGCCCTGCGATGCGCGCGAGCCCTGTGATGATCTCCTGCGCGAACAGCGCCTTCACCTCAAACCACGAGCCCTCGTCGATCAGCCGATCGATGAGGTCGTACATGTTGAACGGCACGTTCGGGTTCTTCGGGACAATCTCCGAGGCCCTGCGCGTTGCCGGCGCCGGATCGCGCGGATCTTCCATGGGCGGGCGCCCGAGATACGAATCCGGCATGTAGCGCAGATACCGCCTGCAGGCCTCGATGGCGCTCGGCTCGTCTTGCACGAGCACGTCCCCGCAACCGCTCACGGTGCAGTGCATGCGCGCGCCGCCCATCTCTTCGAGCGTCACCTTTTCCCCGATGACCATCTCCGCCATGCGCGGCGAGCCCAGGTACATGCTCGCGTTGCCTTCGACCATGATGACGAGATCGCAGAAGGCGGGAATGTAGGCGCCACCAGCCGCAGACGGGCCGAAAAGCAGGCAGATCTGCGGGATGTGGCCGCTCAGGCGAACTTCGTTGTAAAAAATTCTCCCTGCGCCTCGCCTGCCGGGAAACATCTCGACCTGATCCGTGATCCGCGCGCCGGCCGAATCCACGAGATAGATCAAAGGGATGTGCAGCTTCTCCGCGGTCTCCTGGATGCGGAGGATCTTTTCCACCGTCCGCGCGCCCCAGCTTCCCGCCTTGACCGTGCTGTCGTTGGCCATGATCGCGACCTTCCGCCCGTGGATGCGCCCGATGCCGGTCACCACGCCGTCGGCCGGCAGATCGTCCGCCGCGCAGTTCGCATACAGGCCGTCCTCGACCTCCAGGCCGTCATCCAAGAGCAGCCTGAGTCGATCGCGGACAAACAGCTTGCCCTGCTCTCGGTTTTTCTCGTGATACTTCGCCGCGCCGCCAGCCATTGCGCGCGCTCGCATCTGTTCCAAACGCTCGTCCGCCACGGCGTCAACCCTCCCTCACGTTGCCTGACACGCGCTTCTCGCCACTTGGCGCGCGTGGCTCGACAGGGGCTTCCCAAGCTTCCCCTCCAACCAGGCGACGACGTCTAGATACCGCTCGGCGTCGACGCCCGTCTCCGCGCCCATGCCATGCAAGAGGTACAGCACGTCCTCCATGGCCACGTTTCCAGACGCGCCGGGCGCGTAGGGACAACCGCCGAGCCCCCCGATGGATCCGTCAAACCGCCGCACCCCGGCAACGAAGCCCGCGTAGAGGTTAGCGATGGCCATCCCGCGCGTGTCGTGGAAGTGGAGCGAAACGCGATCCAGAGGCACGATGCGCTCCACCTCGCGCACGACCTCCGCCACCTGCGTGGGTACCGCCACGCCAATGGTGTCGCCGAGCGCCACCTCATCGACGCCAAGCTCCAGCAGGCGCTCGACCACGGAGAGGACCTGCGACACCGGCACTTTGCCTTCGTACGGACAGCCGAAGACGGTGGACACGTACCCACGCACCACGAGCCCCTCCGCCTTGGCCCCCTCGATCACGGGGCGCAACACGGGATACGTCTCCGCGATGGTCTTGTTGATGTTCTTCAGATTGTGTGACTCGCTCGCCGACATGAACACGTGCACGGCGTCCACCTTCGCCGCGAGCGCCCTTGCGAGCCCGCGCTCGTTCGGCACGAGCGCCGACAACTCCACGCCGGGCCTGCGCCGAATCCGCGCGAACACCTCGTCGGCGTCCGCCAGCTGCGGGATCCACTTCGGATGCACGAACGAAGAGACTTCGATGGACTTGAGTCCTGCGTCCATGAGCCGCTCGACGAGCTCCACCTTGACCGCCGTGTCGATCACGCCCGGTTCGTTCTGCAGCCCGTCCCGCGGCCCGACCTCGCGCAGCCACACGCGCTCCCCCATGTGATCGCCCTCTTTTGCGTCAGCTTTCCAGCCGGACGAGATCGTCCCCTTCGTTGACGAAGTCGCCCTCGTTCACCAACACTTCGGCCACCACGCCGGCCTGTTCGGCCGGAATGGGGATCTCCATCTTCATCGACTCGAGCACGACGACGTCCTGCCCCGCCTCGACGCGTTGGCCCGGCTGAGCCAGCACGCGGAGCACGATGCCCGCCATCGTGGCCTGCACAGTTGCCATGACGCACCCTCCTCAGCGCTTCCCCCAGGATTCCAGAAAGTCGGTCGTGGTGTCCCCCGCGGCGAACCGCTCCGAGGCGATGATGGCCCGGAGCAGCGGCAGGTTCGTGCGAATGCCTTCGATGACATACGCGTCAAGCGCCTGCTTCATGCGCGCGATGGCCTCGGCCCGATCCCGGCCGTGGGCGATGAGTTTGCCAATCATCGGATCGTAAAACGGCGTGATGTCCGAGCCCGCTTCCACGCCGACATCGTTTCGGATGCCCTCGCCTTCGGGCAACACCATGCGCGCAATGGTGCCGGGCGACGGCAGCATCTTCTCGGGATCTTCGGCGTACACCCGGCACTCGATGGCGTGGCCGTCCCGCCGGATGTCGTCCTGCCCAAAACCGAGCGGCTCACCGGCGGCGATGCGCAGCTGCCATTCGACGAGATCGAGCCCGGTGATCATCTCCGTCACGGGGTGTTCGACCTGCAGGCGCGTGTTCATCTCGAGGAAATAGAAATGCTTCTCCTCATCGACGAGAAATTCGAGCGTGCCCGCATTCTCGTAGCCGATGGCCCGGCAGATGGCGAGCGCCGCCTCGCCCATCCTCCGCCGAAGCGCCTCGTCGACAAACGGGGACGGCGCTTCCTCGATGACCTTCTGATGGCGCCGCTGGATGGAGCACTCGCGCTCCCACAGATACACGCCGTGGCCCTGTCCGTCGCACAAGACCTGGATCTCCACGTGTCGCGGCCTTGGCACGCGCTTCTCCAAAAACATCTCGCCGTTGCCGAAATAGGCCTTGGCGCGCGCGGAGTTTGACGCGAACGCCTTGCGCAGCTCCTCCTCTGAGTTCACCACCTGCATGCCGATCCCGCCGCCACCGTACGACGCCTTGAGCATCACCGGATAGCCGATCTCGGCCGCAATGCGAGCCGCCTCGTCGGCGCTCGCCACCGCGCCCTCGCTCCCCGGCACGACGGGGGCTCCCGCCCGTTTCACCGTCTCCCGCGCCGCCACTTTGCTTCCCATGGCTGCGATGGCCTCGGGCGAAGGCCCGATGAAGCGGATGCCCCGCTCCATCGCGGCTCGCGCAAAGTCGGCGTTTTCACTCAGCAGCCCGTAGCCCGGGTGAATCGCCTCCGCGCCGGTCTGCTCGGCCGCCTGCAGGATGGCCTCGATGTTCAGGTAGCTCTTCGCCACCGGCGCCTCGCCGATGCGCACGGCCTCGTCTGCCTCGCGGACGTGAAGCGCTTTCTCGTCCGCGTCGGAATAGACGGCGACGGTCGCGATGCCGAGGCGCCTGCAGGTGCGAATGATGCGCCTTGCGATTTCGCCCCGGTTGGCAATCAACACCTTGGCGAACATGCCGCCCCCTCCTAACAGCCCAACTGGCGCGCGATGACCAGACGCTGAATCTCCGACGTGCCCTCGCCAATCTCAATCAGCTTCGCGTCGCGATAGTGGCGCTCCACCGGGTATTCGCGCATGTAGCCGTATCCACCCAGGATCTGAATCGCCTGCTCGCAGGTCCGCGTGCACATCTCGGACGCAAACAGCTTGGCGTACGACGCCTCCAGCGTGTACGGCCGGCCCTGATCCTTCAGCCACGCCGCCTTCATCACTGCGTTCCGGGCGAGATCGATGTGCATGGCCATGTCGGCAAGCTTGTGCTGAATCGCCTGGAACTTGCTGATGGCCTGCCCGAACTGCACCCGCGTCTTGGCGTACGCGAGCGCCGTCTCGAACGCCGCCCTCGCAATCCCGACCGCCAGCGCCGCGATGGCGACGCGCCCGCCGTCCAGCGTCGAGAGGAACTGCTTGAACCCGGCGTTCAGCGGGCCGAGCAGGTTCTCCTTCGGGACGCGGACGTGATCGAGAATCAGTTCCACCGTGTTGGACGCCCGCATGCCCAGTTTCTCATACGGCTTGCTCACGGAGAAGCCCTCGGCATCCGTCGGCACGATGAACGCGCTGATGCCGCGCGACGCCGGATCCGTCACCGCGGTGAGCACGACGTACTTCGCATAGCCGCCGTTCGTGTTGAAGATCTTGTTGCCCGTGATGACCCATTCGTCGCCTTCCAGGACAGCCGTCGTCCGCGTCCCTCCGGCGTCCGATCCGGCGCCAGGCTCCGTCAGGCCGAACGCGCCGAGCGCCTCGCCGCGCGCCATGGGGACGAGGTACTTCTGCTTCTGCTCCTCCGTCCCGTAGAGCAGAATGGGCGTGCACGCGAGCGACACGTGTGCCTCGTAGCTGAGCCCTGTTCCGCCGCACGCGCGCCCGATTTCCTCCACGGCCAGGCAGTACGAGATCATGTCGGCGCCCGCGCCGCCGTACTTCTCCGGGATGGGCAGGCCGAGGAAGCCCAGCTCGCCCATTTTCCGAAACACCTCGATGGGGAAGTGCTCGGTCTTATCCCACTCCGCGGCGTGCGGCGCGATCTCGGCCTCCGCAAACTCGCGCACCGTATCCCGAATCATCCTTTGTTCCGAGGTGAGATCAAAGTCCACGCGGTCCCTCTCCCTTCGCTCTCACCTTTCACTGTAGCCGAATAAGCAAGCGCTTGCAATCAATTTTGAAATGCACAGTTTGCCACAATCGCTAGGGATGCCGCCATTCGTTTCCTACCGATTCGGTCATTCACCGCCCGGCGCCCGCTCGCGCAGATCGTGCAAAAGCCGTTCCACGACCTCCCAGTCCTCCAGGCCGGTGACGTCTCCCTTCACTTCGCCGGTCTGCAAAATCTCGCGCAGCATCCGCCGCAGGATTTTGCCCGATCGCGTCTTCGGCATCGCTTCCACGAAATACACGCGCGCCGGCCGCGCAAACGAACCGATGTCCGCCACCACGCGCGCCTTCAGTTCCTCCTCCAGGTCGCTCTTTGGTTGCCACCCGCGCTCGAGGGTCACGAACGCCACCGGGACCTGTCCCTTCACGTCATCAGGCTCGCCCACGACCGCCGCCTCCACCACGGCCGGATGCTGGATGAGCGAACTCTCCATTTCCATGGTGCTGATGCGGTGGCCCGACACGTTGATCACGTCGTCGACCCGGCCGAGCACCCAGAAGTGGCCGTCTGCATCCCGCACCGCGCTGTCACCGGTGAAGTAAAGGCCTGGCATGCGCGAGAAGTACGCGTTCAGATAGAGGCTCCGATCGCCGTACACGTCGCGCGCGAGCGACGGGAACGGACGGCGGATGACAAGGTATCCAGGCACACCGTCCGGCACCTCTCGGCCCTGTTCGTCCACCACGGCGAGATCATGCCCAAAGAACGGCACGCCGCACGAACCGGGCTTCATCGGCACCGCGCCGGGCAACAGCGCGAGCGGCGTCCCGCCCGTCTCCGTCTGACCCCAGGTGTTGTTGATGACGGCGACGTCACCGCCGACGACGCGCCGCACCCAGTGCCACGCCTCCGGGTTGAACGGCTCGCCGACCGAGACCAAGAGTTCGAGCGACGACAGATCGTAGGGCCGCGCGACGTCCTCGCCGTGTTTCATCATCATGCGGTACGCGGTGGGTGCCGAGAACAGTTTGTTGACGCGGTATCGCTCGATCATCTCGTATAGCCTGCCCGGTTTCGGCCAATCGAGCGCGCCCTCGTACAGGAGGGTCGTGGTGCCTAAGGCGAGGCCGCCGACCAGGACGAAGATGTGGGATGTCAGCCAGCCGATGTCCGCCGTGTTCCAGTACACGTCTTCGGGCCGTAGGTCGAGCTGATACTTCGTGTACGCATACGTCCCGAGCAGAAATCCGCCGCCGGAGTGGACGATGCCTTTGGGGCGGCCTGTGGTCCCACTCGTGAAGATGAGGAAGGCGGGCTCGTTCGCCTCCAGCAGGGCCGGCGGGCAGTCCCGGGATGCGCGCTCGACGAGCGACTCAAAGTCGAGATCGCGCCCGGGCGTCATCGGCGTGTCGAGATCGGGCAGACGCCGGTAGACGATGACGTGCTCCACCGTCTCGACGCCTTCAAGCGCCCGGTCGACGGTTTCCTTCAGCCGCAGCACCTTGCCGCGCCTGAGGCTGCCGTTGGCGCAGATGACAGCCTTGGCGCCGCACCGCACAATCCGCTCGCGCAGCGCCTCGGCGGAGAACCCCGCAAACACCGTGTTGTAGAGCACGCCGATGCGCAAACACGCCAAGAGCGCGACGTAGGTCTCGATGAGATTCTGCATGTACACGCAGACCACGTCGCCCTGGCGCAGCCCGAGATCTTGGAGCGCGTTCGCAAACCGGGACACGGCGTCCTGCAACTGGAGGTAGGTGACGCTGCGGCGCTCGCCGTCCTCCCCTTCGAAGAAGAGCGCCACCTTGTTGCGGTACATCGGGTGCTTCGCGTGCCGATCCACGCAGTTCTCGCAGACGTTGATGTAGCTGCCGGGAAAGAACTGAAAATCGGGAAGCTCGCCCGCGATGACCGTCTTCCCGCGCTGCTGCCAGACCAACTCGTCGGCGATCTCGTCCCAGAATGCCGCCGGATCGTCGATGGACGCCTGATATCTCGCCCGGTACTCGTCGTAGCTCGAGAGATACGACCGAGCCGCGTAGGCCTCCGGTGGCGGGATGAGCCGTGCGCTCGCGATCATGCTCAACACTTCGTCTGCCACGAGGATCCCTCCTCAAAGGTGATGGCCGCGTCCGTGCGTCAATGCGAAAGGCGCTCCACGACCATGGCGACGCCCTGTCCGCCGCCGATGCACAGCGTGGCGAGGCCGAAACGGCCGCCTCGGCGCTCGAGCTCGTAAAGCAGCGTGACCAGGATGCGCGCCCCGCTCGCCCCGATGGGGTGGCCAAGCGCGATGGCGCCGCCGTTCACGTTCAACTTGTCGTCCGGGAGCGACAGCTCGCGAGCCACCGCGAGCGCCTGTGCCGCAAACGCCTCGTTCGCCTCGATGAGGTCGAGATCGTCCACGGCAAGCCCGGCCCGGTTGAGCGCCCGGCGCGTCGCCTCGATGGGGCCGAGGCCCATTACGCTTGGGTCAAGACCGACGCTCGCGTAGCTGACAATGCGCGCCATCGGCTTCACGCCAAGCTCCTCGGCGCGATCCCGGGCGAGCACCAGCATGGCCGCCGCGCCGTCGTTGATGCCGGAACTGTTGCCCGCTGTCACCGTGCCGTCTGCCTGAAACGCGGGCCGCAGTTTCGCCAACGCCTCATACGTCGTGTCGGGGCGCGGATGTTCGTCGCGGTCGACCAAGGCTGGATCGCCCTTCCGCCGCGGCACGGAGACGGGCACTATCTCTTCTTTGAAGCGGCCTTCCTCCATCGCTTCCTTGGCGCGCATCTGGCTCCTGAGGGCGAAACGGTCCTGATCCTCCCGGCTGATGCCGTGGCGGTTCGCCACGTTTTCGGCGGTGACGCCCATGTGGATGTCGCAAAACGCGCACCAGAGGCCGTCCCGGATCATGCTGTCGACGACTTCGCGATGGCCCATGCGGTAGCCGTCGCGCGCCCCTGGAAGCAGGTACGGCGCGTTCGACATCGACTCCATGCCGCCCGCCACCAGGACGCCCGCGTCCCCAGCGCGGATGGCTTGCGCCGCGAGCATGACCGACTTCAGGCCGGATCCGCACACCATGTTCACCGTCGTCGCCGGGATGTCTTCGGGGATCCCCGCCCGCATCGCGGCTTGCCGCGCGGGATTCTGGCCGACGCCCGCCTGGAGCACGTTGCCCATCACGACTTCGTCCACCGCTTTCGACTCAACCCCTGCGCGCCGCAGCGATTCCCGGATCACGGCCGCGCCGAGATCCGGCGCCGAAAGCGGCGAGAGACTGCCCTGGAACGTTCCGATGGGCGTCCGCACGGCCCCTGCAATCACTACGTCTTGCACATGCCATCCCTCCTGATGTAGCCAGTGGTCACTCGACGTCCATCACTCGAACACCCTCGGGCGGGATGTGGAGTTCGGGTTCGGTGATGCGCTGCACCTCTTCCACGGTGTGGCCGGGCGCCACCTCGCGCAAGAGAAGCCCTTGCTCCGTCACGTCGATCACGGCGTAGTCCGTGATGATTCGGTGCACCACCCTCCGGCCCGTGAGCGGCAGGCGACAGGTCTTCAGGATCTTCGGCTCGCCATTCTTGTTCACGTGCTCCATCGTGACCACGACGCGCTTCGCGCCGTGAACGAGATCCATCGCGCCGCCCATCCCTTTGACCATCTTGCCAGGGATCATCCAGTTGGCGAGATCGCCAAACTCCGAGACCTCCATGGCGCCGAGGATGGCGATGTCGATGTGGCCGCCGCGCACCATGGCGAACGACTCCGCGCTGTCCATAAACGCCGCGCCCGGCACGGCGGTGACCGTCTCCTTGCCGGCGTTGATGAGATCCGGATCTTCCTCGCCCTCGTAGGGATAGGGGCCGATGCCGAGCAGCCCGTTTTCGGAATGAAGCATCACTCCGCGGCTGGGATCGAGGTAGTTGGCCGCGAGGGTCGGCATGCCGATACCGAGGTTGACGTAGTCGCCGTCGCGAATTTCCTGGACGGCCCGCCGGACGATTTGATCGCGCGTGAGCGGCATTGACCTTCACCCTTTCTTTGGCGCACTCAAACCTGCGGACGCGGGCGCACCGTTCTCCGCTCAATCCGCTTGATGGGGTTCGAATTCACCACAATCCGGTCGACGTAGATGCTTGGGGTGTGAATGAAATTGGGATCCAGCTCACCGGGCTCCACAAGTTCCTCCACCTCGACGATGGTCACCTTGGCGGCCGTCGCCATCACCGGGTTGAAGTTGCGTTCCGTCTCGTGATAGATGACGTTGCCGAGCTTGTCGGCCTTCCAGCCCTTGACGAGCGCAAAATCCCCCGTGATGGCCCGTTCCAGCACGTACTCGCGCCCGTCGAACGCCCGCACCTCCTTGCCCTCGGCGACGGTCGTCCCAACGCCGGTGGCCGTGTAGAACGCCGGGATGCCCGCGCCGCCCGCGCGAATGCGCTCGGCGAGCGTCCCCTGCGGAACGAGTTCCACCTCGAGCTCGCCGTTCAAAAACTGGCGCTCGAACGTCTTGTTCTCGCCGACGTACGAGGAGATCATCTTGCGGATCTGCCGCGTCTGAAGCAAGATGCCAAGCCCCCAGTCGTCCACGCCGCAGTTGTTGCTGACACACACGAGATCGGACACGCCCCGATCTCGCAGGGCCTGAATGAGTGCCATCGGAATGCCACACAGCCCGAAGCCGCCGACAAGTAGCGTCGCGCCATTGGGAATGTCTGCGACTGCCGCCTCTGCCGACTCATACACCTTGTTGGAACCCATGAACCTCACTCCTCTTCGACCAAGGCGCGAGTGCCGTGGTGCCTCCAGAACGAGTAAGCGTTTTCATTCTAACAGAAGCGCGAGGAGGCGCGCTAGACCGAAGGAGGCAGCATTCCGCGCCCCGAAGTGACGTCCCGGCAAGCTCGAGTCCGCGGCGCGGCTCTCGCGGAGAGCCGCACCTGGCTTTGGCACCTCAGCGCCTCACACGAGCCGCACCGCATCGAGGAAGTTGCCGCGGAACAGCCTTTCGACCACGCCTTCGATCTCGTCGCGCGTCACGCGCCACCCTTCCTCGGCCAATTTCGTATACTTGTGTACCAATACGTCCACTGCGAGCGCTCGGGCGTTCTTCCACTTGTACACCAGGTGTTCCAAGACGCGCGCATCCGAGTGCTGCAGGACGAACGTGGGGCCCAGGAGTTCCAGGCGCATCGCGGAAATCTCGCGCGTCAGCGTGTCCGTGTTCACGAACCACCAGCAGCCGAACGGAATGACGTTCGCAAACTTGCGGGCCAACACGACCAGCTCGTGCTGATCCTCGCGCGACAACACCGTGACAAAGAAGCGCACATCGGGGTTCGAGGCGGCGAGGCGCTCGACGGCTGCGAGGTTCGCCCGTCCGCTGGCGTCGCCTGCCTCCCTGAGCCTTGGGTTCACCTGCCTGCGCACCCCTATCATGAGCGCAAGGGGCAGGCCATTCGCGCGACAAGCCGGCAGGATGCACGCGTCGAGCACGCGCCCGGAGGTCTCTTCGCTCGGGTAGGTGAATTCGGGCGGCGCCGAGAATGCCAGATACACAGGCCGCATTCGGCCAATCCAGTCCTCGAGAAAGCGGCGCACCTCGGCGAGATCGGGCGCGTCTGCGGCCGGAGACACGAAGACGCCCGCATTTGCGAGACGAGTCCGAAGGGCGCCCCAGTCCCCGAGAAAGGAGTCCAGGCGCAGCGCAGCAAGAAAGCGCGGATGAACGGGATCTCCCGCCAGCCAGTGCGCGCGTTCGGCGGGATCGAGTGGATCGTTCGTCATGACCACCTGATCCACTCCCGCGAGTTGAAACACGCGTTCGGCGTAAGGCTCGCTCGGCTCGTGCTGCAGCGCTTCCCGAAGCCCTTCGATCCCGTCCTGTTGCAGATCCACGCCGAACGCCTGGGCGATGGCCACCACGCCCATCGCCGCCTCAGACAGGGGACTCGTGCGGGCAAAGATCTGCTCGTACACCCACGCCGCCTGTTCCCGAAGGGGCAGTCCGTAGAACCACTCCGGTGAGCGGCCGCCCGCGCGGATGGCTTCCGCGATCAGGTAATGATAGGTCAGGACGTGATCGGCACCGGAGCGCCAGAGCGAGGAGAACGAGGGCGGAAACAGGTGCGTGTGCATGTCGACAACCCGGACTCGATCGACAGCTTCCCGCACCCAAGTCGAGATGGATGGTTCCATGGGCACACCTCCTGGCCCGATTGTATCACGCTGCCTTCGTGAGGGAGGTGGGCGCTTCCACATGAGTTTCAGCGCCGTGTCAGCCAGCGGGCAAAGCCCGCCTGGCAGGCGGCCAGCTTTTCCAACATCGGCCGATCCAGAAGCGAACGAGCGGGTTTGGGGTTCATCTCAATCATCCGGACGCTTCCGTCCTCCTCGACGGCCATGTCGAAGCCGACGAGACCGAGCGTCGGATACCGCCGGGACAGCGCTTCGGCAATCGTTTGGGCCGCGCGGACGAGTGACTCCACGGGTACTTCCTTGCCTTCCCGCTTGGCCGCGGATACAAGCCGTTCAAGCGTCCACCGCTCTCCGCCCGCGATGATGTTGGTCACCACGCCGTCCGGCGCGGCGAGCTTCGGCACGACGCCAATGAGCTGCCATTCGCCCTGGTGGTCCCTGTGCAGCACCACCCGAAAGTCGACCTTGCGCCCACCTACGCGCAGGAGGCGAAGCCCCCGCTGCACCAGATACCTGCCTCGGAGCGAGCGCACAAAGGTGGCGAGGTGCGACCGGTCCATCACGCGCTCCCAGTGCCGCACGCGGCCGCCTCGCCGGTCCGCGCGGGCACGGACGCCGCCGCTCGCGAGCAGTTCAAGGCGATGCACGTTGACGCCGCCATAGCCGCCACTCGGCTTGACGTACACGGTTCGCCAGCGCTCCAGCGCTCGCCACAGCGCCTCGGCTGTGGTCAACGCCTCCGTCTCGGGTACAAAGTGGTCCAACCGAGCCCGGCGTAAGAAGCGTATCATCTGCCACTTCCCAGGTAACATTGGGTTAAAGAGCGGCACGCCGCGGCGATGCGCCTCCGCCCTGAGCGGCGCGCTGTAACCCTTGACCGCGAGATGCACATAGACGTTTTCGTACACGACGTCGGGAAATCGCAGCGAGACGGGTTCCCACGCCCCGTCTGGCCGGTCGGGATCGACAGGAGCGAAGGCCGAGAGGCGCGACCAGTCCGCCTGCCGGCCGGGATCGAACACGCACACCCGCAGGCCGTGACGCCTGGCGGCACGCGCGATGCGCCGGTAATGGACGCCAGGACTCCACCTACGACGACCGCCGTGCGGAACGGCCGTCGTGGCGATGCCAAGCCATAATCCTTCATGATGATCCGCCACGCGAATCCCCTCGCATTCGATTCATGGTATGCGAGAGGTGCGGGTTCGCGCGAAAACGCGATCGCCCACCCGCGATCGCGTTTTCCCGTCATTTGCGGTATTCTACGGTCACCTTGGTGTGAATTCCGCCGCGAATCGTGAAGTCGCCCACGACCTTGGCGTAGTGCGGCTCTGCGGCGGCCACGAAGTCGTTCAGAATGCGGTTCACGCAGTCCTCGTGGTAGCTCGCCTCGTTGCGATAGCTCCACAGGTACAGTTTCAACGACTTGAGCTCCACCAGCTTCTGATCCGGCTCGTATTGAATGTAAATGGTCGCGAAGTCCGGCTGGCCCGTCATCGGGCACAGTGTCGTGAATTCCTGCGTCTCCATCTCCACCGTGTACCGGCGATCCGGATGGGGATTCGGCACGGTCACGAGCGTCTTCGACGGCTGGTTCAACATGGAGAATCTCACCCCTTTGGCATTCTAACGTTCGAGTTGCGCGCGGACAAGCGAGGAGGATCGACCGATGCGCAATCCACCCGACATTCCGACAGCCTTCGTGCAACGGATGGAGCATTGGCTGGGCGCCGAGGCCCGAGATCTCGTCGCCGCCCTCTCCGGGAAGCCCTGGCGCGGGCTTCGCTACGCGGCGGTCGCGCGGCCTGATGGAGGTCTGCCGAACAGCCTCGCGCCGTTCTTGGCAGACGTCGTCCCGTGGGCGCAAGACGGTTTCTACCTCGCCCCCGGCCCGTCGCTCGGCTACACGGTGCTGCACCAGGCGGGCGCCTTTTACCTTCAGGATCCGTCGGCGATGGCCGTCGCCGTGGCGCTCGATCCCCAGGCAGGCGAGCGAATCCTCGACCTGTGCGCCGCGCCAGGCGGCAAGACGACACACGCCGCACTTTTGGCGGCGCGGCGCGGCGGCGCGCAGCTCGTCGCCAACGACATCCATCGCGATCGCGTCCTCGTCCTCGCCGAAAACGTCGAGCGCGTGGGCGCCCCGTGCGCCATCACGAACGAACCGCCCGAAGCGCTTGCCGCGGCGTGGCCGCAGGCGTTTGACGCCATCGTGGTGGACGCCCCATGCTCTGGCGAAGGCATGTTTCGCAAGGATCCGGCCGTGCGCGCGGAATGGCGCCCCGATGCGCCAGAACGGTTCCAGGCGCTGCAAAAAGAGATTCTCCGCCACGCGCTCACGATGCTCAAGCCGGGCGGGCGGCTGGTGTATTCGACGTGCACGCTGAATCCGCTGGAAAACGAACAAGTGGTGCTGTGGCTGCTCGAGCACTATCCTGTGGAGTTGGAGCCGCTGCCGGACTGGCCCGAGTGGCGCCCTGCCCGGAGCGACTGGGCGGCCGACCGCGAGGAGGTTCGCCTCGCCAAGCGCCTCTGGCCTCACGTCGGGCGAGGCGAGGGGCACTTCGTGGCGCGCTTCCGCCTGTGCGAGCCGGTGGTTGACAAGCCCCGAAGGCGCTCCAGAACTACGGCGGCCTCAACCGACAAAACGTGGGACGCGTGGCTGGCGTCGCTGGTGACGGAGGTGCCTCCCGCGTGGCGGCGAACCTGCACCCACAAGACGGTCGTGTTCGCCGACCTGCTCGGCGATCTCGCCGTGCCCTCCCTCCGCGTCCTGCGGCCAGGGCCACCGCTCGCGGAGCGCAAGGGACAGGTGTTCGTCCCGCATCACGCGGCGTCGCGCCTCATTCCGCTCGGCGGCTTTCGGGAGACGGTCGAGATCGACGAGGAGACGGCCATCCGGTACCTTGCCGGCGAGCCGCTGGCGGCACCGGACGGGCGCCATCCCGAGGCCCCCTTCTGCGCTGTGGCCCACGAAGGATTCCCTCTGGGCTTTGCCAAGCGAGCGCCGGGACGCCTCAATAACCTCTATCCAAGAGGCCTGCGCTCCACGCGCATTGAATCGCTCGCCGCGCTCGCCGGAGCCGTCGCGTCGTCCTCGTAGACGTAAAACCCCTCTCCGCTCTTCCGCCCGAGCTTGCCCGCCCGCACCATCTGGCGCAACAGGCGCGGCGGAAGGTAGCGGCTGTCCCCGGTCTCCCGGGCGAGCTTCTCGCTGATGGCGAGGACGTGATCCAGCCCCATGCGATCCGCCAGTTGCAGGGGGCCTACGGGGTGCTGCAGCGCGAGCCGCATGGCTTCATCGATGTCGCTCGCGCTGGCGACGCCCTCTTGCAGCGCGCGGATGCCCTCGTGGATAAACGGAATGAGGAGGCGCTGCACCAGAAACGGCGGTACGTCGATGGTCTGAATGGGCGTGAGCCCCGCGCGCTTGCAGAATCGCAGCGCGAGATGATGCGCCTCCTCGCATGTGACATATCCGCGCACCACCTCGACCACGCGCGACGACGTAGGCGGCTGTGGAAAATGAAGACCCAGGAACCACTCCGGCCGGGAGGTGGCGCCGGAGAGCTCCGTGATGGAGAATGTCGAGGTGGTGGTGGCCAATACGGCCCGACCCGGGGCGAACCCATCAATCTCGCGCCACACGGCCAGCTTGGCCTCGAAGTCCTCCGGAATCGATTCGACGACGAGATCGGCCTCGCAGGCGGACTCGAGCCGAGTCACGGTGCGGATGCGCCGAAGGACTTCCTCCATCTCGCCGGGCGTCAGGCCGTAGTGGCGCGAACGCGCCGCCAACCGCTGCCCCATGTGAAGCAGCGAGCGCTCGAGCACGTCTTCATTGATGTCGTACAGATGCACCCGCATGCCGCCCAGCGCGGCCGCCATCGCAACGCCACGGCCGATGAAGCCCGCCCCGATGACTCCGACGGATTGAACGTCCACCGACCTTCCTCCTTCCGCCCAAGGCCCAGGCGGTTCCCTTTGGCCGAATTGATGGTATAGGAAGCTCGAATCCTTCGAAACCTGTGAAATGCTGACGCAGAATCCGTTCACCAGATGAGAGGAGGCCCCCGGGATGCGCGAAAGCACGGCGTATCTCATCGCCGCGGCCTGTTTCGCCGCGTACCTGATCTGGCGTCTTTCAGACGGCCTCAGGCGCTCGTTGAAACAGCGCGACGGCGGCGACGAGGAACCCAAGTCCTAGGGTTCGGGCCTGCGCGGGAAGGAGTCCTTCGCCACGATTTCGCGGGCGCCGGTGACCTCGAGTACGGTTCCATTCACTTCCTGGCTATCTTCGCGCAAGAACCACTCCACCGCGCGGGCTACGTCTTCTCCGACCGGCGGCCGCAATCCTTCTTCCGTCCGCACATCTTTCACGTCTTCAATCATCCGCATCTTGTCCTCGCCGCGGATGTCCCCCGGGCACACCATGTTGGCCGTGATGCCGTACATGCGCTCCTCCCGCGCGATGGAACGCGTGAGGGCCGCAAGTCCGGATTTCGCCGCTGCGTACGCGGCCCGATAACGCCATCCTCGGGCTTCGCCCGCGCCGTCATACCCGATCGTGACGAAGCGGCCAAACCGCCGAGCGCGCATGTCGTGCACGGTGGCTCGGTACAACCAGAAGAAATTCGTCAGATTGCCGTCCATCATCTGGCGCCACATGTCGTCGTCGTAGTCCGCGAGCGGCCTGCGCTCAAACACAAAAGGCCCAAAGTTGTGGACGACCGCGTCGATCCCGCCCAACGCACCCTTGGCAGCCGACACCGCGGCCTGAATCGAGTCGGAGCTGAACAGATCGCAGTGGAGGGGCAGGGCGCGGCGGCCCGCGTTCTCCACGCGTCTCGCGAGCGCCACCGCTTCCTGCTGGCTGTTCCCGTATGTAAACGCCACGTCCCAGCCGGACTTCGCCAGCGTGAGCACCATGCTGTGGCCGAGCCCCTTCGCGCCGGACGTGATGAACACCACTTTCGCCACAGCTTGTCCCCCTTTCGAGCGTGCGGTGGGAGGGGGCCCTCACCACCACCAGGGTCCCCACCACCAAGGTGCGAGTGCTAAAGCCACAGCCCATGGAATGAAGATGAGCGGCCAGAGCCACCACGCCGTCTCGGCGTCGAGCGATTGCGGCGCTTGATCGAGTGTGCGAATGTCGGGCTCGCCGTCGAAGCCCATCACGCGCGCGCCTGGACGGTACACGCGCAGGTACATGCCGCGATCGTCCACGTGGTGCAGGATGCCGCGGTGTACGCCGTTGTGCGTGTGCACAACAACGGGCCGGCCGATATAATTTCGCGCGACCGCGCGCAGATCCGCCACGATCCATCCCTCCTTTGCCGCGTTTGTTGTACGGTACGCAGCAAACGAGCGAAAGGGATGGACGGAACGGAAGGGTTGCCGCGCAGAAGGGCATAGGCCTCGACCCAATTTCCACTCATTGTACGGGTTTTACAGGTGCGAAGCCAGCCCCAAACGCGACGAGCGCGGGTCGGGCCGCCGCCCAGCCTACGACACCGCACCGCTTTGCACGCGGTGGTAGATCCGCATGCACAGGAACGCGCCTGCGAGAAACAGCGCCGGAACGAGGCCAAGCAAGAGGCGAAATCCTTCCACCGCGCTCGGCGGTTGCACGTTCGCGCCCGCGCGATACCCTGAGACGGCGAAAAAGATGGCCATGACGGCGTACTGCAGGGACAGGCCGAGGCGCACGATGCACCCGTTCACGCCCAAATACATCCCTTCTCGTCGGCGGCCTGTCCGGCTCGCGTCGAGATCGATCACTTCGGCCAAAAGCATGTTCAACAGGACCATGAACCCCGCCACGGGGACGCCGAGGCAAAGGCCGGTCGCGAGCACGGAAGCAGGCGATCGGTCAACGAGGAGAAGCGCCTCGATGCACGCGTACAGCGCAATGGCGACCATGGCCGAGCGCGCCGCGCCGTAACGGATGGCTGCCCGAGCCCACACAAAGGCGACCGGCATCGCAACGACGAAGATGCCGCCGAGAAAAAGCGAGTTCTGCAAGGGGCTCAGGCGCACCACGTACGATGTGTAGAACGAAGACGCCGTGGTGAAGAGCGTGGTGGTGAACTGAACGAGGAAGCTCGCGACGACATACCAGATGAACGCTCGATTTCGAAACGTCTCCCAGAGCGCCTCGCGCCAGCGAAAGGGTTCGACGGGATCGCCCGTTTCAAAGCTGCCCCAGAGCGACACGTACATGGAGGCGATGGCCACCGCGGCGAAGATCCACGCCATGCGAGACCAGCCCAGGGACTGACCGAGCGATTTGGACAAAGCGACGCCGGCGATGAGCCCGACGATGCCAAAGACCTGCTGGAGCGCCGACACGTACGCGCGGTCCCGAGGATCGGGATACATCTCCGGGTACAGCGCGTTCGCGTTGAGGGCGGCGAACGTAAAGGCGAGGTCGAACAAAAACGTCATGGCGAGAAAGTACACGACGAGACCTGTCTGCGTGAGGTGGGGCGGAGAGAACAAGAGCGCGAAGCACACGGCGTACGGGATGGATGCAATGGCGACATACGGAATGCGCCGCCCGAAGCGCGTCCTGGTGCGATCGCTCACGTGGCCCGCCACGAGATTGAACATGGCGTTCAGCACGCCATAGACGATGAGGCCGCTCGACAGTCGGACCGCAGACACGCCGTGATACGCCACGTAGTCATACACGGCCACGGCGTTGAACGCCTGCCACAGCATGTTGACGGCAATCTGATTGGCGGCGTACGCGGTCTTCTTCGCAACCGTCGGGCGCGGCCGGGCGGAAGGATGGAGGCCGACCTGGGCCATGATTTCGCCCCCGTTTCAGCTCGTCATGGCATCGGGAAAGAAGTGGAGCTGGCGAGGCGACAGGAGCTTGAACGTCTCCGCGAATCGCCCGTCTCCCGAGCCTTCAAGGAATCGCTGTGCCGCGACTCGCGCCTGAAACTCCAGGTAAGCCCTCAATGCGGGCCATTCAGGCGTGGCAAACTGACTCTCGTGCGCCTCAATAGCCTGGATCTTCCTCTCCCAGAAATCCGTCACATCCACAGCGGCATTCGGATACGCGCTCGCGTAGAACGCAAACATCGGCGGAACGTACGCGGGCGAGGTTTGCGACACCGTGAGACTCGCGAGTCGGATGGCGCACTCCGCCACGGCCCGCCCGGTCTTGACGTGATCGGGATGCGCCTCGTACGGCGTCCAAGGGTCCACGGTGACCACGACCTCCGGCCGGATGTCGAGGAGCACCGGCACGAGCTTGTTGACGACGTCCCTCTCGGTGTACGAACCGAGATCTTCGAAACCGAATTCGATATGCTCCTGAATGCCGAGCGCCGTGCAGGCCGCCACGAGTTCCTCCTGCCTGCGGCGGGCGAGCTGGGCTGGATGAACCTCGCCCACGGCGCCGTAGCGCCCATCGGTGACGGTCACGGCGACCACTCGACAGCCTTTTGCGGCGAGCTTCGCCATCGTGCCGCCGGCGCCCACCTCGTTGTCATCGGGATGGGGCTGGACAAACAGCGCTGACTGCACGTCGTCAAGCGCTTTCAAACCAAGCAACGCGCGTACATCCATAAGGCGTCCTCCCTGCCGACGCGGTGGTATCGTACCAAGGATTCGACGCCCATTGGCAAAGTCCTGTGTACTCGTGAAATCGTGTGCGGCAGAAAGCGGTTTGGCCTCCGCAGAAAAAGCCAGTACAATGGGAGCGGAGGTGTCCGCGCCATGAAATACCGCAGACTCGGAAAGAGCGGACTCAAGGTGTCTGAGATTGCGCTCGGCAGCTGGTTGACATATGGGACCGTGACCGAGCGGGAGCAGGCCATTGCCTGCGTGCGCAGGGCGTACGAGCTTGGGATCAACCACTTTGACTGCGCAAACGTGTACGGTGCGAAGCCCCACGCCGCGGAGGAGGTCATGCGCGAGGCACTCGCCCCCTTCCCGCGCGAAAGCTACGTCATCACGACGAAAGCGTTTTGGCCGGTGGGACAGGGGCCGAATGACCGCGGGCTGAGCCGGAAACACATCGTCGAACAGGTCCACCAGAGCCTCAAGGCGCTCGGCGTCGAGTACATCGACATCTTTTACTTCCACCGCTACGACGCGGAGACGGATCTCGAGGAGAGCCTGCGCGCGGTGGACGACCTCATCACGCAGGGGAAGATCCTATACGCGGGCTTCAGCGAGTGGCCTGCGGACAAGATTGCGGAAGGTGTGCGCCTGCAGCGGGAACTTGGGCTGCATAAGTTCGTGGCAAGCCAGCCCATCTACAACATGTTCGAACGGTATATCGAAGCCGCCGTCGTGCCCATCTGCGAGACGGCCGGCATTGGCCAGGTGGTGTTCTCTCCGCTCGCGCAAGGCGTGCTGACGGGCAAGTACCGCAAGGGCCAACCCGCTCCGGTGGGATCGCGCCTCGCGACGCCGGGCGTCAACCAGTTCATGAAGGTGACCGACGAGATCCTCGACAAGGTCGAGCGGCTCGAAGTCGTGGCAAAGGAGGCGGGCCTCTCCCTGGCGCAACTGGCCCTCGCCTGGACGCTGCGCCTGCCCAACGTAGCAAGCGCGCTCGTCGGGGCGAGCCGACCCGAACAAGTTGAGGAGAACGCCAAGGCTTCGGGCGTGGCGCTGAGCGAAGACGTCCTGGCGCGCATCGAGCAGGTGCTGAAAAGCTGAGGGCGAGTCCGATGGAACTTGTCACATTCGATGAAGCGTGGACGCGCCTCGAGCGACATCTGCCGGTGCGCCCCACCGTCTCCGTCAGCTCATGGGTTCACGCCGAGCCGCGCTGGCTGGCTCAGGATGTGGCGGCGGCAGTTGATCTGCCGCCGTTTTCTCGCTCGATGATGGACGGATACGCCATCCACGCCGAAGACCTTGGTGCCGACGACACCTGGCTCCGAGTGGTGGCCGACGTGCGTGCGGGCGATGCGGCCGCGGGTGTCGCCGTGGCACCAGGACAAGCTGTGCGCGTGCGCACGGGGGCGCCCGTCCCACCCGGGACGGCCGCGGTGGTCCGGGAGGAATGGGTCGACGTCGAAGGCGACGCCATTCGGTTGCTTAGGTCCGTGCCTGCGGGCGAGTCCGTGCAGCCTCAGGGCGATGACGCACGGCGCGGCGACGTGATCGCCCGAGCCGGCCAGGTATGGGATGGGCAGACACAGGCCGTCCTCCGCGCAGCGGGCGTTCACGAATGCAGATGCTTCCGTCCGCTCACCGCGGCGATTCTGTCGACGGGATCCGAGTTAGTGATGGGGCCTCACCTCGAGGGGGGCCCGCTGCCCGGACAGGTGTTTGCTGCGACGGACGCCTTCCTTCAATCGGCGCTGGACCAGCTCGGCGTCTCGGTCATCGCGACGGAGCATGTGGCGGACCATCGCGACGTTATCACGTGCGCGGCGCAGCGCCTCGCCCAAGCGGCGGATCTGCTGATTCTGACGGGCGGCGCTTCCGTGGGAGACGCGGATTACGCCCGGGACGCCCTCCATTCCATCGAGGGAGATGGCCCGCTTCTCTTTGAACGCATCTGGATGCGGCCGGGCGCGCCCTTCCTTGCGCGCCCCACGCCGAACGGATTCGCGTTTGGCTTATCGGGAAATCCGGCGGCCGCCTACGTGCAGTTCCACGCCCTCGTGGTGCCGTTCGTGTTGCGATGGCTAGGTGCAGAAGAGGCGCGCCCGTTTCCCCTCACGGCGCTCGTCGAAGGCGAGGTGCGCGCGAAGCCGGTCAAGCATACGCGCGTGCTCCGCGGTCACCTGCGCCTCCGCGGCGCCACGCTCGTGTTTCGCGCGGAGGACAGGCAGTCTTCAGGAAGCCTGACGGGCCTCGTGTCCACGAACGCCATTGCGCGGATGGACGGCGACCGCCTTTCCGAAGGCGAGACGGTTTCCGTCGCCTGGACGCGAGGATGGCTGCCGTCGCTCGGCTTGACCGGATTTCCAGATACAGGCGTGGCGCGCGCGTTGCAGGATGGCTAAAATATGGAGGACAGGCCGATTTGTGCGAAACATCGCAGAGGTGAAGCATATGAAGGTCAGAAAGGCGGTCATCCCGGCCGCGGGATTTGGCACGCGGATGCTTCCGGCCACCAAGGCCGTGCCCAAAGAAATGCTGCCCATCCTCAACAAGCCTTGCATTCAATACATCGTGGAAGAAGCGGTGTACTCGGGCATTGAGGAGATTCTCATCATCACCGGCCGCGCGAAAAAGGCCATCGAGGACCATTTCGACCGGTCGCCGGAGTTGGAATTGCACCTGGAGCAAAGCCGCAAGTCCAACATGCTCACCGAAGTGCAGGCCATTTCCGATCTCGTCAACATCCACTACGTGCGCCAGAAGACGCCGCTTGGGCTCGGGCACGCGATTCTGTGCGCGCGATCCTTCGTGGGTGGAGAGCCGTTCGCCGTGCTGCTCGGTGACGATATCATTCAGTCGGATGAGCCCGTGGTGCGCCAGCTCATGAAGCAATACACGGATCCAGAGCGCGCCCTGCTCGGGGTGCAGCCCGTCCCGGCGGCCGACGTGTCGAAGTACGGGATCATTGAGCCCGCTCGCCTTGTCGTCGGATCGGAACCATTCCCCGTGAAACGGCTCATTGAGAAACCGAACGAAGCCGAGGCGCCTTCGAATTTCGCCGTGCTTGGACGATACATACTGCCTCCATCCATCTTTGATGCGCTGGAGCAGACGCCCATTGGGCACGGCGGCGAACTGCAGCTGACCGATGCCCTTCAAAAGCTCGCCGCGATGGGCCTCGTCGACGCGTACCAATTCGAGGGCGTGCGACACGACATTGGCAACCTCGAGGGCTGGCTCAAGGCGAACCTGGCTTTCGGTTTGGAAGATCCGAAGCTGGCCGCGTCCATGCGCAAGTGGCTCATGGACGATCGCGTCCAGAGCCGCCTGGCGAACTACTGAGTTCTGGATACCTGGCGCCGGGATCACGAGAGACCGGCGCATGGGTTCTGGGATAAATTGCGATGGATGCTTTTTCTCTGGTTTGATTTACATAAAGGAGTCTTCGCGTCCGCCTCGAAATCGAAATTTGTCTAAAACCTTCGATTTCGAGAGGATGGAGAGACCGAATGAGACGACCGAGCGCCTGGATGTTCACCACCCTGACGCTCAGCTTCACCGCGCTTGGCTACGCCACAGTTTTCGCGGCCACCGAAAGCCAGCCCGCCACGTACACGGTTCGCCAAGGTGATACGCTGTATCGTATCGCTGAAGCCCACCACCTACCGCTCACGGCTTTGGAACTCGCCAATCCCCAGTTGTCCAATCCGAACGAGATTGCCGCAGGGCAGAAAGTTGCGCTGCCCACAACCTACACGGTCCAGCCTGGCGACACCGTCTATCTCATCGCCAAGGCGCACCACCTCACGCCATCGGCCATCCTCAAAGCGAACCCGGGGATTCAGCCGTTGGATCTCCTCGTCGGCCAGACGCTGTATCTGCCCATTTCCGCGACCAGCAGCACCGCACCACCTCCTCCGGCGAGCGGCACCGTGACTGCAGGCGGAACCTCAGCCAGTGCAGGTCAACCCGCCTCCACACAGACCCAAGGTAACCGAGCACAGCTTCGCCAGGAGATTCTGACGTATGCGAAATCGTTCCTTGGCACGCCGTACTGCTGGGGCGGTGACTCGCCGAAGACAGGCTTTGACTGCTCCGGTTTCGTCGAATATGTCTTCGGACACTTCGGAATCCAACTGCCGAGAGAGTCGCACGATCAGGCGACGGTCGGGACGCCCGTCAGCCCATCCAACCTCCAGCCTGGTGATCTCCTCTTCTTCACCGACACAGACAGTTACGCCACGCTGTATCCCAACCACGTGACGCACGTGGGCATTTACATGGGTAACGGTGCGATGATTGAGTCCTCGTCTGCCCACAACGGCGAAGGCGTCGTCATTGTGCAAAACGTGTTTCAAAATCCGTACTATGCCGCCCACTACTACGGGGCGCGAGACGTGATTGGCCCCTGAAGCCAACCGGGCGGCCGGGGCACTTGGCCTCAGCCGCCCTTCGCGTCCCCGCATGCGAGGAAAGGGCGCTGGCACCCTTTCGTCACCGCACGCCCCACCACACCACGTCCTTCCGGAAAGCGATGAGGGAAAGGCCCACAAAGACGACGATGATGCAGAGGATGTTCAGGACGGGAATGCCGACGCCCGCGTAAAAGTACGCGTAGACGGGGCTCATCCCAAATCCGCGAAACAGCTTGGCGAACCACACCGCCAAAATGACGCCCGAAAGGGTCGACGCGATGATGGTCACCCACGTGAACGTGTGGCCTGGCCCCGGACGTGAGACGGCCAATCCGACGAGCGAGATGGCAGTCGGAAGCAAGATCCACCACCCGCGCATGCCGATGGCGTTCAGCATCTTGATGCTGTTGTAGAACGGTATCCAGGCCGCCCAAGGCTTGCTGACGCCCGTCTTCTTCAACACCCGATAAAAGACGATGGACGCGTAGACGTAGATTGGCACGCCGACGACAACCAAGGAAATCAGGATGATGCCGAGAGCCAAAGCCATCGTCTGGGGCGAAGCCGCCATGCATATCCCCCTATCCCCGACTGGATTGAGAGCTGTTGCTCTCTCCTGACTATATCGGAGGCAGGAAAAAGGATCAATGTGTGGTGCTACACCCTCTTCATGCCTAAGTCAGGTGAAAGAGGGAATCCGCTCGCCGTGCGCTGCGCCCATTGCTCCAACCTGGTCCCCAGCGGACTTGGCACGGTCGCACGAGCTTCTCTCGCGTGAACGAAGTACAGATACACCTCCGGCTCCGCCCCAACCGCCTCCCGGACCGCCGCCGCGTATGTCGCGACCTGCGGCTCATATGCCCGCACCAACCGGTCGAGATCGGACGCATCCCGCACCTGATCCGTCTTGTAGTCGATCACAGCATATCCACCCGCATCCCGAATCAAGCAGTCGATCACGCCCTGGACGACCACCGGCGACTGCGTTGCGCCTACGCGCACGTCCAGGCGGTAGAAGAACGGCTGCTCGCGGTACACCTCACCCGCCGCGAGGACGCGTCGCCCCAATGGAGAGGCGAAAAAGGCAAGGACGTCGTCAGGATCAAGTGCGGACGCCGTGCGCTCGTCCAGAAGCCCCTGCTCCAGAAGCGCCTGCGCGGCGCGCCTCACGTCCCCCGGATTCGCATAAGGCTCAATAGGTGCTCGCTGCATGAACGCGTGAAACGCTACGCCTCGCTCGCGGGGCGACGCGCCGTTCTGACGGATGAAAGCCGGATCTTCCAACACTGCCCCCGCGTGGTGGCCGCGCGCGCGAAGCTCTCGCTCAGCAAACAACCGCCGAATGTCGGTGGCGGTGAGCTTGCTCGGCAGCGAGACGCGAGACACCTGCTTCTCCGATGTAATCCGCACGGCGCGATACCGCCACGCTGGGCCTTGCCACAGGCGGCGAAGCTCGCGCTCCACTTCCTCTACAGGCGGAAGCGGCCCTTTCAACGCGGACGAGCGCGGTTCGCCGCTGTCCGGTTCCTGCGGCCTGCCGTCCACCTCGACCTCGAGCTCGAAGCGAACGCCGGTCGCATCCAACAGGCCGGCGCGCGCGTCTCCCGCCTCTTTCCTGAGCCACGCGCCATCTGGATGGCGCATGAGCGCAGGCAGGAGCCAGGAGGCATAGGAGTTCCCTTTGAGGAAGGCCTCCGGGGTCAGGCGTCCCTCATCGTCATGGCTTTCGGCCACATCCGCGAGCTTTGCTACTTTGCCCGCGTGACCCACGAGCACGAGGCGCTCCTTCGCCCGCGTGAGCGCGACGTACAGGACCCTGGCCTCCTCCGCGCGCGAAGCCTCGAGATTGGCCTGGTCCACGGCAATGGAAGGAACGGTTCGCCAATGAACGCCCGTCTGAACGTCGCACATCATCGCACCGATGCCCAGGCGGCGATGCAGTGCGAGCGTGCGCTTGTTGTTCGGAAACTGGCGGCCGAGGCAGAGCATGTACACGTGCGGGAACTCGAGCCCTTTGGAGCCGTGAATCGTCATGACCGCTACGCTGTCCGCACTGGCCCCGTGCGCGTGGCCGAGATCGACGTCCGCTTCTTCGAGCCCCCGGACCAGGGCGAGAAAACGGTAGAGATCGCCCGCGTGAGGCGCATGCGTGTGCGCTAGGCGAATCAGTTGCTCAAGGTTCGCCGCGCGGATCCGTCCCCGGGGCATGGCGCGGAGATACAAGTCGATCTCCACCTCGCGGGCGATCTCGCGCAGGAGATCCCCCGGCGAGAGCGTGTGCGCGAGGGCCCGCCACCGCTCCATCCGCTCCACGGCCCGGCGCAATGTGTCGCGTGCGCCCTCCGATTCGCGCGCAGCATGACGCACTGCATGCCACAAGGGTCCACTCGGGCGCTCGATCCTCGCGGCGGCGAGGTCCTCGTCGCTCAAGCCCACAAATGGCGACTTGAGCGCCGTGGCGAGCGCCAGGCTGTCCAGCGGGTTGTCGAGCGCCGCCAGCAGGGACATGGCCCAGCGGATCTCCATCGCGCGAAAAAATCCGCTCGACGAGCGCGCCACTGCGGGGATTCCGCGGGAAGCAAGCACCTGCACCACGGTGTTGAGATGCTCGCCGCCCGCGCGAAGCAGAATGGCCACGTCCTGGTACCGCAGCGGTCGATACGCGTTCGCCGCGCGATCGTACACCTTCTCTTGGCGCTCCATCGCTTGGGCAATCTGTTGGGCGACCCACAGGGCCTCGACCTCGAGTTTTTCGCGGGCCGCCTGTTCGTCCTCCTCCTCACTCTTCCCTTCGGAGCGTTCACGCTCCTCGGCCTCTTCCTTCCTCTCTTCGTCCCCAGAAAAGAACAGCTTGACTCTGACGGGACACGGACCGCTATCATCGTCTGGATAGGCCGCCTCGGGTTTCATCTCATGCCCGTCCGCGTAGTCGAACCCCGCGACGTCCGCGCGAAACAGTTGGGCAAACAGATAGTTGACAAAGCGGACGATGCCGGATCGACTTCGGTAGTTAGCCGAAAGGTCGATGGCCTCGCCGCCGTCCTTCGCGGCGTACCTGCGGTATCGGGCCAGAAACAGCGCAGGCTCCGCCATGCGAAAACCGTAGATGCTCTGCTTCACATCGCCCACGAGGAACAGTCCGCCAGAGGTCGCGACGGCGTCGACGATGGCGTCCTGAATCGGGCTGGTATCCTGGTACTCGTCCACGAACACGTACCGGTATCTCGCGTGAAGCGCGGCGCGAACACCTTGGTCTTTGGTCAGAAGCTCGTGCGTCAGATGCTCGAGGTCTGAAAACGACAGGCGGTTTTCCTCGAATCTTCGCGACTTGGCGCGATCCAGCGCGTCCCGCGCGACCGCTGTCAACACCTCGATGTGCGGCTGCATGGCCCGCACGTCGGCCTCAAGCGCAGATCGACCGCGTCCGAGCACCTTGCGCACGAGCTTCACGGCATCCTTTGCCTTTTCTCTCCATTTCTTAAATGACTCGTACTCCTTCGACAGCCGCGCCGATTCCCAGTGGACGAGGGGCGCGAGGCGGTCGGGATCGAGCGGAGCACCAGGCGTCGAAAGGAGTACAAGCGCTTCTTTCAGTTGGCTGAGGATGGAGAGCGCGCCCGCCACGACCTTCTCCGGCGCCCGCATGCGCTCGAGCTCCCCCAGTCCTTTCCGCATGTGCTCGAACGCCTGTGCAATCTGGATGCGCGTCCAGCGGGCGAACACCTCGCCGAATGGTCCCGCCCACAGCTGGTCCGCATCGTAGTGCCGGGCGATCTCGGCGAGCCATCCGCCGGGATCGACCTGGCTCAGCGCCACGCGGCACAGTTCGAGCACCGCGTTCACAGCCTGCTGCTGCCGGTGAAGCCGGAGGGCCGCGAGCGCGGTGCCGAGTTGCAGCCCGCGCTCAGGATGGTGCGCCCACTCGTCAAGCGCCGCTTGGGCCTCATCTCGAAGCAACACGGCGTCTTCCTCGCCCGACAGCACGCGGAAGCCTGGAACGAGCCCTGCCTCCACGGCGTGATTCCGCAAGAGAGCGAGGCAGAAGCTATGAATCGTCGAGATTTGGGCATCATTCGCGCGATGCGCCAATCTGCGGAATCGGCGCGCCTTCGCGGATTCGCCCGCCTGCTCCGCCTCGGCGGCGCGTTCGGCCAGCCTTCGCACGATGCGCGCGCGCATCTCTTCCGCCGCCGCCTCCGTGAACGTCATCACGAGCAGTTGGTCCATCCGGAACTTCGGGTCCTCCTCCGCGAGGCTCGCGACGCGCTCCGCAAGCACCGCCGTCTTGCCCGATCCGGCCCCCGCCGACACCACGAGATTCGTTCCCCGGGCCCGGATGGCTCGCGCTTGTTCCTTCGACCAATGCACGCTCATCAGTTCGCATCCCCTCCGGCGATCACGTCGTCGAATTTCAGCTTCGGCACAGGGCGGTACAGGTCGAAGTGATCCGCGCGCTCGAAGTGGCACAAGGCGTTGTAGGGGCAATTCGTACAGCCGCTGTCCACGTGGCTCAGATGGTACGGCGAAACGCGCACCTCACCCTCCGCTATGGCTTTGGCAGCTTCCTCGGCCCGCCGTTCAACGTGACGGAGCACCACCTGCCACTCGTCGTCGCGCCAGGCGGTCGCATCCGCCGCCCAGGCTCCGTCTGCGCGAAACTGCCTGCCGTACAACGCGGAACCTCGGCCAGGCGCGAGGTCCTCGTTCACGCGCAAAACCGCTGCCTCCTCCCGCAAGAAGAACCCCTTCGCCCGATACGCGCCGAGGTGCGCAGAGCCCTCGCGCTCTTCAGGCGGGACATCAAGCGCGTCCCGCTTCGCCACGAGTGGCATGTAAAACGCGCCATACAGTCTCACAGGCGCGCCTTCGACAGCCTCCGCCTCTCGCATGGCCATGGCTGCGTAAATCAGGAGTTGCAGTTGCAGCCCCTGATACACCTTGGACGGATGAAGCGCTGTCTCCGACGACTTGTAGTCATACACGCATAGCGCCACCTCGCCCGCCTGGAGCCGATCGACGCGGTCAATCCGTCCATCGAGCACCACGCGCGCCCCATTCCACTCGCCCACGTCGACATCGCGAAATTCTTTCTCGAGCCAGAAGGGACGCATTTGGCCCCGCGAGAGCTGCATCCAGATGGCCCGCACGACGAATTCGAAGTGGCGCCGCCGCTCCCCTACGTAGACGGCCAGATCCGGCCGTTCGAGCGTAGCTTGCAACTTCGTCGCTTGCGCAGCCTGTTCCAGCGCCTGGCGAGCTATCTCGAGAAGGGCAGCCTCCAACTCCGCGTGGCCAAGTTCGGAAAGGCGCGGGTAGTCCTCCGCCAATCGCTGCGTCGCCAGCTGAACCGCGGCGTGGATCCAGGTGCCGGCGCTCCGCTCCGCTTCCGGCTGAAGCGCGAGCGGCTCGAGCCGGAGCGCATACTGAGCGAAATGCCGATAGGAACACTTGGCGTACGTCTCCAGTCGACTCACGCTCACGCGGATGGGGTCGCCGTACAGATCCCGAATCCATTCGGCAGGCAGTCGCCACGGCCGCGGGCGATGGCAGAGCCCCGCGAGAACGCGCTGAAACCGGTCGACGTCAGCCGCGCCGGTCCACACGTGCGTCAGCACGTCTTGCACGACCGGATCCTGCATCACCTGCTCGAACGGCGCCCCAGCATGCACCCGGCTCAGCGCATCGGCGAGAAGCCGCATCGCTTGTACCGGATGAACCGGAACCGCTCCTTCCCCACACGCCGCGTCGACCGCCAGATGGCCGCGCTCGACGAGCGAGGCCAAAGTCGGCGTCAGGTGGCGCTCGATCCCGTCGTCGGTCCCCGCGTACGTCACCACAAGCGCCTCGGACGCGCGCGTCATCACCCGGTACGGCAGGCACTCGAGGGCGCGCCGCTCATCCTCCGAAGTGCGCCCGAGGGGGCGGAGAAAGACCTCCGCAAAAGCGAGGCGTTCGTCGTCGCGCAGGATGCCCCCTTCATCCGGGCGCGGGGGCAGCGAGGCGTCGTCCGCGGACACGACGAACACCCGCGGGCGGGACCAGTTGTCGGCGCGCGCGAAATCGCACACGAACACCGCGTCTGCATCGCTCGGGATGCGCGTGAGGCGCAGACTGGCCATGGACTCGAGGACGAGATCGGCCACCTCATAGGTCGGGAGCGCGACCTCGGGCTGGAGAGTGGCGAGATCGTCGAGGAGCGCCGTGATCCCGGTCCACGCCTGCTCGTGGATCACGCCAGCCATGGGGTCCTCCCCCACCTGGACTACGGATTGCGCGAGGGTGTCCTTGACGTGAAACGCCTCAAGCAACTCCCAGAGCGCTCGCGCCGCTTCCACGGGGCGAAGCACCGGCTCTGCAAACACCTGGATGATGGGCCGGAGCGCGTCGGCCACGTGTCGCCTGATCTCGTCGGCCTCCTCGTCGCAAAGACCGGATGCCGTGCGCGGGGCGCGAGCGGCAAAGTCCCATCGCTCTGGTGCCAGCCATGCCGAGAAGCCGCTGACGTCGTGCTCGCGGAGATACAGATCGAACGCTTCCCGCCGCTTCACGGGCACGAGTGGGCAGCGGAGCAGTGCGGCGATGGCGTCGAGACTGAACCCGGTGCGCACCACGGCGATGGCGGCGCGCAGCAGTTGACCGACAGGGTGGTCCGCCAGGGTTGAGAACGAGTCGATGGCGACCGGAACCCCGCGCAGCTCCAGCTCGTCGGCGAGACGGCGCCCGATGCCGTCGAGCGTCGGGACGCACACCGCGATGTCGCGCGGTCTCACCCGCTCGTGCTGCACGAGGTGCGCAATCTCGTCGGCAACCGCACACAGTTCCTCCTCGCGATGGCCAAACGCGCTCACACGGATGCCCGTCAAGGGCTGAACCGTCGGGTATCCCGCGAGCGCCCGCTCGAGGTGAATGAGCGGCGAGGTGCCGAACCGGCCCTCGGCGGCACCGAGGGGCATGCGGCAAAACACCTGATCCAGCGAATCTCGCGCGAAATCGCGTGCGCACGCGAGGAGGTGGTACGCGGCGACGGCCTGCACTTCGCCGACGAATCGATCTTCGTGTTTGTCGAGCCAAACGGAAAGATGCGGCCACGCGGGAAGCGACGACGCCTCCTCGAGAAGCGCCTCCCACCGCTCTCCCTCAAGGCCGGTGTCCTCCCAGGTGATGACCAGCCGCTTCACGCGCCGCGCAAGCGCAGAGATGAACTGCCGCTCTGCAGGCGAAAAGGCGTGAAAACCGTCGAGATACAGCGACGCGCCTTCAAGCCACGAGACGTGTGGCGCCGCGTAGACCGCATCGAGGAACAGGAGGGCCGGATCCGCGAAGCCCGCGGCTTCGGCGCGTTGTCGGTACCTCACGTACAGCTTCAGCACGTCGCCCAGCTTGCCGACGAGAGAGCGATGCACCGCCCTCTGCTCCTTCTCCACTTCATCGCAGCGGGCCGCGGACATCTCCAACAAGGCCGCGAGCTGTTCCGGGGACACCCCATGCGCGGTAAGCTCGTCGAATGCGGACAAAAGGTGATGATACAGGGACGAATTGCGCACGGCACGGCGCAGTGGGCCAAGTGAAGGCTCGAGTTCATCGTACGCCGCGCGCAAGAGAAGCTGCCGCCCCACTTGCGTCAGGCGGGGTCGCGCCATCCCGCCGTGCGCGCACACGCGGTCGGCAAGTCGTTTCATCGTCACGACTTCGACGCGAAAGGCCGCGCGAACGCGTTCCATCAGCAGCGTCTCGGCCGCAAACGCCGTCGACTCGGGCACCACCCAAAACACGGGCGGCCCAAATGGCTGGGCTTCCGCGGCGCGGCGCATCTCCTCCGCCACACGGGACGATTTGCCACTCCCCGCAGCTCCAATCCACCATTCCACCCGGTTGCCCATGGGCTTTCATCCCTTCCGTCGTTCTTGAGCCCACAGCGACGCCGGCTTGGGCGGCTGTCACCGTTCGCACATGCGGCACATATACCGTGGGTAAACGCACATGTGAGGTGAGCGCAGTGGTCGATCCCGTGTCTATCCCAGTCAAGCGCGTATCCGCGGCTCGAATCCTTGTCTCTTCCGGCCTTGGCCTCCTGTTTGATGCGTTTGACGTGGGCATTCTGTCGTACGTCCTTGTGGTCCTTGCCAAACAGTGGCACCTGACGCACACGGTGACCGGCCTCGTCGGAAGCGTGAGTTCCCTCGGCATGGCCGTGGGCTCTGCCCTCGCGGGCCTTTGCGCCGATCGATTCGGCAGGCGTTCGCTGTTTATGGTGACCATCCTGATTTACAGCCTCGCGACGGGCCTTTCCGCGTTCGCGGCTGGTATCGTCATCTTCTTCGTGTTGCGCTTTTTCGTCGGCCTCGGGCTTGGGGGCGAGTTGCCTGTGGCGACGACGTACGTGCTCGAATCCTCGCCAGACGAGGTTCGCGCGCGCCGCGTGGTGTTCCTCGAATCGTTCTGGGCCGTGGGATCCCTCGCCGCCGCGCTCGTATCGTACTTCGTCATCCCCTCCGCCGGCTGGCGCGTGGTCTTCCTTATCGGTGCCATCCCAGCCTTGTACACCCTCGTGCTGCGATTTGCGCTGCCAGAGGCCGCGCGCTACGCTCGGCTCCAGCGCCGAAGCACGTTTGGCGAGTCCGTGCGCAATATCTGGTCGCGAAAGCTGGGCCGCCGATCGCTCGTGGCATCCGTCGTCTGGTTCGTGATGAACTATAGTTACTATGGCATGTTTCTCTGGCTTCCGTCTGTCTTGTACGACAAAGGATACTCGCTGGTACACAGCCTGGGCTACTCGCTCATCATGACACTCGCTCAAATTCCAGGATACATGACGGCCGCGTGGCTTGTCGAACGTTGGGGACGCAAGCGCACGCTGGTTACCGCGATGATCTTGACGGCGCTATCCGCGCTCGCGTTCGGATTTGCCTGGAACACGGCTTCGCTCATCGTGTTTGGGCTTTTGCTTTCGTTCTTCACACTCGCGGCCTTCGCGGCGACGTACGCATTCACCGTGGAGCAGTTCCCGACGATGTTTCGGGCGACTGGCATGGGATGGGCGGCCGGATTTGGCCGCTTCGGCAGCGCCATCGCCCCGTTTGCCACGGGCTGGCTGCTTGGAGCGCACCTCGGGTACGAGTGGGTGTTCGGCGTCTTCTTCGCCGTGTTGTTCGTGGGGTTCGTCATTGTGACGGCGCTTGGAAAGGAGACCAAGGGGATCGCACTGGAGTAAACCGTTCGAGGGCCCCATACGACGTGTGGCCGCCGATCGTCGGACATAGACGAACGGCGGCCTTCCATGGTCCTCGTCCTCGAACAACACGAGCATGATAATCAAGCCGTCTTTCGGCGCAGCACCCATTCGCAGTAGTCGCGCAACACGGCCTCCATGCCCGCCATCGTCGTCTGCTGATTGATGAGCGTCCGCACCTCCGCGGCACCGGGCAGGCCCTTCACATACCAGGCCGCGTGCTTGCGCATCTCCCGCACGCCGATGTCCTCGCCTTTGAACTCCACCAGCATGCGCATGTGCCGCAAGGTCACCTCGAGCCGCTCCTCCACAGAAGGCGGAGGAAGGAGTTCGCCCGTGTCCAGATAATGCGCGATCTCGCGAAAGATCCATGGGTTTCCGAGCGCCGCCCGGCCGACCATGACTGCGTCACACCCGGTTTCCTCCATGAGCCGCTTGGCGGATATTGGATCGACCACGTCCCCATTGCCGATGACGGGAATGCGCACGGCCTCCTTTACCCGGCGGATGATATCCCAATCGGCCTTCCCGCTGTACATCTGCTTCGCCGTCCGCCCGTGAACCGCCACCGCCTGCGCCCCCGCCTCTTGGACCGCAAGCGCCACCTCGACCGCGTTGACGTGATCGTCGTCCCAGCCTTTTCGGAACTTCACGGTCACCGGCTTGTTCACGCGGCTCACGACCGCCCGCACGATTTTCGCCGCGTAATTGGGATCCCGCGCGAGCGCCGCGCCGCTTCCGGTCTTGCAGATTTTCAACACGGGACAACCCATGTTGATGTCGATGAGATCCGCGTTGGTCTCACCCACCATCTCGGCGGCCTGTTCCATGGAGGCGAGATCATACCCGACGAGCTGGAGGCTCACGGGATGCTCGTCCGGCAAAATGGTCGTCATCTTTTTCGACTTCTCGTTTCCGCTCACAAGCCCTTTGTCACTGACCATCTCCGCGCAGACCATGCCCGCGCCGAGCTCCTTCGCGAGCCGGCGGAACGGGGGATTGCACACGCCCGCCATCGGCGCGAGGATGACCGGGTTGTCGAGCGTCACGCCAGCGATGGTGACCTTCACACGAACCTCTCCTTCGACCGTTCCGGATTGCATGTCCGATATTATAAAGCGAGCCGCGGCTGGGGTTCAACCGCGGTAGCCCGCCATGCGAGCCGTCAGGACGAGATCGAAGAGCCACCAGATGCCGACCGCAAAGAGAAGGATATGGCCAATGACAGTGGACGCCACGAGTCCGCCGACCACGGTGCACGCGGCCATCAGGAGCCCTGTGCCGACGTGGCCGAGATACACGCGATGCACGCCGAGGTACCCGAGAAAGAACCACAGTACGTACGCGAGCGCGACACTTCTGCGCATGCCGTACCCCCCATAACCCGACGTAGTAAAGGTTATGAGGTGCCCGCTTGTCAACTTGCTGGGTCTTCCGGAGACGTGAGGCGGTTGGCCCAGGTGAGCAGGCGAACCGTCTCGCGGTACATGAGGCTCTTGCGCGGCGCACCGAAGACCACGCTCACCAAGATGTGGCCGTCGGACGGACGCCGCACCGCGGTCGCGAGGCAGTACATCGCGCGCGACGTGAATCCCGTCTTGCCGCCGATGAACTCGCCAATCGAAGCGGGAGGGCTGTACAACAGGCGGTTTCCGTTTCGAATGGTCTTCCCCGCGATGGTCGCCTGCGGGGTCTGCATCGCGCGAACGATGCGCGGATACGTGATAGCCTTGGCCGTGATGAGGGCAATGTCCTTCGCGGACGTGGTGTGGGCGTCTGCATGAAGTCCATTGGGCGTCACGAACTGCGTGTGGGTACAGCCGATGAGGCGCGCCTCGACATTCATCATCCGCGCGAAACCTTCCTGCGATCCGCCGACGGTCTCCGCGATCCCGTACGCGACGTCGTTCGCACTTTTCATGATGAGGGCGAGCAGAGCCTGTTCCGCCGTGAGCTCGGTTCCAGGCCGCAGGCCCAGGCGCACGCGCGGCTGACGGCTCGCGGTCTCGCTGATGTACACCGGATCGTCCGGCTGAAGGTGTTGCACGAGGAGGATGGCCGTCATCAGCTTCGTCGTGCTGGCCGGGTACATCGGCTCGTCCCCGCGCTTGTTGTAGAGGACCTTTCGATCGGTGGCGTCGTACACCACCGCCGCCTTCGCGTTGACCACGGGAGGGCGCGCGACTTCCGCCTGGGCACTCGGAACGGCAAGGGCACCTACCGCCCATGCCACGGCGATCGCGGCCGCAAATATTGCTCGCCACCACACGCGATGCTGTCGAGCAGAAAACAAAACGACCACCTCTCTCGCGTGTCGTCGCGGTTTAAGGTGGACGTTTTTCACTCGTTCTATGCCTTCCTGCCGCCTGTCACCGAGGAACAAGCGTCAGGCCGTCTGACTCATCGGTTTCGGGCGCACCTGTACGCGATGGGCGACGGCGGGATCGAGCGACAAGGTCTGCCCTCGCACGGTCACGGTCACCCCGGCAGCATACGGCTCCGGCTCGTGAACCTGGACGGTCTCCCCCGGAACCAGGCCCGTTCGATGGAAAAACCGCAGCAGTTCGAGATCCTCCTCAGCCACTTCGACGATGCGTATCACTTCGAGCGGTGTGTTGGGTGGCGCCTCGTCCAGCCCCACGCCCTTGGGCACCGCGTGGCCATTTCCCGGGATGACGTTCCCGTGCGGGCATGTGGCCGGGTGGTTCAGCATCTCGTTCAACTTCGATTCCACGAGTGGAGAAATGCTGCCTTCCAGCCGCGCGGCTTCCACGTGCGCGTCCGCCCAGTCCAGACCCAGAACATCAGTAAGCCAACGCTCGAGCAGCCGGTGTTTTCGAATAATGGCCTCGGCGCGCTTCCGGCCCTCTTCCGTCAGGACCAACTCGCGGGTATCGCTCACCTCGACGTAGCCCTGTCCGACCAACCGCTGCAGCGTCTGTGAAACGGTGGGTCTGGACACACCCAGATAATCCGCGACGCGCGAAGACAGAACCTGTTCGCCTTCCGAATGAAGCACGTAGATGGCTTCGAGGTAGGTGTCGAGGGCACTTCCGCTCACGGCGATCCCCCCTCGTGTGCGGAGAATCGAAACGTTGCCCATGGCTCGCCGTTCATGAAGAGCGTGAGCTCATCCCCGGGACGCACAGGTCCGACGCCGCTCGGCGTTCCGGTGAACAGGATGTCGCCTGCGGCAAGGCCATACACGTCCAAGCAGTGGAGCATGAGATCCGAGAATGAAAATACCATCTCGGAGGGCACACCCTCCTGAACCACGCGCCCGTTCTTCTGCAGGGCAAACCGCGCGTTCTCGACGTCCGCGGCGAAGTCGTCAAATTCGTAGAGATCCGTCACAATGGCGGAATGGCGAAAGCTCTTTGCGGCCTCCCATGGGTATCCCTTCTGCTTGAGCGCTGACTGGAGTTCGCGATCCGTCAAATCGATGCCAAGCGCAACCGCGCCCACGGCCTCGAGCGGCCTCTCTCGGCTCGGGGTGTCCTTGAGAACCAGCACGATCTCGAGCTCGTGATGGACGTCTGACCTGCCACTTGGATAGGGCACCTCGCCAGATGCCGGAACGAGCGCGTGCGTGAATTTACCGAAGATCATCGGAGAATCGGGCACCTGATTGCCCAATTCGGAAGCGTGATCGCGAAAATTCCGTCCCACGCAAAAAATGTTTCGAACCTCTGGTATCCAAGCCTCGGCATGCTTCTGTTTGCGAAACCCCATCGCGCCGCCCAACCTCCGATCGTTCGATTGCACTTAGCATACCACAGTCGCGCAGAGGGGCACACGGCGCTGCCGCGACGACCGAGCCGCGCAGGCGGCGCAGCACCAGTTGACGCAACCCTTTCAGCTTGTCCATCCGCGAAACGGGCGGCGGAACCGGAGTCCCGCCGCCCGCTCGCGCGCAGTCGAAGCGCGTGCAGTCCCATCAGTTTGTCTTCGGCTCGCAGTATTCGTTGAACAGCGCAACCAACTTCTCCGCGACGCGCTCGGGCGTCGAGCCCTCGATGTCGCTGCGGTGAAGCACGCCGACAAGCTTGCCGTCTTTGAACAGGAAGAACGACGGCGACGAAGGCGGTTGGCCGACGAAATATTCGCGGGCGCGCGCCGTGGCTTCCTTGTCCTGGCCCGCGAACACCGTCACGAGCCGATCCGGCCTGCGGTCATTCCTGAGCGCCATGGCGACGGCCGGACGGGCGATGCCACCCGCACAACCGCACACCGAGTTGACCACAACGAACGTGGTCCCGGTCTTCTCGGCCATCACGGCGTCCACGTCTTCCGGCGTGCGCAGTTCCTGAAACCCGATGCTCGTGAGTTCGTCGCGCATCGGTTGGATCATCATCTGATAAAAGTCGAGCTCGAGGCTCACTCGGCCCACCTCCTGACTGTGCAAATCCAAACCTTATTATACTCTTTCGGCAGCGCCAATGACAGTTTTGTAAACCCGCACACGGGCGACCCGAACGCCCGGCCGCGTCGGTTTGCAACCGCAGACGCGCGTTGGGTATAACAAGGGAGGTACAAATGTTCGAAGGACAGGCATGAGGAATGGGGACTTTGCCGTGAACAATCGCTTTCTTCGCGCTTGCCGCCGCGAACCGGTGGATCGCGTACCCGTGTGGTTCATGCGCCAGGCAGGTCGATACGATCCCGAGTACCGCCACATTCGCGAGACGTACACGTTGCTCGACATCTGCCGAGAGCCGGAGCTGTGTGCCCGCGTGACGCGCATGCCGGTGGACAAGCTCGGCGTCGATGCCGCCATTCTGTTCTCCGACATCATGGTCCCCGTGGGCGCAATGGGGATGTCGTTTTCGTTACAGGAGCATGTGGGACCTGTGATGGAACGCCCGTTGCGCACCGAGGAAGACATCGCAAGCCTGCGCGTGTTTGAGCCGGAAGAAGAACTCCCTTTTGTGCTTGAGAGCATCCGTCACCTCGCGAACACCCTTCCGGTTCCGCTCATCGGCTTTGCAGGCGGCCCATTTACGCTCGCCAGCTACATGGTGGAGGGCGGACCCTCCCGCGACTACGTCCACACCAAGACCTTGATGCTCGCGCGCCCGGACCTCTGGGACAGGCTCATGAGCAAGCTGTCGCAGGCCATGGCGCGCTACCTGCGCGCCCAGGTTCAGGCTGGCGCGAGCGCCGTGCAGATCTTCGATTCTTGGGTGGGCAGCCTGTCCGTTCACGCGTTCCGCGCGCACGTGAAACCGTATATCCAGGCGATGCTTGCGGATCTCGCCCGACTCGGCGTTCCGCTGATCTATTTCGGTGTTCACACCGGTGAACTGCTCGCCGATTTCGCCGAGGCAGGCGCCTCCGTCGTCGGCGTCGACTGGCGCACGCCGCTCGACCGCGCGCGCCAGCGCGTCGGGACGTCGGTCGCGCTGCAGGGCAACCTCGATCCCGTGAGCCTCTTCGCCCCTCCCGACGTCCTCCGGCGCGAAGTCGAGACCGTGCTCTGGCTCGGCACGGCGAGCCCCGGCTACATTTTCAACCTCGGCCACGGTGTCAAACCCACCACGGATCTCGCCCAGCTCCAGCGCGTTGTCGAATGGGTGCACACGTTCGAGCCAAAGGCACAAGCCGCGCACTGCACAAAGGAGGAACGCGCATGACGACCCTCGGTGTTCTCATGATGGCCTACGGAACGCCTCGAAGCCTGGACGAAGTGGAGGCGTACTATACGGACATCCGGCGCGGCCGCAAACCCTCTCCGACCGAACTCGCCGATCTCGTCCACCGATATGAAGCCATCGGCGGAACCTCACCGCTTCGGGAGATCACCGAGCGGCAGGCGAAGGCAGTCGAACACGCGTTGAACGCGCAAGGCGAAACCGCTTTTCGCGTGTACCTGGGGATGAAACACGCCGAGCCGCGCATCGCGGGCGCGGTGGCGGACATGCGCAGGGACGGGATCGAGCGGGCCATCGCCGTCGTGCTCGCGCCCCACTATTCGGCGATGAGCGTCGAGACCTATCACGAGCAGGCGCGGGAGGCCGCGCGCGACGGAGGGCCAACGCTTTACTGTGTGAACCAGTGGCACCTCGAGCCTCGCTTCCTCGACGCGCTTGCCGCGCGCGTCGCGGAGGCGCTTCACCAGTGCCGTCACCCCGAGGAGGCCATGGTCATCTTCACGGCTCACTCCCTCCCCGCGCGCATCCTGGACATGGGCGATCCGTACGTCAACCAGTTGCGCGAATCCGGCGAAGCGGTGGCCAAGCGCCTCGGCCTTGCACACTATACCTTCGGCTGGCAGAGCGCCGGCCGCACGCAAGAACCGTGGCTCGAGCCGGACCTGCTCGACACCCTCGAGTCCCTCGCGAACCAGGGATATCGCGAAGTCGTGGTGTGTGCCCAGGGCTTTGTGGCAGACCACCTGGAGGTTTTGTACGACATCGACATCGAGGCGAGAAAGCGCGCCGAGGAACTCGGCATCCAGCTCGTTCGCACCCGCCAGATGAACGACGATGCCGACTTCATCCGCGCGGTCGCGGACGTGATCGAGCGCGCGAAACGTGACGCAGGGTGGTGATGCACATGAAACGCGTGGCAGTGGTGGGCGGTGGCATCACCGGTCTCGCGGCTTGCCTGCGCCTGTTGTCCTCCGACGCTCACGTGCAGATTGTTTTGTACGAGGCGAGCGATAGGCTTGGCGGGCGTGTACAGACGATTCGCGAGCCTCATCTTGGTCTGACCGTGGAGGCGGGCCCAGACTCCATGCTCGCGCGAAAGCCCGCCGCCATGCGGCTGTTGGAGTCCTTGGGCATGGCGGAAGACGTCGTGTCCACGCGGCCCGAGGCGACCGAGACCTACATCGTCCGAGACGGCGGCCTCTGCCCCATGCCGAAAGGATACTTGGGAATTCCGTTCGATCCGTCCTGCGTTCGCCCGCCCCTCTTGACGGACGCCGGATTGGCGCGCGCCCTGGAGGAAGAGCGGATGCCGCTCGATCTTCCTGAAGACGACACCGCCCTCGGCGCCTTTCTCCGTGCGAGGCTCGGCGACGAATGGGTGAACTACGTCGGCGAACCGCTCATGGCGGGCATCTACGCGGGCGACATTGATCGTCTGTCGCTCATGGCCACGTGGCCCTCGCTCCTCGATCTCCTCCGCAACCATGGCAGCCTCGTGGCGGCAAGCCGCGCCCTGGTCGCGGCATCGAGCCCGCGCCAACCTGGCCCGAGCCGGAGCGCGTTCATCACCGTGCGCGGCGGCCTGTCGTCCGTCATCGAGCGCATGGTGGATCGGATGGAACGGAGCGGCCGGGTTGAGATCCGCACCGGTGCGCGCGTCGGCGCAGTGACTCGGCGCGGCTCGATGTACCGGTTCCATATCGATACGGTCTCTGGGGAGCACTTGGAGGAAGACGTGGATGGCGCCGTGTTCGCCCTCCCGCCACAGGTCACCCGCGAGATCATGAGGCCGATGATCGACCTACCCGACGTGGAAACGCACTACCAGTCGACCGCCACCATCGTGCTCGTGTACGAGCGCACCGCCTTCGGACCGGATCTCGTGCGAGCTTCGGGCTTCCTCGTGCCGAGGCCCGAAAGAATGGCCATCACCGCGACCACGTGGATGTCGAGCAAGTGGCCGCACGTTGCCCCCGAGTCCCTCGCCGTGATCCGCGCCTACGTCGGCAGGCGCGGCCAGGACGAAGCCCTCGCGCTGTCCGACGACGAACTGGCGCGTCGCGCGGCGGAAGAAGTCGGACGCCTCACCGGTGCACGCGAACACCCGATTTGGACGCGGGTGACGCGCTTTCGGGAGGCGATGCCGAACTACGGTATCGGACACCTCGCCCGCGTGGAGCGAGCGGAAGTGACGCTGCGCGCGTCCTGTCCCGCATTCGCCATAGCCGGGGCTGGCTACCGCGGAGTCGGGCTGCCCGACTGCGTGGAGCAGGGCGAACGGGCCGCCCATCAGGTCCTCGCCGCCATCGGCCCATGAAATGCGCTTGCGATCACGGCACCGGAGCGAAGCGATCGCGCAGCCCCTGCGTCGCGAGCAGCACCGTTTGCGTCAGGCTGGCGTTGGCCGCGAGGACGAACCCTTGTGTGTAGGAGACGTAGTCCACATCGAGCACGTAGGGATACGTGTCGAGCCATTGCTCGAGCGTCGTGGAATGCACCGTGAGCCACGTGGTGCCGGAGTCGCTGGTTCGCATGAGCCGCCCATCCTTGATGGCGTAACCGTAATCGGGCGTCACGAACGCGCACGGCGCACCCTCCGCGTTGGCGCGCGCCCCGAGCAGCACATCGCAAACTTGTCCTGCGTACGAGTCGCCGCCATCGCGCGTGCGAAAGACCACGACGTGATGGCGCACGCCGGCGGCGCTCTTCGTCCTCCAAATGGAGGCGAAAGTGACCTCCTGCTCCAGGGCACGCGGCGGAAAGAGGCGCGAGACTTTCGCTCCGGCGATGGGATCTGGAGCGGACAAGGCGCGCCTTTCGAAGTGCACCCCTCCATCCCTCGTCTGGTACGCCACGAGCTTTCCGTCCGGATTCGCGGCGTAGACGTAGCCGTCCCGCAGATTCGCGAACGACACCTCGACGTCGGCACCTGGCTTGAAGCCAGAGCCGGGCGCCGAGGGGTCCACCTTGACCTGCGCCACGCGCGCTCCGGCATCTGACACCCGGTAGAGCAAGGGCCCCGTTCTGCCTGCCGACGCTGGAGCATCGAGCACCACCCACGCGTCCTTCCGGGTCGGCTGGCTGACGCTCGTCACCCGGTAGCCGCCGTGCGGCAATTCGCTCGACGCGACCCGCCAGCGACGGCCTCCATCGAAGGTGGTCAGGCGAACAAACCGGTTGCCTTGGACGCCATAGAGGGCGACCGTGTCGAGATCGACTACCACGACCTGCGGGTTTTCCGCACTCTTGTAGCTCGACTGATCTGAAAGTCGGAACGCGACGGGCAATGAGATTGGCTTCCAGGTCACGCCGCGATCCGTCGTCCGCTCCATACGAAACTGGCCCCGGATGTAGCCGTATCGGTATCCAGTCTCTCCGTCGACGAGCCGCACGTGATACCACAGGTTCCTCCGCTGAAGCTCAGCGAGCGAGATGGCGCGTGGGGCAGTCGAATGCGATGGCTTGTCCAGCATCGCCGCACTTTGATCCGGAGGCTTCAACGCGGACTGGGTCTTGGAAAGTTGAGCACCTTGGCCGTCTCCACATCCCGCGAGGGCGAGTACTCCGCAAAGCGCCATCCACGCCAAGGTGCGTCTCGTAGCCTTCATCGTATCCCCCCAATCTAAGCATCTAGACGTAGGTTGTCATCGTGGCAAGAATCCATACCGAATCCAGACATTGTGGGCTTGCGCGAGCCGCAGTACAATGATGGACGTTTACGGATGGGCGTTGGCGAGGGGGGTCACCGGTGGAACATCTGACGTGGGCGCACGTGCTCATTCTCGCGGTAGGAGGCTATGTGGCGGCGTTTATCGATTCGACGGTAGGCGGAGGCGGCCTCATTTCACTGCCGGCTCTTTTGTCGATTGGATTGCCTCCTGCCGCGGCGCTCGGCACCAACAAGTTCGCGGGCACGATGTCGGCCATCACAAGCTTCAGTTCTTACCTGTTGTCAGGCAAGGTCCGCCTGAAACTCGTAGGACCGCTGTTTCCGCTGGGTGTCATGGCTTCCGCACTTGGCGCGTACATCGTCCACCAATTGCCTTCGTCGTTCCTGCGTCCGTTTGTGCTGGTCATGCTGGTCATTGTGGCAGCCTACACGCTGTGGAAAAAGGACCTCGGCCTGGTGGAATCCATTCGGCCGCTGACGCGAAAGACGTTCGCGCTGACAGCGCTGTTGGCCGCCTGCCTGGGATTTTACGACGGGTTCTTTGGCCCCGGGACGGGATCGTTTTTGGTGATGGGCTTTCTTCTGCTGGGCTTCGACTTTCTTGCCGCGAGCGGCAACGCGCGCACGCTGAATCTAGCCAGCAACGCGGGCGCGTTGGCGACCTTCATCGCGGTGGGCTCCGTTCGATATGAGGCGGGACTCGTGCTCGGCCTATCGATGGTTCTCGGCGCGCTGACTGGCTCGCGCTTTGCCATCCGCAAAGGCGCTCGCTATGTTCGCCCCCTCTTCATCGGTGTCACTTGCTTGGTCATCGCACAGCAGATCGCGCAGTTGTTCCACATCGGATGAAGCGCGAGATGCGACAAAGAGGAATTTTGCTGAAACGCGTCGAATCGCTCCAGTGGTTTGATCCGTATTCATCGTTGTCATTCTGTTCCTCCGCCGTGGAATTATCTTCCATGGTCCTGGACGACACGAGGCGGTGGCTTTGTGACTCTCGATGCGTTTTCCGGACAGCGCGACGCCCTGACGAATCTGTTGGGACGCGGTCAATTTCTCTTCGTCGTGTCCCAACGGATGAAGGACGCTTCGCGCAGTGCCATCATTGTGGTCAATCTCGATCGGTTTCGACTGGTCAACGCGCACCTGAGCTTCGCCGACGGAGACGCGATTCTCCGCAGCACGGCGTTGCGCATCGCCCGCAGGATCCCGGAAACCGCCGTGGCCAGCCGCCTGAGCGCAGACGAGTACGCGGTCGCGTTGTTTGACGACGACGTGGACAAAGCCGAAGCTGTGGCTGAACAGTTGAGGGCCGCCATCGCCGAGCCGCACGCCGTGGCGGGTATGAACGTCATTGTGACGGCCAGTGTCGGTGTCGCCGAGGGCACCAGGGGCGCGAGCGCGGACGAACTCCTCCGCCGGGCGGACGAGGCCATGCGCTTGGCTAAGCAATTTGGATCGAACCAGGTCAGGCGAGATCGGGAGCTGGTCGCAAGGCGGGACGAGCTCCCGCCGCTCCTCGTGGAAACCATGCTTAGACAGGCGCTGCAGAAGGGCGAGCTGGAAATTCACTATCAACCGAAGATTCACACGCGGTCCATGCAGGTGGTGGGCGCGGAGGCGCTGTGCAGGTGGACCCACCCGGAACTCGGTTACATTCCGCCTCAGGCGTTCATTCCCGTCGCCGAGTCGAGCGATCTCATCCTCCCCATTGACGAGTACGTGCTGCGCAACGTATGCCAGCAGGGCGCATCTTGGATGAAGCAAGGCTACCGCGTGCGCATCAGCGTCAACATCTCGGGCCGGCAGTTCATGCAGGACGGCTTTCCGAGGCTCGTTCGAGAGTGTCTTGCGCAAACGGGCATGGATCCCCAGTTGATTGAACTGGAGATCACCGAGCGCACGGCCATGTGCGACGTGGAGCGCGCCGTCTACGTCCTGCAGGAATTGAGGAAGATTGGCGTGCGCATTGCGCTCGACGACTTCGGTGTGGGATACTCGTCGCTCAATTACTTGATCCAATTTCCCGTGCACACGTTGAAGATCGATCGCACATTTACAGCGGGGATACAGAGCGCCGTCAATCAGACGCCCATCATCGGAGCCATCATCTCGCTCGCGAAGTCGCTGAATTTGAGCGTCGTGGCGGAAGGGGTCGAGACGTTCCAGCAATTTGATTTTCTTAGAGAAAATAGGTGCGACGAGATTCAGGGATTCCTTTTTGGCGCCCCTGTGCCGCCAACTTCGTTCCAGCTCTCCGCGTTCGTGGCGAAGTTGCAGCCTCGCGTGCCCCAGCCCACGGCAGCGGAGGAGCCGAGTTCGGAACCCACATGGTTAGAGCGCCTGTACCTGGAGACCAAACGCCTGCCGGACTGGCGACAGATTGCGTCTCACCTGGCCGACAGCATCGCACCGCACGTGCCGCTGGATCGCCTGAGCGTCGAATGGTGCGAAGAGGGCGACGCGTTTGTGGACGTCTGTGAGGTGTCGCTTCGGGACGAGATCCCGGCCCGGCCCGTCGGAACTCTTGTGCCGAAGGGCTCGAGCGCCGCGCCGACCGTTTTTCGCGTCGGAATTCCAATGATCTCGCCAGACGTCCTGGAGCGGCCCGAGTTTGAAGAGGACGATGGCCTAGCGGCCGACGGAATCCGGTCCGTGCTCCGCGCGCCCCTGGTCCACCTCGGCCAGCCGTTCGGCATCCTCACGGTGCAATCCGCCCTGGAGCGAGTCTACACCGATGGAGATCGGCGAATCCTCAAAGAGGTCGCGGAGCGCGTCGAAGAAGTGGTCTGGTCGGCGTATCAGCGCGAGCGAGCGCTGTATGATGGCCTGTACGACGCTCGGACGCGGATGTTCCACCGAGCCTTTCTGGCGGAGTGGATGACCGCGGACGACCCGGTCTGGTTCCTCTCGCGCGCCAAGCGACGGCCGTACCAGGCCTGGACCCACGCGACCGCATCGGTGCTCCGGATCGAACCATTGGAGAAATGGCCTCCAAGCGAAGCGGAGCGAGTGGCCCAGCAAGTCGGCCAACTGTGGAACGCGTACGGCTCGCCATCATGGCCCGCCGTGCGCATGGAAGTTGGGGAATTCCTTCTCATCTCTCTGGATGGAGACGACGGATCGTTCTATACGTTTTTGGAACACCTGCGGATGCATCTGAGGATGATGGAGGTGCGAAACCGCCGCCTTGGCTCTCCCTATGCGTCCATCTCCATGGGATGGGGCACATGCAGAGACGCCTGGCCGAATCTCTGGAATGCCTACTTGCAGGCGCGCACCCAGGCCGTGTCAGCGCTCCGCGGATCGGATCGGCAAGGCGAGCCTACCGATGATGAAGCGCAGTAAAAGAATTCACGGCGTGACACCGCGGACACTGAAGCTGAATGGACATCTCGATGTACGGCCCTTTCGCGCCTGTGACGGTGATGGTGGCATCCACCTCGTTGCCGTGGGACAGGACAATGCCGCCGAACATGTGCCCGGCGAACGGAATCACGTGTCCACAGGCGAAGCAGGTGTGGTACGCGTGGATTTCGCCTTCGTCGGGATCGCGTTCGAAGGTGTCGATGAACATCGCGCTTCCCCCCCTCGGCCGTAGTGTCGCGCACAGCCTGAGCGCTGATGCGCGGCACATCGTGCCAGCGAAGAGGGCGAGCACGCGATGCACCTGCCATGCCACCTGTCAGAACTTCCGCTTGCTGTCAAGCAGGATGGTAACCGGGCCGTCATTGACGAGCTCCACCTGCATCATCGCGCGAAATCGCCCTGTCTCGACCCGAAGCCCTTGAGCGCGCAAAGCCTCGTTGAACGCCTCATAGAGCCGCTCCGCCACGTCAGGCGGCGCCGCATCCGCGTAGCTCGGCCGCCGCCCTTTTCGGGCGTCGCCGTACAACGTAAACTGGCTCACGGACAAAACCGCGCCGCCCATCTCGCGCACGTCTCGGTTCAACTTGCCTTCCTCGTCCGGAAAAATTCGCAGACCCGCGATCTTCTCGGCCAGGTACTGCGCGTCCTCAGGACCGTCGTCCTTGCCCACGCCGACGAGCAACACGAGGCCGAAGTCGATCTCGCCCACAATCTCCCCATCGACCCTGACCCGCGCCGGGCCCGATCGCTGCACCACCACCCGCATGGGCCATCTCCCTTCTCATTGAATCATGCGCCGCACGCTGTAGATATCCTTGATCCGTTTCAAGCGCTCGACCACCGTTCTCAGGTGATCCAGGTTGCGAATGCGGATGCTCATGTGGATGTGCGCAATCTTCTTGGCGTCGGCCCTCGCGCTCACCGCGGTGATGTCGGTTTTGGTCTCCGCCACCGCATTCAGCACTTCGTTCACGAGGCCATGTCGATCCATCGCCGTGACCTCAATCTCCGCGTTGTACGACCAATCCTTATCCGTCGCCCACTCCACTTCGAGCGTGCGGGCTCCACTTTCCACCATCGCCGCCACGTTCGGGCAGTCCCGTCGATGGACCGATACGCCTCGCCCGCGCGTCACAAACCCGACGATCTCGTCGCCCGGCACGGGATGGCAGCAGCGGGCAAACCGGATCAAGATGTTGTCGACGCCCCGCACGCGGACGCCCATCTCCGCCGGCTTCGCCGTGCCCTTTTGGATGGTCACCGTCTCCGGTGGCTTTTCTCCCTGGTTGCGCCTGAAGATCTCGATGAGCCTCGTCACGACCTGCGACGGGCCCAATCCCCCGTAGCCGACGGCGGCGAACAGATCTTCCTCCCGCCCAAAATTGAACTTCTGGAGCACCTCGGTCATCGCCTGTGGCGTCATGAGCTGCTTCGGTTCAAACTTCTGCCGCGCGATCTCGCGCTCGATGAGCTCCTTGCCCCGCGCGACGTTTTCCTCTCGCTTTTCCCGCTTGAACCATTGGCGGATCTTGCTCTTCGCTTGAGACGTCTGGACAATTTTCAACCAGTCCCAGCTCGGGCCGTAGGAATGCTTGCTCGTGATGATCTCCACGATGTCCCCGGTGCGCAGCCGGTAATCGAGCGGGACCATCTTGCCGTTCACCTTGGCCCCGATGCAGTGGTTGCCGATGTCCGTGTGAATCCTGTATGCGAAGTCAATGGGGACCGAGCCGGCCGGGAGCTCAATGACGTCGCCCTTCGGCGTAAACACAAACACCTGATCCGAAAACAGATCGATCTTCAGCGTCTCCATGAACTCCTGTGCATCTCGGAAGTCCTGCTGCCACTCCAGAACCTCCCGGAACCAGGCGAGCTTCTTCGCGAAATCGTCCTCGACCCGCTTGGAACCCGACTCCTTGTACACCCAGTGCGCCGCGATGCCGTATTCCGCCGTCTGATGCATCTCCCACGTCCGGATCTGAATCTCGAGCGGTTCGCCGTTCGGCCCAATCACCGTGGTGTGCAGGCTTTGATACATGTTCGCCTTCGGCATCGCGATGTAGTCCTTGAACCGGCCGGGCATCGGCTTCCACATCGTGTGAACGACGCCGAGCGCGCCGTAACAGTCTTTGATGCTCTCCACGATAATGCGGATGGCGAAGAGGTCATAAATTTCGTTAAACTCCTTGTGCTGAGTAACCATCTTGCGATAGATGCTGTAGATGTGCTTCGCGCGGCCACTCACGTCGGCCTTCAGATTCAGCTCGGCAAGCTTCTCGCGCAGGACCGCAATCACGCCTTCGATATACTGCTCCCTCTCCTGCCGCTTGCGAGCCATCAGATTGACAATCCGATAGTACTGCTGGGGATTCAGGTAACGAAGCGAGAGGTCTTCAAGTTCCCATTTGATGGTATTAATCCCGAGTCGATGCGCGAGAGGGGCAAAAATCTCCAGCGTCTCACGGGCCTTGCGCACCTGAGTCTCGGGACTCTGGTACTTCAACGTCCGCATGTTATGCAGCCGATCCGCCAATTTGATAATCAGCACCCGAATATCCCGCGCCATCGCCATGAACATCTTGCGGAGATTCTCCGCCTGCTGTTCCTCGCGCGAATCGAACTTGATTCGCTTCAGCTTCGTGACCCCGTCCACTAACGTCGCCACTTCCGCGCCGAACGTCTGCACGATTGTGGAGTCACTCACCGACGTGTCCTCCACCACGTCGTGCAGGAGCCCGGCCATAATCGCGGCAGCGTCAAGCCGAAGATCAGCGAGAATATAGGCGACGGCGAGCGGATGGCTGATGTACGGCTCCCCCGAAAGCCGCGTCTGGCCCTGGTGGGCTTTGGCGGCGAACTCGTATGCGCGCCGCACTGCGGCAATCTCCTCCGGGCTCATGTAGGACTGAAGTTTCTGGCACAGACCATCGATAGTCTTTTCCTCCGTCTCCACAGCCACGGCCGCTCACCTCCTCAGACCTCCGTCAGTCGTCAAACTGGACAAGCGTGTATACGGGTATATCGCCAAGCCTATCACGGCCGCCCAACTGTTTCAATTCGATAAGAAACGCTGCGCCGACAACCACGCCTCCGAGTTTCTCCACCAGGTCCATCGTCGCGCGCATCGTGCCGCCGGTCGCCAGGAGGTCATCCGCCACCACGACGCGCTGTCCCGGCTGAATCGCGTCCTCATGAATTTCCAAGCGATCCGTCCCGTATTCGAGCGCATATTCCACACTCACGGTCTTATACGGCAGTTTGCCCGGTTTTCGCACCGGCACAAACCCGAGGCCCAGCGTCACAGCAAGCGGAGCCCCCACCACATACCCGCGGGCCTCCGGCCCGACCACCAGCTCGGGCTTCCACTCCTCCGCTTTGGCTGCGAGTGCCTGAATGGCCTTCCGATACGCAGCGCCGTTTCCCAGAAGCGGCGTGATATCGCGAAACAGAATACCCTGCTTGGGGAAATCGGGGATGTCGCGAATCCAAGTCCGATAATGATCGCTCAACTTGTTCTCTCCTCTTCCGTTCGTTCACCCGGCCCACCGCCGACCGGCTGCAGATGTCTGCGCACAAATGCCTGGTACGCCAGGGAATCGCGCAGATCTCGTTTTTCGCTCGCAATCACATGATACAAGCCGCCCTCCTGTGCAGCAAATCCGAGTTCGACAAAGGTCGCCACCACGGACTCGAGATCCCGGTCGAGATCGGCCGAGATGCCTCTCACGCGCTGCCGCAGCGTTTCGAGCGTGCAGGGGCCTCGCCTGAGCGCCCGGAACACAGCCGCAAACGCCTCTCTCGACACGGCGCGTGGCAAGCGGTAGCCCCGTTCGATGCGAAGCTGAGGGCGGACGGTTCCTCTCCACGCATTGGCAACGAGCTCGACGATGAACGCCCAAAGCCCGGAGGTATCCCTAGCAATCCCGTCGGGCGCGCGAAACCACACGGCTTCTTGGTGCGCATCGCCCTCCGCCAACGTGAGCCTCAGATGTTCTCCACTCCCCATCCGCGCGCACCTCACGATCTCGACGGGACCCACGAAGAATCGAAACGGCTCGTGCTCGGGACCAAATGGAGCAAGCCGTTCCAGCCAAAGCAAGATCTCATCCGCTGGCTCCGACAACCCCAAATAATCGTCCGCAATGACCGCAGGCGGATCGACCGTTTTGCCCATAGCCCGCGCGGCGACCGCGGCTTCCATCAGCGCCGAGCGAAGCGCAGGCAATTGAGAAGCGTCGAGCTCACACCCCACCGCAGCGTCGTGCCCACCATAGCGATGGAGGAACTCGGCACACCGATGAAGAAGCTCGAGCATCGAGGCGTCTTCAGGAGCCCGCCCGGAGCCTCTCAGCGTCCCATCCCCCATCCGTGCCAGGGCGATGGCCGGACACGCGTACGTTTGCGCGAGGCGGCCAGCGACAAGCCCCACCACGCCGAGAGGCCAATCCCCCGCCACGACGATGGCTGCAGGATTCGGTCCGTAATCCCGCTCCACGGCTTCGACCGCCTCGGCGAACGCTGCCTCCACGGCCTCCTGCCGCTTGGCATTGAGCACCTCCATCTCGTCGACGAGGCGCTTGGCCTCCTCGTCGTCCTCCGCCATCAACAGCCGATAGGCGAGATCGGCATGCGCCATGCGGCCTGCGGCGTTGAGCCTCGGAACCAAGCGCCAAGACACGTCGGACGCACGGAGTGCATCTCCACGCACGCGGGCGGAATCGCAAAGCACCCGCCAGCCTGTGCTCCCCTCTGTGGCTAACACCCGTATGCCCTCGCGCACCAGCCGGCGATTTTCTCCCACGAGCGGCATCATGTCGGCCAAGGTGCCGAGCGCCGCAAGACCCAGGAGCCATCTCCGCAACGGGTCCATCTTCCCCAGCCCGGCCGCGTCAAGCAGCTGGACAGCGAGCTTCCAGGCCACAAATGCGCCACAACCTCGCTTTGCCGATCCCGGATCTCGGTGGCGCGTGAAGTGAAGCACCGGCACGCCGTCGGGGAGCGTCTCATCTCCGGGCTCATGGTGATCGGTGACCACGACACGCAGGCCGTCGGCAACTGCTGCCGAGATCGCCTCCACGGCACGAATTCCGTTGTCGACCGTGAGGATGAGGGACGCGCCTTCGCTCTTGGCAGCCTCTAGCAGACGGAGTGAGAACCCATAGCCGTCCGACACGCGGTCGGGAATGTGGCACGTCACCCGCCCGCCCAAAGCCTGAATGGCGCTCGTCGCAATCACGGCGGCACTCACGCCGTCCACATCGTAGTCCCCCATCACGGCGATGATCTCACGCTTTCTCACGGCCTGCAGGATTTGCTCACACGCCGCACGCATGTCCGTAAAGTCCAAGGGATGGCTCCACGGCACGTCGGCCGCGAGCAGGCGCCGCACTTCGTCAGGGTCCTCATAGCCGCGAGCTGCGAGCAGGCGTGCCACGCGCATCGGCATCTGGAACGCGGAGGCCAGCCGGCGGGCGACATTGCCAAGGCCTGCGGCTCGCCAAAGCGGAATACTCATTCCGGGCGCCCCCTCTCGCGCCCGCGATGTTCCTCACTTGGATCGTAAGGATTCACGTGAACAAACACGTCCTGGACGCGGTCGAATTTCTCACGAAGCCGGTCTCGCACGGCCGCCGCGATGTCGTGGCCGGCGAGAACCGTGATGTCCGCGTCGACGGCAATCTCGATGTCCACAATCACATATTGGCCGTGATCGCGCACTCGGATCTCGTCGATGGCGCGAACTCCGGGAACCCGAAGCACCTCACGCCGATACGGCTGCAGCGCTTCTTCGGCAAGCACGACGCGGTCCATCAGGATCTCCAAGGCGTCCTTCGCGATCTCGACGGCCATTTTGAGGACCAGCGCGGCGACAAAGATGCCCGCAGCGGCATCTGTGTACATCAGCCACTTGACGCCGACGTGCTCGCCCACGACAGCCATCACGATACCGATGAGTGCGGCGAGGGAGGAATATACGTCGGCCCGGTGATCGGAGGCTTGTGCCAAGAGGCTCTTCGACTGCAGGCGTTTGCCGAGCCTCACGTTGTAACGGTAAAGTGCCTCCTTGACGACGACGGCCGCGGCGGCAACCACCGCCGCCGTCCATTCCGGGGCCCGGGGACTGTGGAAGAACGAAGCCGCGGACGAATAAAACACTTCGATGGACGCGGCGATGAGCAACACACTGACGCAGATGGAAGCGATGAGCTCAGCCTTCCCATGCCCGTATGGATGGTCTTCGTCCGGCGGCTTTCGGGCGATGCGGAGGCCGACAATGACCGCCACGGAGCCCACCAGGTCAGACGCGGAGTGCACGGCGTCCGCAATCAGGGCCTCGCTGTGCGCCAGAATGCCAATAATGCCTTTGGCAAGTGCGAGGAGGACGTTCAGGACGGCATTCACGTAACTGAGCATGGAGCCGCGGCGCTCAAGTTGATTCGTCACTGGAAATCACCGTCGAATCCTTTCATCAAGCGCTGGACGAAGGAGGGGAGCGCCACTCGGATGCGCTCCCCCTGCCATCATTCCGGAATCGGTGCGGCTTTGTCGCCGCGACTGGCCTTCTTCATGGAGCGAGATCGCCACGCGACCCATATGGGGCTCGCGATAAAAATGGACGAATACGCCCCGCTCACGAGGCCGATGATGAGCGCGAACGTGAAATTGCGAATGGAGATACCGCCAAAGAAATAGAGGATGACGGCTGCGATAAGCACTGTGAGAACCGTTCGTATGGATCGGTTCATCACCTGCCAGAGGCTCTTGTTGACGACCGCCCGCAGGTCGTCGACCGTTTCCGGTTTGTCGATCTTCAGATTCTCGCGGATGCGGTCGAAAATGACGATGGTATCATTGATGGAATAGCCCACAATGGTCAGAAGCGCAGCCACAAAGGTTAAATCCACCTCGCGCCTCAGCAGCGCAAACGCCGCAAGGACAATGAACGCATCGTGAAGAAGCGCAATGATCCCCGAAATGGCAAAGCGGAACTCAAACCGAATGGCGATGTACACGACGATGCACGCAGCCGCGGCAAGCACGGCGTACACCGCTTTGCGAGCTGTCTGTTCCGCGACAAACGGATCCACCGAGTTCACCTGAATATCCTGTTTCGCGTCTGGGAAAAACCGGTGTTCCGCTGCTTGAATCTCGCTGATCTGCTTCGCCGTGAGCTGCTCGGGCAGCGTGACCATCACGACATTCTGCTGAATGCCACCCACCGTCAGGCTGGTGTCGCCAAGCGGCAGCCCAATGGACGCAAACATCTCGCGCACTCGAGCCTCGGGCACCCGCTGATTGAGTTCAAACTGCACCTCGGAACCCGATTTGAAATCCGTGCTCAGGTTGAACCCGAAGAGGGCAAAGACAATCACGCCCGCCACAGTGATGGCTCCCGACAGCAACAGGCACCACCGACTCACCCGGAGGATGTCAAACCTTGGCTTCACGGCTCTTCACCACCCCTCTCGGCGCGCCGTACCACCAAGGATTCTTGACCGCCTGCGCTGCCGTGAACGTCATCAACATTGCCCGGGCAAACAACACGGCGGTCAAGAGGCTCACGATAATGCCGACCATCAGGGCCACCGCGAAGCCGCGGACGTCGCCTTCGCCGCCGAAGATGTACATGATGAGACCTGCGATGAACGTGGTCGCGTTCGAATCCACGATGGTGCGAAACGCATTCCTATTGCCGACGCGCACGGCGGACCGCAGGCTGCGCCCGTTTCGCACCTCGTCTTTGATTCGCTCATACGTAATGATATTCGCATCGACCGCGATGCCGACGCCAAGGATCAGGGCAGCGAGCCCCGACAGCGTCAACACGACGTGCAGGCCGGCGAACGTCAGGAGTGTGAGGTACCCGTACGCCACCAGCGCGATATCGGCAATCAGCCCCGCCATGCGATACGCGGCGATCATGAACGCGAAGATGAGCACCACGGCGATCACGCCCGCGATGAGCGTCCGGTGCAGGCTGGTGGCGCCTAGCGTCGGCCCGACGCTCGTCTCGCTTTCAAGGGTCAGCGGATAAGGCAAAGCGCCGGCATTGAGTTCGTTGGCGAGATCGATGCACGCCTGTGGCGTCGTCAGATTTCCACCAGAGATCTCGCTCTGCCCCGTGTACATGACCTGTTCGACGACCGGGTTGGTCAGCAACTGGCCGTTCAGAAAGACGTAGATAGGTTTCTGCAAGTACCGCTTGGTGATGCTTGTCCACAGGCTCGCGTTTTTGAACTCGATGGCAACGGCGTTCTGCCCTGTCTGCTGATCCACTACCCAGTGGGCATTCGACTTGAGATCCGCTCCCGTCGCGAGCGGTGGCCCAACCGGGACAACCTTTCCCGTCTTAGGGTCGATCTTGGCGCTCCCGTAGATGGCGAGCTGCGCCGTGGCCCCAATGACGTTGACGGCCTCCTGCTGATTTTTCACACCCGCGACTTCCACACGAATCTGATCCTGGCCCAGTTGATTGTGGCCCTCGAGTTGAATAATGGGCGACGACACGCCGAGCGAATTCACGCGCATCTCTATCGCGCGAACGAGCGCCGCTTTGCCCGTGCTGTCAAGCGGATGACCTTTCGGCGTATCGACGGCGTACAGCAGGTCCACGCCGCCTTTCAGATCGAGGCCAAGAGGTATGGATTTCCATATTTTTGGACCCGTGCTGATGGTGAGGCCGAGCACGACAACCACCATCGCGAGAAACGCCAAGAGGCGCCCCCATTTCATGATAAGTCCTCCTTGTCCGCCACTTCCACGCGCATAACATGAACCAGTATACCGATGGACGTTTTTCGACGTCAAACGTCATCCGGCATACCGAGGTCCCCACGAAAGGCGCCGAGTGTCACATAGGTCATATAATCGTTAGGTTTGGCTGACAAAATCACGTCCACCAGGCGGTGCAGCGACAGTGGCCTGGGCAGTCTTGTGCAGACGTAGGCCCAAAAAGAGTCGACGTCAATGGAATCGTAGCCCATCAAGCGGAACTCTTCGACCTTCGCCTCGCAGAGCCATCTCACCTGATCCGCGTAGGGCTGAAGCTCAGGGTGCATCAATGGATCGTCCACGGCCATCCCTCCGATGCGTGCCGAATAACAATTCCATCTCGCGCGTGAAAAATCCTGTTGGACCGCAAAAGTGGACTACCGTCATGCCTCTCGGCATAGGCAATAGCGTAGGCCACTTGCGGGCCATGGACGGGAGGGAAGGTTGCTTGAGCCGCCAAACGTTCCTGCAAGGCGCGCTGGTGCTCATGATAGCCGGCATCGTGACGCGCATCATGGGATTTCTATATCGAATCGTGTTGACGCGTCTCATCGGCGCGGAGGCGATGGGCCTATTTCAAATCGTGTTTCCCATTTTGGGGCTTGCGCTCACCTTGGTCACGATGGGGTTTCCGCTCGCCATCGCGAAATTGGTGGCGGAGGCGGTGGCCAAGCGGGACGTGGACCGCGTTCGCCGCGTCATGCGCATCTCCGCCGCATGTGTCCTGACGTCCGCCGTCCTCTGTATGAGCCTCATGTACGCGTTCCGCCACGTCGTTGCGCAATACTGGCTCACGGATCCTAGAGCGTATCCGACCTATCTCGCCATGATCCCCGTCGTAGGCGTGATCGCCGTGGCCAGCCTATACCGCGGCTACTTTCAAGGCATTCAAGACATGACCCCGACCGCCTGGGCGTCCATTCTGGAGCAATCCGTGCGCATCCTCAGCATCTGGGCCTTGGCCGCGTACTTCGTGCGGTTCTCGTTGGCGTATGCCGCGATGGCGGCGATGGTCGGAATGGTGCTAGGGGAGTTGTCTGGCCTCTTGTTTCTGATTTGGCAACAGCGGAGGCGCGCGCGGATGGATCAGATTGTGCCGGAGCCTGCGCCCACGCGCACATCGGAGCCGATGCGAGCGACGCTACGGGCCATCACCCAGCTATCGCTGCCGGTCACCGCGAGCCGCCTCATCTGGTCGCTCTTGTCTGCAGCCGAGCCCATCCTTGTCCTTCGCGCGCTGGAAATGGCCGGTGTGCCACTCAAGCAGGCCACGGGGCTCTACGGCGCATATTCGGGCATGGCCATTCCCCTGCTCGTGTTTCCGACCGTGGTGACGTCCTCGCTCGCAACGAACCTGGTCCCGGCCGTGGCGGAGGCTCAAGCATCAGGGAACGTGGAACGGATTCGACATCGACTGTCGCAGAGCATCACCGTGACGGCCATGGTCTCGTTTCCGGCCTCCATCGTTTTTACCTTTTTTGCCGCGCCGCTCACCAGGGCCATCTATGGAGACGCGCACGTCGGCCCGATGCTAGCCATCATGGCACCTTTCGTGTTCATGCTTTGCCTTCAGGCGCCTTTGACAGGGATTTTACAAGGACTCAACCGCGCGGGAACGGCCATGATCAATTCCATCGTAGGCGGTGTAGCGCGTCTGGCCGTCATCCTATTGCTCGCCACGCGTCCGTCACTCGGCATTCTCGGTGTGAGCATCGCCACCGCGTTTTCGTTTACCCTCACCACCGCGCTGCATCTCATCGCCGTCGTGCGGGAAATCGGGTTTCAAATGCGGACCTCTTCCGTCGTACGCATTGGCGTGGCGTCCGCCGCAATGCTCGCCTACATGCTCCTCATCACGTTCCGGGCAGGATCGTCCCTGTCTGGATCGGCGCTATTGCTGGCGGTCGTGGGCGGACTGATGCTTTACTTCGCGCTGCTGTGCTCGCTCCGCGTCCTCACCTCGCGTGCCGTCCAGCGCGTGCCCAAGGTGGGGCCCTGGCTCGCCGCTGTCGTCCGGCATCTCCCCTTTGCCATCTAACCGCGCGGAGGCGTCCATGTCATCGATCCACCACTCTCCGCGCCCGTTGACGCGCGCGTAAAACACGCGCTCCAATTCACGCCCGCGAAGCCGAAGCTGTTCGCGCAGCCACGCTTCGTCTTGCCCCAATTGTTCGAGCGCACTCTGAACCGGTTTGCCGTCTACCACCACCGTGAGCGAGGGCCCAGCGTCTTCAGCTCGTATGCCGAGATCGCGCGGCGTCAGCGGACGCGCTTCTGGCTTGGGCACGACGCTCAATTGGCCGGACGTCTCTAGGATGGCGAACTCCACGTCCGCCACATCCGCGTAGCCTTGTTCGCGCAATTGGGTTAGAAGGTCGTGTACGGTGTAACGGATGCGGCGCATTTCTCGATCGCAAATACGGCCATGCGCAATGAGCACGGAAGGTTCTCCTTCAATCCAGTGGCGAAACCGGTGACTTTTCATTTGAAGAAGGGCGACCGCAAGCTGAAAACACACGAGCGAGCCGATGGAAATGGCGGCTTCCCAAATCGGAACCCGCCGATCCTCCATAGGCAAGGTGGACAGCTCCGCGATCATGATGGAAACGACGAGATCGAAGACGGACAACTGGCCGATCTCGCGCTTGCCCATGATGCGGAGGGCCACCATCACGATCAGATAAAGAACCAGGGCGCGCAACGGGAACTGCCACAAAGGAATGTGCGGCATGGAGAAAAGCCCCTCCTCACTTTGGCAGTATGCCCGGAGAAAAGGCTTTTCCATGCCGCCTAGATGGTATGCGAGGGAGATTCGGGTTCGCTGACATGCAGCGGGGCGTGAAGACGCGCAAACAGTTCCTCAATCCGGTTGAACAGATCTGCGCCGTCCTGAACGACATCGTACACCTCCATACCACAGGCCACGCGAACGGAAAGGGTGTTCTCGCCGACGTGGAAGGGGTGTTGCTCAATCGCCTGCGTGACTCGGCGGCAGATCCCCGCGAGCTCCAATTCCGAGACATTCGGGATAATGATGAGCATCTCATCTCCGCCATAGCGACAAGCCAGCTCGGAGTGCCGCAGCACCTGGCGAATCACGACCCCGGCCTGGCGGAGCACCTCGTCCCCAGCTTCAAACCCGTACGCGGCGTTAATCTCGCTAAACCTGACGAGATCGAGACAAATCACCCCCCAACACGTCGTGCCATGCGCCATCTCGTCCCGCACGCGAATGTTCACGAAGTGATGGGTGTACAGGCTTGTCAGCGGATCCACGAACAGCTGCGTATCAAACTCAGGGGCGTACATCGCCGTTCGATTGCGTCCGCGTTGTTTAGCACCCCAATACATGGCGCTGTCCGCCTTCACGAGAAGATCGCGGTCCGACTCGCTGTGATCCGGGCACGTCGCCATGCCGATGCTGACCGTGATGCCTTGGAGATGATAGCCTTCGAAGTCCACGGCGAGCTTCGACACATCCTGTCGGATGGCTTCCGCAATTTCGTAGGCCTCGTGCGCGCTGGCCCACAGGAGCACGGCGAACTCCTCTCCGCCGTACCGCGCCGCCACGCCGTCTGGTGCAGCGTGACGCTCAAGGATACGGCCGACTTCGCGAAGCACCACGTCTCCCGCGAGGTGCCCGTAGGTGTCGTTGAATCGCTTGAAGAAGTCCACGTCCACAATCAGCACGGAAACCGGGCGGTTTTCCCGCAGGGACGCCTGGACACGCCGAGCGAGTTCCTCGTAGAAATACCGGTAGTTCAAAAGCCCTGTGGCTTCATCGCGGAACGAGCGATCTTGAAGTTCCTGGTACAGTTTGGCGTTCTCAAGCAGCACGGAGACCTGATTCGCCAAGGCGTCCATGTATTCGTGCATGTGATTGAATGCCTTGGGGCGCTTCGCGTAGCAGACGATGGCGCCGTGCGCCTTCTGATGAGCGTGCATCGGAAAGATGGCCATGCTCAAAAAGGTGGGCGTTTCACCAAGAAAGCGCACGCGGGCGTCTTTGCGGACGTCAGGCACAATGACGTGATCGCGCTGGTGGATGGTCTTCCAAATCACGCCGCCCTCCGACTCCGGCCAGCCTTCCATCGAGAACTCGGCCTCGTACGAACGCGGGTAGACGGCGGCAGGGACGAGACACCCTCGGCCATCGATGACGAACACCGCGACGCAGTCGGCCAAGGTCATCCTCCTCGCGAGGTGCGCGGCTTCGAGGGCAATTTGCCGCATGTCAAATTCAGTCGCGAGGTTCGCGAGGCACTCGTGAATCTCCTGCAAGTCCATGGCCTGTCGATGGGAGCGGAGCATGTAGGCCAACATGAGCAGTGGCAGCACCATGATAGGCGCGAGCCAAGCGCTCGTGGAATCGAGCATGACGACGAGCAACGCAAACGGGATGCAGAGCGCGAGGTTGATGAGATCCGTGACGAGCGCGGTCCAAACAGCTGACCACAGCAGCGCTCCCCGGAGCCACTGAATGATTTGCACAAACGCGTGATTGACCACGAGAAACACCGCCGCGGACAAAACCAGCGCGCCCACGGCGAGCGCGTCGATGCGGCTCAATGGCAGGGAAATGAGCTGATGTAGTACCCACCACATCGCGAGCGTCGAGAGCGCATATTGCCCGGCGTTGAAAAATACCGTCTCGAAGTCCCAATGGCGCCTCATCGCAGGCACGAAAGCGGCTGCAATGGCGCACAACATCGCCTCTTCTCGCCCATTCAGGGTCACATAAGAAAACAGGACCGCTGGGGTCAGACTGGCGGATCCGAGCCGGAGAGGCACCGGCATCGCCTCAACGAGGCAGGCGAGCACCAGCATGGCGATGAAAAACCAGAGATTCGCATGTCGGAGTTCCGGGAGTTCCACGAGCGCCGTTCCACACCCGAAGATTCCGACGATCAGACTGTACACGGTTTGTCGCTTGAGCGGTATGCCTTCCGCCATACCGACACCCCCACCCCAACCCGCGCCCGTTCGAATTCTTCAAGTTTCCAGTATAAACAGTTCATATCTCACCGGACAAGATCATAATCGCAGATCTCGCCGAATATCGTGTAGAGAAACTTGGACCAGGAGTGATGCGCCTTGTCGAGATGGAACGAAGGCCATCGATTCGACGTGCTGCGCGCCATCCCCGTGGTGTACGGCACCCTCTGGAGCCTGTGCGTCGCCCTTTGCGGCACGGTCGTCGTCTTTTTGATGGCGCACTATGGCGAATGGGGCCCCGAGCGGATCACGACAGCGGCGTACGTCATCCACTGCCTTGCCGTCCTGTTTGGCGCCATCGCGGCCGCGCGCCAAGGCCAGGGGCACGGATGGTTTCACGGCGGCGCCACCGGACTCCTCTACGCCGTCATCATGGTCGCCATTGGCCTCTTCGTCGACAACACCTTCACCTTCGACGCTGGAGGACTCTTTCGCATTCTTCTCATGTCGGTCATCGGCGCGTTTGGCGGCGTCATGGGGAGCGCGTGGGTTCGCTCGTAACACACCCCGCGGGGGATGCGGGAGGCCGACGGGCTGCAGACGCGCAACGACCTCCCCATCCAGCTTTTACGCCCCGCCGTGTTCTTTGTGATGCTCTTCGAATTCCCGCTCCGCCTCCGAAGGACCATCGTGACCCTCATCGGTCGCCTCGACATCGTGATCCACGCCGCGATCCTCGGCCTCGTTCGCCTCATCCGCCTCGTCCTCGGCTTCGTCGTGTTCCGCGCCATGGCCTTCTTCCACAACGCGGACAATGGCGCGCTGGTCCATCTCCACGTCCACGCCATCCGCGATGCGAACAATCGCGATGTCGCCCTGCATCGCGACGATCTCGCCGTACAATCCCGCGGCCGTCATCACGCGCGCACCCGGCCCCAGTTTCTTCATCATCTCTGCGCGGCTCTTCTGCTGGCGCCGCTGCGGCAACAGAATGAGCACGTAAAACACCACAATCAGGAGAATCAAAAACAGAATACTGCTGCTACCCTTCAAACTCACACGTCCTCTCGCTCGGATGTATAACCGTACCTACTGTAGAATTCGCGCTTGAACGCCAAAAACCTGTCCTCCTCGATAGACTTTCGAATTTCCCTCATCAGGTTGAGCAAAAAGTGCACGTTGTGATACGTGGTAAGCCGCACGCCGAGGATCTCTTCCGCCTTCAGGAGGTGCCTGATGTACGCGCGGGAAAAGGTCCGGCACACGCGACACGAACACGACGGGTCGATCGGGAGAAAGTCGTCCCTGTACTGCGCATGTTTCATGACCATCTTGCCAGTCGATGTGAACACAGTTCCGTTGCGCGCAATGCGCGTAGGAAGGACGCAATCGAACATGTCGACGCCCCGTTCCACACCCTCGAACAGATCGTCCGGGCTGCCCACGCCCATCAGATACCTGGGCTTCTCTACGGGAAGGAGCGGCGCCACGTGCGACAGAATCTCGTACATGAGGGACTTCGGCTCTCCGACGCTGAGCCCGCCGATGGCGTAGCCGGGCAGGTCGAGCTCTACCAGCGCCTCGACAGCTTGCCGCCGGAGATCCAAATGCTCTCCGCCTTGCACAATCCCAAACAGCGCCTGCTCTTCCGGGCGCGCGTGCGACTCCTTGCATCGCTTCGCCCACGCAAGAGTCCGCCGAAGGGAGGTCTCTAAATACGATCTCGTCGCACCGTAGGGCGGACATTCGTCGAGCTGCATGATGATGTCCGCTCCCAACGCATTTTCGATGGCCATCACCGTCTCGGGGGAAAAGAACCGCGGACTTCCGTCGATGTGGGAACGAAATTGCACGCCCTCATCCGTAATCTTTCGGAGGCTCGCCAGGCTAAGCACCTGAAATCCGCCGCTGTCCGTCAGGATGGCACCCTTCCACTGCATGAACCCATGCAGCCCTCCGGCGCGCTGCACAATGTCCTCTCCGGGGCGCAAGTGAAGGTGGTACGTGTTCGCCAGGATGATGCCCGCGCCGAGCTCCTCAAGCTCCCAAGGCGCCATCGTTTTCACGGTGGCCTGTGTGCCAACCGGCATAAATACCGGAGTGTCGATCACGCCGTGCGGCGTGTACAGCCTCCCCCTCCGCGCCTCCGTGTGGGAGCATCGCTTGAGGAGTTCATACCTCACGGGTACCTGCAATGTCGGCCCTCCTCTTGATGAACATGGCGTCGCCGAAGCTAAAGAACCGGTACGAACGCTCCACGGCCTCGCGGTACACGGCCTTCGCATAGTCCGTGCCCATGATGGCGCAAACCAACATGAACAGCGTCGACTTGGGCAGGTGAAAATTCGTAATAAGCCCGTCCATGATGTGGAACTTGAAACCCGGATAGATGAAAATGTCGGTCTCTCCCTGCTTCGCCTCCAGCACACCGGACTGACCCGCCGCCTCGAGCGTCCGCAGCGCCGTGGTGCCGACAGCGATGACCGGCCTGCCGTCGGCCTTGGCGCGGTTCACCATCTCGGCCGTCTCCGGACTGACTTCGTACCACTCGCTGTGCATCCGGTGTTCTTCCACGTTTTCCACCTGCACGGGGCGAAACGTCCCGATTCCCACGTGCAGCGTCACGTGGCATAGCTGAACGCCCTTGTCCCGAAGTCTCTGCAGCAATCGCTCCGTGAAATGGAGACCCGCCGTGGGTGCGGCCACCGATCCCACGCGTTTCGCGTACACGGTCTGGTACCGCTCCTGGTCTTCCAGTTTTTCATGAATGTAAGGCGGAAGGGGCATCTCACCCAGCCGATTCGCGATGTCGATCACGGACTCCGTTGTGTCGAATCGCACGAGCCGTATGCCTTCGTCCTCCTCACCCACGACTTCCATCTCGACGACATCTCCACCTTCGCCGAGCACCAGCCGGTGACCGACGCGAACCCGCTTCGCGGGGCGAGCCAGGCATTGCCATGTATTCGGCTGATGGTCCATCGGACGAACCAGCAAAAGCTCGACGTGTCCGCCCGTGTCGGGCTTCACAGCGTGTAAACGCGCAGGCAGGACGCGCGAGTCGTTCATCACCAGGACATCGCCTGGATTCAACTCCTCGACAATGTCCGCAAAGATGCGGTGCCGAACGACGCGATTCACCGGATCGACCACAAGCAGCCGGGATTGGTCTCGCTCCGGCAGCGGCTGTTGCGCAATCAAATGCTCAGGAAGTTCAAAATCAAAGTCTTCGACGCGCACGAGCATTCCTCCCAACGCGTATCACAGGGTCAAAGCGAAAAAAGCTGCCCCATCACTGGGACAGCCCGTTTCGTCTCATGGTTTCGTGGCCCACGGGCGATGTCGTGTGGGACGAACGAGCATCACCCATTATACCGAGGCTCACCGCGGGAATTCAAAGGCTGGCTCAAGGCCGCTTCCACGATGCTGGCGACTTCCTCGTAGTTGCCGGTGTTCAACCCTTCGAGCGCCGTGTGAAGGTCGTGGGCCTGCGCGACTACGGTCTGGACGTTGGCCGAGCTCAAATCGGTCAGGTGGACGTGCACGCCTACCTCTTGCGCCAGGAGATAGCTCGCGTACTGCGCAGGCGCCACGTGATTCGCCAGCGCCTGGTCCCACACGCTCCGCGACAGGGCCATGCTATACACATTGCCCTGGCCCTGCGTCGCGCCCTGAACGGCGCTCGTCACAGCGCGATTGATGTCGGAGCCGGCGTCGTCGCCGTCGAGCGAGGTGGTGGCCACCACGACACTGTCGTTTCGCGGCATCTTCCCCTCGGCCGCGAGCTCACCAACGAGCGATCGGACCGCGTCCGCGAGCGGTTTGCCCTTCACGCGCACGTGCGCGAGGATGGACTGGCCGACTGCGTTATACGCGCTCGCCGACACCACGCGCATGTGCTGGTCGACGGCAAGGCTCCACTCAGCATTGGCATCGACCGACACGAGCGCCTGGGGCCGCGCGCCCCACCCGGCCACAGACAGTGCGCCCCCTCCCATCGCGGCGCAGAGGGCGCAAGCCGCAACGGCCCCAACCGCCACACGGCGTCGGGCCCAAGCGCGCAGCCACCCTCCGCCCGCCCGTCTTCCGACGCCCATGTCGATCACGTCTCCGACCGACATGCCGGGCCTCGCGGTCACGTTCACAAAGGCTCCGTCGTCCGTGAGCAAAATGGCGCGATTGCCCTGGAGCTCCACCACGACGGCGCGACCCCGGACTCGCACACTCATGACGTCAATCCCCTTCCGCCCTGAGAAGAAACGACTTCAACATCGGAAAGTCACCGGACAGCAAGAGAACCATCGCAAGGATGTACTTGCGCTGGCGTTCGAGCGTCTTGCGCGACACGCGGACCCGTTCCTCCACTTGACGAAGCGGCAGCGCCTTGCGCCGATAGACGTACGCCACAAGTTCGGGATCGGACGCAATCGCATGGGCGCACAGGAGCGCGTTTCGGCGCGCGTCCTCGTGCTTGGGCGAAAGCTCCACCAACTCCCGAAAGGACAACCCAAACTCCTCGAGCCGACGTGCATACTCTTCGATCTCGTACGCCCGCATCGCGGCCTCTTCCCGGCGCTGATGCTCCGCGATGGAAGACGCCACCTCGACCCAGTTCGAGACGTGATCGTCCTCGTCGGCTTGATCGAATTCGCTCCACGGGCGCAGCCGCGCGCGATGCTGACGCTGCGCTCGAAAGAAATCGACGAGGCGCCGCCGGATCACGGTTTCCGCAAACGTCAGAAACGACGCCGCGCGCTCATCTTGATACCGATCGATGGCCTCGTTGAACGCCGCCAGCGACACGCTGTATTCGTCGTCCGCGTGTGGATCGATATATCGCTTGGCCGTTTGCGACGCGATTCGCAGGATAAAGGGTATGTACAGGGCAATGAGCTCATTGCGCGCGTGCGCATTTCCGGCTTTCGCACTTTGGAGCAGGCGGGCCAACTCGTTTCGTTCGTCTAATGACCTTCCGCGAAACGGGAGAACGCCCACGCTCCCACCTCACCTCATGAATTCGTTCCCGGCCCCACGTTTACGGGGGTGCGGATGGATAAGCCGGCGTTCTGCTTCAGCCTGAAGGCACGGCGCGTCCCAGGTGGCGATAGGCGGACGGCATGACGACGCGCCCGCGCGGCGTCCGCTTCAAGAAGCCGATTTGAAGCAAGTACGGTTCGTACACGTCCTCCAGCGTCGACGGCTCCTCGCCGACTGCGGCCGCGAGCGTGTCGAGCCCGACAGGGCCCCCGCCGAATTTGTCCATCGCCGCCTCTAGAATCCGCTTGTCGGTGGCGTCGAGCCCCAGGGGATCCACGTGCAGTTGCGCGAGCGCCTCGGCGGCCCGCGCCGCGTCAATTTCCGGCCAGCCTGCGACCTGCGCGATATCGCGCACCCGCTTCAACAGCCGGTTCGCGATGCGCGGCGTTCCTCGCGCTCGGCGGGCAATCTCGGCGCATCCGTCCTCCGTGATGGCCAGTTGCAGAATCCGCGCATTGCGCTTGACGATCTCGGCGAGATCGCGCACCGGGTAGTAGTCCAGATGCAGCATCACGCCGAAGCGATCGCGCAGGGGGTGCGACAGGAGCCCCGCGCGGGTCGTGGCGCCAATCAGCGTGAACGGCGGAAGGTCCAGCCTCACGGAGCGGGCACTCGGACCTTTGCCAATGACGATGTCAATCGCAAAGTCCTCCATGGCCGGATAGAGGACCTCTTCGACGCTCGGCGACAGGCGATGGATCTCGTCGATGAACAGCACGTCGCCCGGCTGCAGATTCGTCAGGATGGCCGCGAGATCGCCGGCGCGCTCAATGGCCGGACCGGAGGTCACCCGGATTTGGACGCCGAGCTCGTTGGCGATGATCATCGCAAGAGACGTCTTGCCGAGGCCGGGCGGACCGTACAGCAGGACGTGATCGAGCGGCTCTCCGCGCTCTTTGGCGGCCTGAATGAAGATCCTCAGGTTCTCCACGACAGCGCGCTGGCCGATGTAATCGTCGAGAAAACGGGGGCGAATGGTGTCAAGCTGCGCGTCCTCGCGCATCCATTCGGCAGAAATCAGTCGCTCGTCCATCCGGCCACCTCCTCATCCCTCGGCTACGGCTGCGACAGCGGCTCGTTCCGCGCGCCTCGCGCATACAGATACGTCAGTGCCGCCTTGATGGTGTCTTCGACGGACTGGCCACCTCCGCCGACCGCGGACACCGCCTCTTCGGCCTCCCGAGGGCGGTACCCGAGCGCGACAAGTGCTGACACCGCGTCCTGTGCCGCTGAAGCCTGCGGGCCAGAAACAGGAGCGGGAGCGCGCAAGGCAACGGGCGCCAAGTCGTCGAGCTTCTCGCGCAGTTCCACGACCAGCCGACTGGCGAGTTTGCGGCCAATGCCGGGCAGGCGACTCAGGCTGTCGGCGTCCTCCGCCAGGATGGCTGCGACAATTTCGCCGACTCCTGCAGCCCCAATGACCTGAAGCGCCAGCTTGGGCCCAATCCCCGACACCGCGACCATGCGTTCAAACAGAGCCCGTTCCTCGACGGTCTCGAAGCCGTAGAGCGCCCAGCCGTCCTCGCGCACATGATGGTGTGTATACAAGAATGCGGTGTCGCCGAGGTTCAGCGCCGCGTGCGTGCGATCGCTCACATGCACGCGATAGCCCACGTCTCGCACGTCGAGATCGACATACCCTGGCCCGAGGAACGTCACGCGCCCCCGCAAGAAAGCGATCACCGAAAACGCCCCCGTTCCCACATCCATCCCGTCTGCTTGCCCGCGGCCAGTCTCGCCTCCAGCTCGCCGATCCGTCCGGCATGCGCATGCGCGATGGCGACTGCCAGCGCGTCGGCCGCGTCATCGGGCTTCGGGACGCTCGTCAGCCGCAAAACGAGTCTCACCATCTCCTGAACCTGCCGTTTGTCCGCTCGTCCGTACCCTGTCACCGCCTGCTTGACCTGCATGGGCGTATACTCCGTCACCGCAAGCCCCGCTTCCGCGCCCGCCAAGAGGGCAACGCCGCGCGCCTGGCCGACCGTGAAGGCGGTCGTCGCGTTGCGGCTGAAGAACAGCTCTTCTACCACCATGACCTCAGGACGATACGTTCGGCAGAGCTCCGTCAGCTGTTGAAAAATATGCTGAAGCCTCTCGGGCAAAGGCGTGTCTGCACCCGTCTCGATACAGCCGTGCGACACATGGCGGAGCGAATCACCCGGCCCTCGCTCAATGATGCCGAATCCCAGCCGGGCCAAGCCGGGGTCCACGCCAAGGATGCGCAAGGACTCCACAATCGCTCCTCCTCGTGTTCTCTATTTGTCATTCGCCACGAACCCTCGAAACTCCTACCCATACAGATATGGAAAATAGAAGGACGGGATGACAACAGGGCGATCGCTGCGTCACACCGAGCGATCGCCCGGAATCCGCCCGCCGGGATCGCGCATATACACGGGCGTGAGGAAGTAACAGCTGAGGGGAATGTCAAGTCGCCACGCGGGCCTCGATCCGGCAAACGCCACCACCGCATCGTCCTCGACCCGCCGACGCTCGATCATCATCGCACCTGTGTTCGTCTCGTTGACGAGAATCACGCGGCGCGCAGGATGATGGACGCGATGATGCGATCCGAAGTCCGTGCTCGCCGACGCTGCCTCGCGGGCCTCCACCGAGGCCCCCCACGCCATCGCGGCGCAGGCGGACAAGGCCGCAAGCACTGCGCGCATGCCACCCTTTCGCATGGCCATCTGAACCTGCCTCCCGCCTCATCGAGAAGGTTCAGAAGTTAGCGTGCGCACATGCGAGACCATTATGCGCCTACTCGTCTTCTTCCTCCTCGTCGCCCGTGTCGAGATTCGTGTACACGGTCTGCACATCATCCAGCGACTCGAGGGCCTCGACGAGATCGTACACCTGCTCCAACGCCTCCTCGGGCAGATCCATCTTCGTCGACGCCTCGTACGTGAGGGACGCTTCCTCGTAGGGAATCCCTTTCTCCTCGAGGCTCATTCGCACGGCGCGGAAGTTGTCCGGGGTCGTCTTCACGACGTACGTGCGGGATCGCTCGATCACGTCCTCAGCCCCCGCCTCGAGCGCCACCATCATCAGATCATCTCCGTCCACCTTGTCCTTGGGGACGACGATCTCGCCGAACCGCTGGAACATCCACGCCACGGCGCCGGATTCGGCAAGATTCCCGCCGTGCTTGCGAAACAGGTGCCGAACCTCCGCGGCGGTGCGGTTGCGGTTGTCGGTGAGGATTTCGAGCAGAAGGGCCACCCCATGCGGGCCGTACCCTTCATAGAGCAACTCTTCGTAGGTGGCGCCTTCGATCTGCCCCGTGGCCTTCGCGATGGTGCGCTGGATGTTCTCCATGGGCAGGTTGTTCGCCCTCGCCCGTTCGATGGCGACGCGCAGCCGGAAATTCGTCTCGGGATTGCCGCCGCCCTCGCGCGCCGCCTGGTAGATATCCTTGGACAGCTTGGTGAACAACTGCCCGCGGATGGCGTCCTGCTTGCCCTTTCGCCGCTGAATATTGTGCCACTTCGAATGTCCCGCCATGTCCATTCACTCCAAGCATCAAGTTCCCCAGTCGCGCAGATACCGAAAATCGAGGCCAATGGTTCGCCCCGACAGCTTGGCGATAATCGGCATGCGCCGCTTGTACTGATTGCGTCGAACGCGCTCGACGATGGCCCGCACCAGGCGCTCCGGATAGCCGCGGCTCACGATCTCGTCCGGCGACATCCGGAGATCCACCCACTGGTACAAGATCTCGTCTGCCTCGTCGTACGAGAAGCCGAGTTCCTTTTCATCCGTCTGATCCGCCCACAAATCCGCGCTGGGCGCTTTCTCCAGGATGCTCCTCGGCACGCCCAGATGCGCAGCCAACTGCCGCACCTGGCATTTGTACAAATCCCCAATGGGATTGAGCGCGCTCGCCATGTCTCCGAACTGCGTGCCGTAGCCGAGCAAGAGCTCCGTCTTGTTACTCGTGCCAAGCACAAGTGCGTTCATGGCGGCCGACAGATCATAGAGCGTGACCATCCGCTCCCGCGCCATTCGGTTACCGCGCCGGAGCGCGTTCGCCTCGTATCCGAGGACCCGATCCACCTGCTCGAAATACGCATCCACGGGGGCGGTGATGTCGATGATCGTGTGCGGAATGCCGAGCGCCTCGACGACCTTGAGCGCATCCTCGAGGCTCTTCGGTTGGCTCGTCCGGTACGGCATCAGCACCGCGTGCACCCGATCCCGCCCCAGCGCCTCCGCCGCCAAAAACGCCGTAAGCGCCGAATCGATCCCGCCAGACAGGCCAAACACGGCCTTTTGGAAGCCCACTTTCGTCACCTCGTCGCGGAGAAACCCCGTCAACACCGAGGTGACGAGCGAGGGATTCAACGCAAGCTTTGCCTCAATCTCCGGCCTCATCGGTCGACCTCCTGCGCACAGCCTCCTGCATCTCGGCGAGCACGAGGCGAACGCGCTCGTCGCGCAAGAGGGGCGTCGTGTAGCGCGCCCGCCGCACCATCCGAAAGTCGAGATCGGCCACGACCAACGCGCTCTCGGATGCGGGCCCTTCGGCCACCCATTCCCCATCCGGCCCCATCACGCCACTGCCTCCGTAAAAATGGACGCCGTCCTCGTAGCCGACGCGGTTGGCGAAGACGAAAAAGCAGCCGCACAGCTGCGCATACACCTGCAGCAACTGCCGCCAGAAAGCGTGCGAACCGAAATCGGAAGCGGCCATGGTGTTGCGCCATGGGCTAGAGGCCGGAACATAGATGATGGATGCGCCCTGCACCGCGAGCAGATAAGGACTTGAAAGGTGCCAGGCATCCTCGCAGATCAAGACGCCAGCTTGTCCTCCCTGCGCAGAAAAGGTGCGGATTCTGTCGCCCGGCGCAAAGTAGCGGCGTTCGTCGAACATCCCGTAGGTCGGAAGGTACAGCTTCCGGTGCCGGTGCACGAGGCGGCCACCGGATGCGTAGGCCGCCGTCACAAAAAAGCGGCAGTCGTCCGCCTCCTCGACGAAAGAGAAGATCACATCCAGTTCCTGGCTCGCCTGAATGAGGCGTTGAATGTCGGGGTGACTCACATGGCGCGCCACCTCGAGCGTGAGATCCTGCGTCTGATACCCGGTGAGCCCGAGCTCGGGAAACACGAGCACCTGCGCGTTGACTTGTTTGGCCTCGTTCACATATTCGAGATGCCGGCTCAAATTCGCGGACACGTCGCCCAGTTTGGGCGCAAACTGCGCAATGGCGACGCGGAACGCCGACCAAGCCACGTCCATTCCCCCACCCGTCGACTTCGTACCCAAACAGTATACATGGTGCGCCGAGCAAACGGAAGAAAGCGCCTGGCGGCGGTCCGGACGCGTATCAGGCTTCGAGCTCGCGCAGCCAGGCTTCGTGCAGGCGAGCGCGCTCCTCCTCGCGCCTGAGCGCATAGCGAAGCCGCCACATCCGGCTCGCGGATTGACCTCCGCGAAACGCTTCCGCGAGCGCGCGCAGCGCCATGTCCGGCCACGCGCCGAGCCTCACGAGCGACACCAGGTGCTCCTCATGCAGTTCCGCCGCCTGCGCGTAGGCGAGCCAGAGCCGTTGATACGAGCGGGAACACAGAGGAACCAGGTATGCGACGTGGCTCACCCACTGAATGGGATCGGCAAACGGATCATCGTAGCCGGCGTGATCGAAGTCGATGAACATCACGGTCCCGCCTGGACCGACGAGCACGTTGTGGGGCGCGAGATCGCGGTGACAGAAGGCGAGCGGACGCGCTCCCTCCACGTAAGACGCGTACACCGCGCGAGCGCGAGCGGCGATGCGGCGGAGCAACTCGGCCATCTCGGCATCGGCCGTCACGGCCTTGAGCCGTTCGAGGAGCTGGAGTTTCGCCCGCCATTTGTCTCGCAACGTGGCGGTTTGCAAAGCGCGAAGGACCCCTTGGGTCGGCGCAGCGCGCTGGGCCCGCGCCAGCGCACGCGTGACCGCAAGGCGCTCCGATTCGTCGCTCGCGTCGACATGCCGGCCTTCGAGCCAAGGCTGGAGATAATACCACGCGCCGCGCCCGTCGGAGACGCGCATCGTCCCGCGCGCCGTCTCGAGCGGACTGGCGGCGGCAACGCCCAAGCGCGGATAGTGACGGAGGACGTCGGCGAGCGCCCGAAGGCGCTCCTCGCTGTCCTGGGGACGTGCGCGCTTGAAGATATACCGCGACGTCCCCGCGACAATCCCCCAGACCGTGCGCTTGTGCACGATGGCCTCCGCTTCGATGCCGTACGCGCGGCGGACGAGATCGGCCATTTCGCCGGCATCCATCACGCATCGTTCCCTACGCGCACGACAAACGGCTTGGACCAACCCTCTTCGTCGGTCTCCGGCAGCATCGACTCCGCCCACCGGTACGGCTGATGCATATGCGGGCCTCCGTCGCCTTCGGGACCAGGCAGCGTTTGTTCCGCTATCTCGCCCGCAGGCCCACCATTCTCGTACGCCGACGCTTCCGCGTCAGGCGCGTTCCACGGCTCAACCCCCTCATCGGGCATCACTTCGGGCGGCTGCTGCAAGTGCCCCTGATGGCCCTGACCGCCGAGGAACACGTCGGGCGAACCTTCCGTGAGCACCCCTTGAGATGGCGCAGCCCCAACGCCAGGAGCGGGCATCCAGGCGCCTGGAGACAGTTCGGGTGCCCCCGCGGGCATTTGCGGCTCGCTGCCGAGCGGCACATAGACGACAAGCCCGGGTGTCAGCTCGCGGGAAGCGAGCGCAGGATTCAGGTGCTCGAGGTCCTCCACGGTGACGTGGTAGCGATCCGCAATGCTGGCCCAGGTCTCACCAGGCTGCACCGCATGCGGCCACACGTAGCCGAAATAAGGTTTTGTGACCACCTTGCTCGACTTCGGCTGCGCTTTCTTCGCCTTCGGCTTGGACGAGGTTCCTTTGCCGAGTTCAGGAATGATGATGGTCATGCCTGGCGTAATGTCGTTGGCGTTCTTGATCTGCGGATTCGCGGCGAGAATGAGCGGCAGGCGCACGCCTGTCTTGCGGCTGATTTGGTACAGCGACTCCCCTGGTTTGACGACATACTTTTTCATCCTGGCTCCAACCTCCTAGGCTTTCGCGGAAGCTAGAGCAGTATATGCGCAAGCCTACGAGGTGGCACCGGTTCCGCCGGGAAAGACGACATTCGGCACAGGTCCGCTCATGACGATGTACACGACGGGCGATCTCGCCGTCACATGCACGGGGGATCGGACGAGCGGGGTGATCGTCATGACGTCGGCCGTGAGGTCAAGGTAGACGATGTGCACCACTTGATTCACGCCTTTCGAGGCCACGTCCGCGTCGAGGCGCGCATGAACAGCTCCGACGAGGGAAAAAGACACTGGAACCGTGGCGGTGTAGCCCGCAAGGATAGACCCCGAAAGCGCCTGGAGAACGGGGAGCGTGAGGGTCTGTCTGCGAAGCGTCTCGAGGCGGGTTTCGCTTGCGTGGATGGCTTCACTCTGAAGCTTGGCGAGCTTCGCCATGTTCAACGTGACGACGGAAAACGCCTGGCCGTTTAAGCCGCGTTCCATGCGGATGCTGACCAAATCTTTCCCATCTGGGTAGGATGAGAGCACCTCTCCCATGGCCTGGTTCAGCGCTTCGGTGGCGACGCGCGTGGCGAGCGACGCCGATGCGGTGCGCACCATGGGCGCGAGCCTCCACTCCAGCCAAAACACCAAAAGGCCGAAGGCCGTAAAGCTCACGAGAGCAACGCCGAACCATCTGCGCGCTGGCCGGCGCCGTCCCAGGGCGCGCACCGCTGGGGTCCGTCCGGTTCGCCCAGGGCGCGGCACAAACCATCTCGGCACCGCCCTCACCCCCTCGTCCATACGTACGCGGGCGTGAGGCGGCGAATGCCTCGCGATGCCGATATCTCATCCTTTCGTACGCAGTCGAACAAACTGCCGCTTGCCTCGCTGAAGGACGTCACCGTCCTGTGGGCAGTACTGCATGTCCGTGTCAGTCACTTTCGTCCCATTGATTCGAACGGCGCCCTCCTGAATGGCGCGGCGAGCGTCGCTGTTCGACTGGGCAAAGCCGAGGTCCACCAGCCACTTGACAATCCATTGCGCCTCGCCGGTTACCCGCCGCTCGGGCATGTCCTCCGGCAGACCACCTTTTTGGAAGACGGTGCGCCAGTGTTCCACGGCTTCCCGCCGCGCCTCTGGCCCAAGAAAGCGCTCGACGAGCTCTTCGGCGAGCTGCATTTTGGCGTCGCGCGGGTTCATCCGCCCGGCCTCGACCTCCCTGCGTATCGCCTCAATCTCATCCTGCGGCCGAAGCGATAGCAGCTCATAGTATTTAAACAACAAGCTGTCCGGCACGGACATCAGCTTGCCGAACATGTTGTTGGGCTCCTCATTCAAGCCAATGTAGTTGCCGAGGCTCTTCGACATCTTGTGGACGCCGTCTAACCCCTCCAATAGGGGCAACATCACCGCCACCTGCATGGGCTGGCCAAATTCGCGCTGAAGGTGGCGACCCATGAGCAGGTTGAACTTCTGATCCGTTCCGCCCAGTTCCACGTCCGCGCGCAGGTGAACCGAGTCGTACGCCTGCATGAGGGGATAGAAAAATTCATGGACGTGAATGGGGCGATTGTCCTGGAACCGCTTTTGAAAGTCCTCTCGCTCGAGCATGCGGGCCACGGTGATGGTCGACGCGAGGCGAATGACCTGCGCGAAATCGAGCGGCGCGAGCCAATCTCCGTTGTACACGACCTGCGTCTTCGCCGGATCGAGGACCTTGTACAACTGTTCCACGTACGTCTTCGCGTTCTCGGCCACTTCTTCCGCCGAAAGTTGCTTGCGTGTCTCGGCCTTGTCGGTGGGATCCCCAATCTGGCCCGTGAAGCTGCCAATCACGAGGAACACCTGATGACCAAGGTCCTGAAACTGGCGCAACTTGTGCAGCACCACGGTGTGCCCCAGATGAATGTCGGACGATGTCGGATCGATGCCAAGCTTCACGCGCAGCGGTCTTCCGGTCCGCACGGATTCCCGCAGCTTCTGCACCAATTCGTCCTCCGGGACGATCTCGGCCGTCCCGCGCCGAATGATGGCCAGTTGGCGCGCCACTTCCGCCTCCTGGTCCGGAGTCAACACGGTCTCCACTGCCACCTGATTCGCTCCTCCTGCGTCCGTTCGATAGAGTGTCCCATCCTCGGCGTCTGAAGCGCCAAGACTCGGTGTCCCCACAATAGCATATCGCCGCCTGTTTTTCACCGGCCGGAGCGCCCCTGAGACCTGGTATGGTCCGCTTCGCTGCGCACATGCTAACGATACACAGACGCGGCCAGAGCGCCGTTCCCGGCGCGAACGACCAAGCATCATGTCTAAATTTGTCGTGTGATATAATCGTGCCACAAAGGAGGGCGATGGGTGTGCACGGCAAGAATCGCCGTCCTACGGACCGCGCCGAAAAGCCACCAGCGCAAGCGCGCTCCAAGCGCAGACATCCGGTTGTGCGCCACACGGTAAGGGCTGTCATGCTCGCCGTCGGCAGCGCGTGCGGCTTCGGTGTGGCCTTCGGCGTCGGGTACGTGGCGTCCATGCTTCGCGGACTGCCGAAAGTGAGCGCCGCGACGTTTACCAACAACAGCGCAGCTTCGGTGGTGTACGACGACGAGGGGCGCGTCATTGGCCAGTTTGCCGGCGACGGCGACCGCCAGCCCATCGCGTCCCTCCATCAAGTTTCGCCCTACCTCGTGCAGGCCTTTGTCGCTGCCGAGGACAAGACATTTTTCACCAATATCGGCGTCAATCCCCTGGCCATGGGACGCGCCTTCTTTCAGGATCTGCTTGGTCACCGCATCGAGTCGGGCGCGAGCACCATCACGCAACAAACCGTCAAGCTCGCGGTTTTCCCGGAACAGGAGCGGACCCTGAAGCGAAAAATTCAGGAAATCGCGCTGGCACTTGAAGTTTCCCACGTCCTCAGCAAAGACGAGATCCTGACAGACTACATGAATTGGGTCTACATGGGGCGCATGGGCACCGATACGGTGTACGGGGTCAAGCGCGCATCCGAGATCCTGTTCGGCAAGGAGCCAGATCAGCTCACCCTAGCACAGGCCGCTCTGCTGGCGGCTTTGCCCAACAACCCGTCCTACTTCTCGCCCTACCAGTTCCCGCAGCACGCGCTGATGCGGCAGCACTACATCCTGGACCAAATGTTGGCCAATCACATGATCTCCAAAGCGGAGTATGACGCGGCGTATCGAGAGAACGTGCTGAAAACGCTCAAGCCTCCGCCGATGAGCGGCCTTCCGGCGCATCCGTACCTGCTCCTGGACGAGATCAAGCCGCTCGTGATCCAGGATCTCGTGCGCGCAGGCATTTACGACAACGCCCAGGAGGCGGAGTCGGCGCTTCCAGTGGCGGGGCTCAAGATCTACACCACCATCGATTTGCCGATGCAGGAGGACGTCGAGCGCGTTCTGAGCAACAACCAGCTCTTCGCGGGCACGGACAAGACTTATCGGCTGCCAAACGGCAAGACCGCTACGGATCTGTACGAGGCGGGCTTTGCCATCGTGGACAATCACACCGGCGCGATTCTCGCGGTGGGCGGCGGACGCGATTATCTCCGCGACGCCATCGATCACGCCGATCTTCCGCGGCAGCCGGGATCGTCCATCAAGCCGCTTCTCGACTACGGCCCGGCCATCGATACTGGGCTTATCACAGCCGCGTCCGAAATGTACGACGCACCCACACGCTTTCCCGGCGCAGCCGGCCAGCCGCCGTACGAGCCCCACGACGACGAACCCGGCTTCGCAGGGCTCATGACGGCGCGCGTGGCGCTGTACGAGTCGAGGAACGTGCCGGCCATCGACGTGCTCTCTGTGCTCACACCGCAGGTAGGATTCTCCTATCTCAGCAAGATGGGCCTCGGCCCCGGAGCTACCACCTGGCTCGGCCAGCCCACGGTCGTCGCCGACGACGAGCATCACCTAGCCGCGGCCATCGGCGGACTGGACAACGGCGTGACCGTCCTGCAGATGACGAGCGCGTACTCGACGTTCGCGAATCAAGGCGTGTGGCATCAGAGTTATCTGATTCGGCAGATCACGGACGGATCGGGCCGTGTCCTGTACCAGGTGGATCCGGCCACGCATCAGGTGTTCACGCCGCAGACGGCGTACATCCTCACGAACATGCTGCACGACGTCGTGTACCATCCCGGAGGCACCGCGACGGCCGTCGGCGCGCGCTTCCCGGGCCAGTTCATCTCCGGCAAGACGGGCACCACCGATTCCTTGGGAGACGGCTGGTTCATCGGTTACACGCAGGATTACACAGCGGGCATCTGGATGGGATACAACAACCACGAGCCCATCGATCCGGCCAATTACAACCTGAAGTTCACGCTCTGGAGCGACATCATGGCGCCCATCCTCGCGGCCCATCCAGCCAGAAAACCGTGGCCCGTTCCGCCAGGCATCGTCTTCCGCACCGTGTCGTCGACCAGCGGCCTGCTGCCGACCCCACTGTCGAGAGCCTTCGGCGGCACAGAGACGGATCCCTTCGTGCAAGGGACCGAGCCCACGTCATACGACGATGTCGCGGTGGAAGCCAAGTACACCGTGGTGGGCGGAAAAAAGGTGCTGGCGACCACGCGCACGCCGGCCGCGGATATCGAGGTGGGTACGTTCATGAAGCTGCCCACGTCCCGAATCGTGGACTGGGCGCATAAAATCCCAAATGGCGTGACCGCGGATACGCCCTATCTCCTCCCATCAGCGCTCGATCCGCGGGGCGGCACGCCGCTCGACGCCGGCACGGCGCCGGACATGTTCAGCCCTTCCCAACTCCAGCCTCCCACGGGCCTATTCGGGTACTTCGACGGCGCGGAGGTATGGCTCGGTTGGAACAGCGTTCCCGGCGCGACCCAGTATGCCATCTACCGCTCGACGGGCGTGGACAAGCCGTACCAGAAGATTGGCACGAGCGCGTCGACGAGCTTCGAGGATTCGACGCCGCCTCAAGGCGCGTCGGTGGTGTATTACGAGGTCATCGCCGAGTCCAATCTGTCCCTGTCTCCTCCGTCTCGGGCCATTGCAGTTTTTCTCCTGCCGCCGGGCGAGATGGGCGGGAATCAGAGCGCCAACGACCCTGGTACAGTCCGTGGATCGAACCCGCCCGACACAGGGTCCAACGAGTTGCCGTGATGCGGTACACCCGTCACGTTCGCACGTGGACGACGGTCGCGCCATCGCCACCCTCGCCTGGCCCGGCGGGCTCGCTCGATTTCACGTGAGGATGATTGCGCAGGTACCGGCGGATGGCGGTGCGTAGCGCACCCGTGCCCTTGCCGTGGATGATGACGACGCGCGAGATGCCGGCGACCACGGCGTCGTCCAGATACTTGTCGATCCGGCTGATGGCGTCGTCCACGGTCTCGCCGCGCACGTCGAGTTCCATCCGCACGTCTTTGGCGCCACCAAGCCGCGTCACCGAAGGGGTGGCCGCTTGCTGCGCATCGCCCACCACTTCCAGGTCGCTGGCATCGACTTTCATCCGCATGGCGCCCAATTGCACCACCGCCGCTCGGCCATCCTGCGCCACCTCGACCACGTCGCCCTTTTGCCCCAACGACAACACGCGCACCCGCTGACCAGGGCGCACCTCGGCCCGCATTCGCCGCCGCGCTGGAGTGCGCTTCTCCCCCGGCTCCGCGGCCTCCAATCGCTTCCTCAACTCGACCAGCTCGTGGTCCTTGACGGCGGCTCTATCGCGCAAGCTCCGAATCTCCCGGATGACGGCATCCGCCTCCCGCCGGGCCCGCTCGATGACCTCGCGCGCTTCGCGCGCGGCCTGTTCCCGCATCGAGTCTTTCGAAGCCTCCCACGCCGCCTTCTGACGCGCGAGATCGGCCGCTTGGTCGCGAGCCTCCCGGAGCGCCCGCTCGGCTTCGTCCTTCATCCGCTCCGCTTCCCGGCTAGCGGCCTCGAGCTTGCCGATGAGGTCTTCCACGTGGATGTCGGATTCCGCCACGTGCGATCTCGCCCGCTCGAGGATCTCCTTCGGCATCCCCAGCCGTTCCGCAATGGCAAGCGCGTTCGAACGGCCCGGCACGCCCATCAGCAGTCGGTACGTCGGCCGAAGCGTCTCCACGTCAAATTCCATGCTCGCGTTTTCGGCCGCCGGATTGCGGAAGGCGTAGCCCTTGAGTTCCGCGTAGTGCGTCGTGGCCACGACGCGGGCGCCGACCGACGTGAGGTGATCCAAGATGGCGATGGCGAGTGCAGAACCTTCGGCCGGATCGGTTCCCGCCCCGAGCTCGTCCAACAGCACGAGGCTGTCTGGCGTCACGCGCTCGAGCATGTCGATAATCCGCCGCATGTGGGACGAAAACGTGGACAGATTCTGCTCAATGCTCTGCTCGTCCCCGATGTCGACGAACACGTGCCGGCAGAAGCCAATGTCGCTCTCCCGCTTGGTCGGCAAAAACAGCCCCGACATGCCCATCAGCGTGAGAAGACCGATGGTCTTCAACGTGACCGTCTTCCCGCCCGTGTTCGGCCCCGTGATGATGAGCAGTCGGAACCGATCCCCGAGCTCGACGTCGATGGGCACAGCGTCTCGATGAAGCTTGGGATGCCGAGCGCCGTCAAGCCGCCATACGCCTTCCGTCAGCCGCGGCCGCTTTCCGTCGACACGCCGCGCATAGGCCGCCTTCGCGAAGACAAAGTCCACTTCAGCGGCTACGTCGAGCGTGCGCAAGAAGTCGTCCGCCACCTGCGCCACAGCCGCCGCCAACTGGTACAGGAGCCGCTCGACCTCGCGCTCCTCGAGCACCTCGAGCTCGCGCACCCGCTCACTCAATTCCACAATGGCGCGCGGCTCGATGAACACGGTCGATCCCGACGAGGACACGTCGCGCACGATCCCGGGTATCTGGCTCTTGTGCTCGACGCGCACCGGCAGACAATAATGTTCACCTCGCATCGCAATGACCGGCTCCTGCAGATATTTGGCCTGTGTGCGGAGCAACCGATCGAGCGCGGCGCGGATCTCCGCCTCGCGGCGCCGCTTCTCGTCGCGCAAGCGGAGAAGCGTCGGGCTCGCGTGATCCACCACCTGACCATCCTCGTCCACCACTTGCCGGATTTCCTGCTCGGTTCTGCGCAGATCCGCCATCGGCGCGACGGTGCTCGCCAAAAGGGGAAACTCGCCACCTTCGGCCGCTCGCTCCACGAACTGCCGCATCGCCCGCATTCCAGCAATGCATCGGGCGAGTCGATTCGCTTCGTCAGCCGACAGGGTCCCTCCGCGTTGAGCACGCTTGACCACTTCGGCCAGCGATTCAATTCCCGCAAACGGGGGCGCCCCGACGCGATACAGCATGCGCACCGCCTCGTCCAGACGGGCGAGCTCCGCTTCCGCGTCGGCGCGCACGGCAAAGGGCTCCATGGCGCGCGCCCGCGCCTGCCCAAGCGAGGTCTGCGCACACTTGGCGATCTCGTCGCGCACAGCTTCGTACTCCAACGCGTCCAGCGCGCGTTCGTCCATGTCCCGCACTCCTATACACTCGAATCCAAAATTCCCATTGATCTTACCACATAGGGTGGCGTCTCCCGAACGATGCTATAGCTCAGAAGGGGGGATATCCATGAACGTGCTTGGCCACGTCGTCCGTTTCATTGTGTCCGCTCTCGTGCTCCTGTTCGTCGGCCACATCGTGCCTGGATTCCGAGTGATGGGATTTTGGCACGCGATTCTCGCCGCCATCGTCATCACGTTGCTCGGCATGGCGATGGAGGCCATCTTCGGCCGCCGCATCTCGCCCTACGGCCGCGGCATCATCGGGTTCATCTGCGGCGCGGTCGTCATTTATGTCGCGCAGCTCATCGTCCCCGGCATGCACGCGAGCATCCTCGGCGCCCTGCTGGCATCGCTCGTCATCGGCATCATCGATTTGTTCGTGCCGACGAGCCTGCGCGGCAGTCGCCACGAGGAGTAAAGGTCGGATCGACGGCGTCGGGCGCAGGTCCTGTTGCCTGCGCCCGCATCATGCGTTCGTCTTCTCTTTTCCAGGCAAGACACGCGCGAGCCACGCCGCCACCGATCGATCCAAAGCGCGGTTGTCGAACGCGCGGCAAATGGCGGATCTCGCCACTTGTCGTTCCATCGCGGGGGTTCTCACGTACGGCAACACCAGCGCGATCACATAGACAAACACGGCCGACAGGAGCAAACCCGCGAGGAGACCCGCCATCCGATTCAACGCCGAAAGCACCGGCAAGCTGAACAGCGCATCGACAAGCCCCGCCGCATACCGCAACATGAGGAACACGACCAGAAACACGACGGCAAACGAAATAGCGCCCGACAGGTTGCCTAATACGAATGAAGCGAGCGGAGACGGCGCCGCGCCAGAAGGAAGGCCCAGGTGGGCGATGGCGGGGGCGACGTACGGCCGCGCCCAATACGACACCAGGTACGCGATGACGCCGCCGAAAAGCCGCATCACCTGTCGAACGAAGCCGAGGCGATACCCATTCACCGCGCCAAGCAAGAGAACCGCCGCCAGGGCGACATCGAGCGCGTCCCACGTCACGATGACGAACGGCCTCCCGTCTGCTCTTCGAGCAGCGCCAACAGCTCCTTGTAATCCTTCCGCAACTGGTAAAGCTCGTCAGCCAAATTGAGGGCGGCCAGCACCGCGATTCGCCGCTCATCCATGTAGGAGGCCGTCGCGGCAATCTCATTCATCGTCCGATCCACCATTTTAGCCACTTCCTGGATTCTCTCCTCCGGACTCGTCCCGCGCACCGTGTATTCGACGCCATGGATGACCACCTTCACGCGATTGACCTTTGCGCCTTCTTGGTTGTTGTCCATCCATGTCCCGCCTTTCCGTCATGGCAGCGCAAGAACGGCCGCCGGAATCCTTTCGTACAACATTTCTCGCCGAGATCCCAATCTCCTGCTTTTGACCGGCACGGTTAGGCGCGAAGCTTCGCGCCGAAAGCGTCCTCCCAAGCTCGGAGCACCGCCTCCACCGCTTCGTCGATCTCGGCGTCCGTCAATGTGCGCTCATCGCGCTGGAACCAGAGCGCGATGGCCAGGCTTTTGTACCCTTCCGGCACGCCCGCACCCGTGTACACGTCGAACACGCGGACCAGCCGCAGATCACCGCGCTCGCGAAGCGTCCGCCACGCCGCATCGATCAGTGCCTGCGACTCGAGTTCCCGCGGCACCACGACGGCGAGGTCTCGGCGGCTTGCAGGATGGCGCGGGATGGGCAGCACACGCACGTCCGAAGAGGCGAGCGAGAACAGGCGGCCAAGATCAAACTCCGCGTACACAGCGCGCTCGACTTCGTAGGCTTCGCCGACGTCGGGATGCAGTTCCCCGACGAGCCCGACGGGCTCGCCGTTCACTTCGATGGACGCCTGACGGCCTGGATGGAGATACCCATGCTGACTGACCCGATACGCGGCCTGAATCCCAAGGCGCGCCAGAAGTGCGTCGCAGACGCCCTTGGCGTCGTAGAAGTCGTAGCGGCGCGGGCGCTCGAAGGGATCGCCTTCCGTCTCGCCGAACCACAGCATGCCGAGGACAGCGCGCTCTTCCGGCAACACCTCCTGGGGCCAGGAGGCCGCCAGGAACACCTTCCCGACCTCAAAGATGGCGCCACCCGGAACTTGATGCGCCAGATTGTGCCGCGCCACCTCCGCGAGGCTTGGCAACAGGTGACGGCGCAAGGTGCGGCGATCGTCGGACATGGGCCGCAGGAGCGATACCGGGGCGCCGCTCGGCGAGACGGGTGCTTCGGCCTCGGGCGATGTGAGCGCGTACGTCCGCACCTCGCAAAGCCCCCAGTCGACGAGCGCACGCCTCACCTTGCGCACGAGCATGAGGTGGCCGGACGACTCCGGCGCTTCCACCGGCAGTCGCATGGACGTGGCGGGGATATGGTCGTACCCGTAGAGCCGAGCCACTTCCTCGTACAAATCGGCCGGCATCTGCACGTCCGGGCGCCGCGACGGCACCTCCACGCGCCACTCGTTTTCTCCTTCCGCAACGCCAAAGCCGAGGGCCTCGAAGCACGCGCGCATCTCTTGCTCGGGCACATCCACGCCGAGGAACTGAGCGCACAGATGCGGGGAGAAGGAGATGATGGTCGGCTTCAGCACGTCGGTTTGCGCCTTGACGCGGCGCGGCGCGCCGACGGGGTGCGATCCCGCCAGTTCAACGAGAAGCTCGGTCGCCCGGTGCAACGCGCTCGAGACGGCGGCCGGATCGACACCCTTTTCAAAGCGCTGCTGCGCCTCCGAGCGAAGCGAGAGGGCCTGGCCCGTTCTCCGGATGGAGGCGCCGTCAAAACGGGCGGATTCGAGCGCAATGCGCCGCGTCGAGGGGCCGATTTCACTATTTTCGCCGCCCATCACGCCCGCGAGCCCAATGGCCTTCTCCGGATCGGCAATCACGATCATATCCGACGTCAACACGCGCTCCTGGCCGTCGAGCGTCACGAGGCGCTCGCCGTCCCGTGCTTGCCGAACGACGATGGTCCCGTGCGCAATGGCGTCAGCGTCAAAGGCGTGCAGAGGCTGGCCCCATTCCAGCATCACGTAGTTCGTCACATCGACGACGAGATCGATGGAGCGGACGCCCATGGCCAAAAGCCGCATCTTCATCCAAAGCGGCGTCTCCCGGATATCGGCGCCGTCGAGAAGTTGAGCCTCGTATCGCGGGCACCGGGGCGTCTCGAGGCGCACTTGGAGCGGAGATTCGCCGTCAGCTTCCGGCGCCGCAACCGATGCGGGGAACCGATGCGGCCGCCGCAGGATGGCGGAAAGCTCGTGCACCAGGCCCCGGATGGACAGGCAATCGCTCCGGTTGGGCGTGAGGTCGAGATCCAGCACCACGTCGTCCAGGTGAAGATGCGGGATCACGTCCTCGCCGAGCGGCAGGTCCTCCGGAAGGACGAACAGCCCCTCCACGTCCCGTTTGGGCAGGTACCGCGTCTCGATGCCGAGCTCGTCCGCCGAACACAGCATGCCGTGCGAGGACACGCCGCGAAACTCGGCAATCCGGATCTCCACGCCGCCCGGCAGCTTCGCCCCTGGCAGTGCCACAGGCACCACGAGCCCCGGCGCGGCATTGGGCGCCCCGCAGACAATTTCGAGTTGTGGACCGCCCACGTCCACCTGACAGACCTTGAGCCGATCCGCCTGGGGATGCGGCCGCACATCGAGGATCTTGCCGATCACGACGCCCTCCACGCCGCGATTCAAGGAATCGACCGCGTCCACGGCCAGGCCCGCGCTCGTCAGGCGATCCGCGAGGTCAGCTGGCGATAAGCCCGCGAGATCGAGATATTCGGCCAGCCACTTGTACGATGCTCTCACATTGCCACTCCCTTATCGGCACGCGTCAGGCGTGACGGAACTGTCGTAAGAAACGCAGGTCGTTCTGGTACAGCATGCGGATGTCGGAAATGCCGTACCGCAGCATGGCGATGCGCTCGGCACCGAGGCCAAAGGCGAAACCGGTGTAGCGCGCGCTGTCGTACCCCGACATGTCGAGCACCCGCGGGTGCACCATGCCTGCGCCGAGAATTTCAATCCACCCGGTCCCCTTGCACATCCGGCATCCTTCGCCTCCACACGAGACGCAGACGAGATCGACCTCGCAGCTTGGCTCGGTGAACGGGAAGTAGCTCGGGCGCAGGCGAACGCGTTGGGACGGGCCAAACAGCGCTTTGGCGAACGCCTCGAGTGTGCCCTTCAGATCGGACATGCGGATGCCCTCGTCCACGACGAGACCCTCGATCTGCGTGAACTGGTGCGAATGCGTCGCATCGTCCTCGTCGCGGCGATAGACGCGGCCCGGCACGATGACGCGAATGGGCGTCCGCCCCCACATGCGTTCCATGGTCCGAACTTGCATGGGAGACGTGTGCGTCCGAAGCAGCCATTCCTCCGTCAGATAAAACGTGTCCTGCATGTCGCGCGCCGGGTGATCTTTCGGAATGTTGAGCAGTTCAAAGTTGTAGTGGTCGGTCTCGACCTCGGGACCCTCGACGACGGAGAATCCGAGGCTCGTGAAGATGTCCTCGATCTCGTCGATCACGCGGGAAATGGGGTGCATCGCGCCGAGCGGCACGACTCGCCCCGGCAGGGTGACGTCGATCCGTTCGCGCTCGAGTCGCAGGGCCTTCTCCTTGGCTTCCACTTCGGCCTGCCGGGCGCGCCACGCCTGTTCGAGCTCCTGGCGCACGCGATTCAGCGCTTCACCGAGCGCGCGCCGTTCCTCGGGCGCAAGGCTCCCCATCGCTTTCGACATCTGGCCAAGCGCGCTCTTCTTGCCAAGGACCTCCACCCGCCAGTCGCTCAGCGCCTTCGAGTCCGAAGCCAGCGCCAGAGACGCCATGGCCTGCTCGCGGATGGCCCCCAACTGATGTGTCCAAGTGTCGCTCAACCCGTCATCCTCCTCACGCCGCTCATCGAGCCGCCTGACCTCACAACACAAAGAAGCAACTCGCCTGTGCGACGAATTGCTCCGCGCCATCTGGGTGAACGCCGTGGTGATTTTTTCTACCCAGCCATATCGTAACATTGACCGGCCGCCCGCCTTGGGGCAGCCGCCAACGTTCAAAGGAGGCGCATGCGCATGTACGGGATCTTCGGCGGTTACACGCAGTGGGCAGTAGTGTTTCTGATCATCTTCGTGCTCTTCTTCCTGCTCGTTCCCGCTTACGGCGCCGTGGCAACCACCACCAGCACGGCTCCGGCTGTCGTGTATTGAGGCTCATCCGGCCGCCAAGGGAAGCGCACCCGCTCCCCTTGGCGCTCCTCACACGTCGGCCCACACGCCGGACGACTCGACCCACTGAAGCGCCCGCGCCACCTCATCCACCACGATATTCACGTGGCCCATTTTCCGATCCCGCTTCGCCTCCGCCTTGCCGTACAGATGCACCTTCACATAGGACGGAAGGTCGCTCATCTGCGCGAGCAGAGGTTCCACATGTTGGCCGAGAACGTTGACCATCACCACCGGCGAATACAGGGTCACGTCTCCGAGCGGGAGGTTACATATCGCGCGGACATGCTGCTCAAACTGACTCGTCGCGCACGCATCGAGCGTGTAGTGACCCGAGTTGTGCGGGCGAGGCGCGAGTTCGTTAATGAGGATCTCCCCGCCCTGAGCCACGAACATCTCCACTGCAATCAGGCCAACGACGCCGAGCGCCTCCGCCACCTGCCGAGCGACGTCCTCCGCGCGCGCGATCACGTCCTTCGGATACCGGGCCGGAACGATGGACATGTGCAGGATATGCCGCTTGTGAATGTTCTCGGCCGGCGGAAAGGCCCGAACCTCGCCGCGCCGGTTGCGCGCAACAATGACGGACAGCTCGCCCTCGAACGGCACATACGCCTCCGCGATCAGCGGCTGGTCGTCAAAACCCGCGGCTCGGTGGTGGTCGATGGCCTGAGCCCAGTCCCGCGCGTACCTCTCCAGGTCTTCTCGCGACCGGACCATCCACTGGCCCTTGCCGTCGTACCCGCCCCGACACGTTTTGACCACCATCCGCCCGCCGAATCGCTCGAACGCCCCGTCGAGATCGCCCATCGAAGAAATGGGCGCAAAGGGCGTGACCGGAAGGCCGTGCTGCGCAAGGGTCGATTTTTCTCGCACGCGGTGCTGACAAATCGCCAACAGCTCGCTGCCCTGCGGCACGTCGCAGGTCTCCGCCAGCGCGGCGGCGACTGCGGCGCTCACGTTTTCAAACTCGTACGTGACGAGATGGCACTGCGATGCGAGCCTCCGCGCGGCGTCCACGTCGTCGTACGCCGCCACCACCTGACCGTCCGCGACCTGGGCCGCGGGCGCGTCCGGCGTGGGATCCAACACGCGAAAGCGGTACCCCATGTGCCGCCCGGCGAGGGCCATCATGCGGCCCAGCTGTCCTCCGCCGAGAATGCCGATGGTGGCTGGCGGCAGGACGGCGTCAGCGAGTTTCGGTCGCTTCGGCACCCGGATCGCCCCCCTGAAGCACCTGATCTCGGATGGACTGCTGCCGCGCTTCCAATCGAGCGGCGATCTCGGCATCCGTCACCGCGAGAATGCGCGCCGCCATGAGCCCCGCGTTGATGGCCCCTGCGCGGCCGATGGCCATGGTGGCCACCGGCACGCCACCGGGCATCTGCACGATGGACAGGAGAGAGTCGAGGCCGCCGAGCGCCGACGTCTGCACAGGCACGCCGATGACGGGCAACGTCGTCTTGGACGCCACCATGCCGGGCAAGTGAGCGGCGCCACCCGCTCCGGCGATGATGACCTGAATGCCGCGCTCTCGCGCGGAAGCCGCATACTCGAACATGAAATCCGGCGTCCTGTGCGCCGAGACCACCTTGCGCTCGTGCGGAATCCCGAGCTCGTCCAACACGGCGCACGCGTGGCGCATCGTCTCCCAGTCGCTCTGGCTGCCCATGATCACGCCGACGCGCGGCTGCGCCATACCCATCCTCCTCGCGCTCGCTGCATCAGGCAAGGGTGACGTCCTTGCACAGATACACGTCCTGAATGAGATTCAGCAGCTTCACGCCTTCCGCCATCGGGCGCTGGAACGCCTTGCGTCCGGAAATGAGCCCCATGCCGCCCGCGCGCTTGTTGATGACGGCCGTGCGCACGGCCTCGGCGAAGTCGTTTTCCCCCGAGGCGCCGCCGGAGCTGATGAGGCCAATCTTGCCCATGTAGCCGTTCGCCACCTGATAGCGCGCGAGATCGATGGGATGGTCGCTCGTGAGTTCCGTGTACACGCGCTTGTCGATCTTGCCGTAGCTCGACTGGCCCATATTCAGCGCCTGATAGCCACCGTTCACCTCGGGAAGCTTCTGCTTCACAATGTCCGCTTCGATGGTCACGCCCAGGTGGTTGGCCTGGCCCGTCAGGTCAGCCGCCGTGTGATAATCGACGCCGTCTTTGACAAACGCGGGATTGCGGAGATAACACCAGAGCACCGTGAACATGCCCAGCTCGTGCGCCAGCTGGAACGCCTCGCTGACCTCCTGGATCTGGCGCGTCGACTCGGGCGAGCCGAAGTAAATGGTGGCCCCCACGCCCGCGGCGCCGAGATTCCACGCCTGCTTGACCGACGCAAACATGATCTGATCGTACTTGTTCGGATAGGTCAGCAGCTCGTTGTGATTGAGTTTAACAATATAAGGAATTTTATGGGCGTATTTGCGGCTGGTCAAGCCCAGCACGCCGAGCGTGGACGCCACGGCGTTACAACCGCCCTCAATGGCGAGCTTGACGATGTTTTCCGGATCGAAGTAGTCCGGATTCTTGGCAAACGAGGCGCCCGCCGAATGTTCGATGCCCTGATCCACCGGCAGAATGGACACGTAGCCCGTGCCGGCGAGCCGCCCGGAGGAGAGCAACCACTGCAAGGAACGAAGGACCTGATTGTTGCGGTTCGAATACAGGAACACGTCGTCCACCACGGTCGGCGACGGCGGTGTCAGCCGCTCCTTCGGAATCGTCTTGCACTCGTGATTCAATAGATAGTCCGCTTCAGCGCCCAGATACTCGCGAATTTTTTCAATCACGCAATCGACCCCCTGGCGTTGGTTGGATGCCCATTGGGCCATCCCGCTTAGTTAGATAGAATCTCGGCCAGCTCGCAAAGCTCCTGCGCAGGCTGGCGCACGGACGCGAACACCTCGTCAAACGGCACCGCCACGAGCGCCCCGTTCTGCGTGGCGGCCATGACCGCGGTCTCGCCTTTGAGGAGGAGTTCGACTGCGAAAGCGCCCAAGCGGCTTGCAAGGACGCGATCCGACGCGGACGGCGCGCCACCCCGCTGCACGTGCCCGAGCACAGTCACGCGCGTGTCAAACCCGGTCTTTTCCTCGATATAATGGCCGACGTCCACGGCGCGCGCCGCGCCTTCCGCGACCACGATAATGGAGTGTTTCTTGCCCCGGGCCACACCGCGCTGCAGCTTCGCCACCACATCCTCGAGGTTGAATGGAACCTCGGGAATCAGCACGCTCTCGGCGCCGCCCGCGAGCCCGGCTGCCAGCGCGATATGCCCGGCGTGCCGGCCCATGACCTCGATGACGTACGTCCGCTCGTGCGACGTGGCCGTGTCGCGAATTTTATCGATGGCCTGAATGACCGTCTGCACCGCTGTGTCGAAGCCGATGTTCGCGTCGCACGCGCCGATGTCGTTGTCGATGGTACAGGGCACGCCGACCGTCGGAATGCCCAATTCGCTCAGACGCTTGGCGCCTCGAAACGATCCGTCTCCCCCGAGAACGACGAGACCTTCGATCCCGGCCTCGACGAGCCGCTCATATCCGCGCCGCTGCCCTTCCTCGGTCATGAACTCTTTGCAACGCGCCGTAAACAGGCACGTTCCGCCGCGCTGAATGATGTCGCCGACGGATTCGATGGGCATCGGACGAAAATCTCCGTCCAACAAGCCCGCGTATCCCCTGCGAATGCCGACGACCTCCAAGCCGTGGTAGATGGCCGTGCGGACCACGGCGCGGATGGCCGCGTTCATGCCAGGCGCGTCGCCCCCGCTCGTCAAAACGCCTATCTTTTGAATGGCCAACACCCCCAACGAGGACACCTTCATGGTAGACGACGATCGCGATTTGCGCAATGAACTGCGCTCGAGTGCGGTACCGCCTCGCCCACTCAGCCGGTATTCCGCAGTCCCGCGGCGATGCCGTTAATGGTCTGGAGCGCATCGGCCAGTTCCGCCTCTCGCTCTTCGGGCGAAAGGTCATCCCTGCGCAGCTCGGCCAAGAGGCGCACCTGGAAAAATGACAGGGGATCGACGTACGGATTGCGAAGCGAAATCGAGTCCCGGATCACCGGCCTGTTGTCGAGAAGCTGCCGATAGCCCGTGATGTCGAGTACGGCTCGCTCCGTCCGCGCGTACTCCTCTTCAACCAGCGGGAAAATGGCCTCTCCCGCCGCCCCAGCCAACTGCGCATATTCCCGTGCCACGAGCATGTCCGCCTTCGCAAGCGCCATCTGCAGATTATCGACCAGCGTGCGAAAGAACGGCCACACCTCGTACATGCGCCGCAGATCGTCGAGCGCGTGGGGATCTTCCCGCATCACGGCCTCCATCGCGCTCCCGAAGCCGTACCACGCGGGCAACAGGTGGCGGCTCTGCGTCCACGAGAAGACCCATGGGATGGCCCGGAGGTCCTCGATGCGCGCCGACTGCGAGCGCCGCGACGGCCTCGACCCAATGTTCATCCTGCCAATCTCGTCAATGGGCGTCGCGCGATGGAAGTACTCGAGAAATGCGGGATGCTCGAACACCAGCTTCCGATAGGCGCGAAAGCTGATTTCCGATGCTCGGTCCATCAGCGCGAACCACCTCGGGTGGCGCTCCGCCCACTCCTCCGTGTCCTCTCGCGTCGCGCCCACCAGCACGGCCGCCGCCGACGACTCGAGCGAGCGCTCGGCGATGCCGGGATGCCCGTACCGCTGCGAGATGACCTCGCCCTGCTCCGTGATCTTCACGTGGCCTCGAAGCGCCTCCGTGGGCTGGGCGAGGATGCTCTGTTCCACGGGGCCGCCCCCTCGCCCCAGCGCGCCGCCCCGGCCGTGGAAGAACTTGATGCGCACGCCGTACGCTTCCGCCAGGCGAATGAGGTGCTTCTGGGCCATGTACAGCGACCAGTTGGCGGTGAGATACCCGCCGTCCTTGTTGCTGTCGGAATATCCGAGCATGATCTCCTGCTGCCAACCGCGCATCTCCAGGTGCCGCCGATACACGGGGTTTTCAAAGAGCGACTGCATGATGCCCGCCGCCGACTCCAGATCTTCGATGGTCTCAAACAGCGGGACGACGTTGAGGTCGCTCTTAGGCGGCGCCTTCGGCCCGTCCGGCCAGCCGAACAGACCGGACTCCTTCGCCAAGAGTAACACCTCGAGCAAATCGCTCGCGCCTTGCGTCATGGAGATGAGATAGTCCTGCACGCAGCGAGGCCCGAAGGTCTCGTGCCCTCGCCGCACGCAATCGAAAACCGCGAGCGCCTCCGTGGTGAGGTCGGAGTACACGTGATACGGATTGCGAATGGGGCGCGGCGACGCGAGGCATTCAGACAGGATGCGCACGCGCTCTTCCTCGCCGAGTGATGCGTAGTCGTCCACGAGGCCCGCCGTCTGCAAGAGTTCCGCCACCGCCTGCTCATGGACGCCGGAGTGTTGGCGAATGTCGAGCGTCACCATGTGAAAACCGAAGATGCGAAGCTGCAGCAAGAACGGGCGCAACCAGGCATCCACCATGCGCTGGCCCCGGTGATGCGCGAGCGATCTCGCCATCCGCTCCACGTCCTCCATCATTTCGTCGGGGGACGCGTAATCGGGACCGTCCACCCGTTCCCCGTGCAGTCGCTTCCGCGTGTTGGAAATTCGTTCCAACATCCGGTTGATGAGCGCGCGGTATGGCTCGTCGTTTTCGTGCCCCAGGGAAGCCAGGAGATCCTCATCCGCGCCCGCCCGGTCCACGGACACACTAAGATCGCGCCCGAGTTCTCGCAACTTTTGCTCATATTTGTTGAGGGCGAGATCGCAATGGAGGACGAGGGTCTGCCAGGTGATGTCGGACGTGACGTTCGGATTGCCGTCGCGATCGCCCCCCATCCACGAACCGAAGCGAATCAACGGCGGCAATTCGAGCAACTGACGGCCGAATTGTTCCTCGACCGCCTGTTCGAGCTTCTGATGGACGCGAGGAAGAACGTCAAACAGGATCTGGTCCAGAAAGTAGAGCCCGTTTCGGACCTCATCCAGGACGGTGATGCGCTGCTTACGGACGGATCGCGTCTGCCACAACGCGACAATCTCCGTGCGAATTCGTTCGCGGAGCACGTCGAGCTCTCTCGGCGTCTTGCGCGGATCGTCCATTTCCTCGAGGAATGCCGCGATCTTCGTGTGTTTATCGAGTACCGTGCGGCGCAGCGCCTCCGTGGGGTGCGCGGTGAGCACGAGCTCAATCCCGACTTCCTGAAGCAGCGCCTCGATGTCGTCGGCGGTCATGCCGCGATGAGCTAGCGTGCGCATGGCTTCGCGAAAGGAACCGCGCAACACCTGTTGCGAGCGGTCGTAGTCGCGGTGCCGGCGGAGTCTGTGATTCTGTTCCGCCAGGTTGACCAGCTGAAAGTAGACCGAAAACGCGTGAATCACGTCATTCCGGTGCTCGGGCTCGACGGCGGACACGGCTGCCTGCAGCGCCGCGCGCGTTTCGGGCGACGGGTCGGCGCGAAAGGCCTTGGCCGCGAGGCGAATGGATTCGACGTGATCGAAGACGCGCCGGCCGCACTGCTCGACCAGCACTTCTCCCAACAAATCCCCGAGGACGCGTATGTCCCGGTGCAAGGGTGCGTCGTTCGCCAACGAGATACCCTCCTGTCCTCTCCACTCCGAGTGTCGGTTTTCTCTATCGGTCTCCGTATCAGGTTACAACGGGGCGAAGCTTCGCGCAACGAACGCTCGTCCCAAAACTGAGAAACTTCGGCCTAGATCAGAAAACGGCCGATGAGAGATTGCAGATCCTGTGCTCGAGAACTGAGCGATGCAGCAGTGGATGCAATTTCCTGCATCGAACTCGCCTGTTGCTGAGAAGCGGCCACCACGCTCTCCGACTCGCGGGCGGCCTGTTGCGCCAGTTCCACCACCACGGCCATGTCGCTCGACATGTGATCCGCCTGGGCGACGATGGTTTTGGTGGCTTCTGCAACCTCTTCGACGCCTGATGCCACTTCCGCCATGGAGGTCCTGATTCGCGCGAACGTCCGCTTCGTCTCGTCGGCAACGGACGCGCCGGCGTCCACTTCCGCGGTGACCGCCTGAATGGATTGGGCCACCTCGTTCATGGAGCGAACGACGCGATCGACAATGCCGTGAATCTCGCGCGCCGCGTCGGCGGACGCCTTGGACAGGCTCCTGACCTCCTCGGCTACGACGGCAAACCCGCGGCCGTGATCGCCCGCGCGGGCGGCCTCGATGGCCGCGTTCAGCGCCAAGAGGTTGGTCTCGTCGGCGATGTGCATGATGGCCGCAACAATCTGCCGAACGCTTTCCGAAGCCTCCGCCGTCTTACGCATGACCTCCGCAGCATCGGCGGCGCGTTGCCGGATGGCCTCCATCTGGCGCGCCATCGCGTCCATGACCTGCGTTCCCGCCTCCGCTTCGCCATCGGTCCGCTCGGCGGTCTGATGCAGACCTTCTGCAAGGCGCGACACCTTGCCGATCTCGGCTTGCACCTGGGACACGGCGTTTGACGTGTCCTCAATCTGTTTCATCTGTTCCTCGGCGCCAGCCGCCACCTGCTCGATGGACCGCGCGATCTCGGCCGTCGCGCGCATCAGTTCGTCGGAACTCGCCGATAACTCTTCGGCGCTCGTCGCCACGTGTTCAGAAGCGCCCGCGATGGCGCCGATGAGCGCCCTGAGATTGCCGACGAGGTCGTTCCAGACGCGCGCGAGATCTTCGATCTCATCGCGTGTGCGCGCTTCGACGGGCCGGACGCGCAGGTCGCCCTGCGACACTTTGAGCGCCATCTGGCGGAGCCGCACGATGGGGCCCGATATCGTGATGGCGAGCGTCGCACTGCCGGCGAGACCTATGGCGATGGCGACCAGCGCCACGACGGTACTCCAGACAAAGGTTTGCACGAGCAGGCGATTGACGTTCTCGGCGGCCGCATTTTTGAGCGCCTGCTCGTCCTGCGTGAATTCCGACAGACTCTGGATCAAGGGCTGCAGCGTGTTGTTGGTGAACATCGCCTGCGCGTCGGACAGGCTTGTCGACGCCAGGCGGAAAGCGGTCTCATTTTGATCCAAGATCTGCTGCCACTCCGACTGGAATAGGTCGAGGATGGCCTTGTCGGTCGCATTGACCGGCTCACGCTGCAAAACGCTCAGATCCTGTTGCACGCGGGCGAGATCGTTCTGGTAATCCTGAAGGTTGAACTGCGCGTTGTCGCCATTCGGCGTGAGGAGGTAGAGCGCCGCATCGTTGTCCGCGGTCACGATGTCATCATCAAACTGCCGAATGAGGTTCAGCACCGTGTCCGCCTGCTCCAGCTTTCGAACCGACTGGTGCAGTTGGCTGACCAGGATGCCGTTCACGACGCCGAGAGCGACGAGAAGAAGAGTTACGAGGCCGGTATGGACGAGGAACTTCTGACGAATGCTGAGCGTCGGTAACAGATCCACAAACCGCTGACCGAGCTTGCGAAGGCGCGTGTCTGCGCGCGCTGGGATGTCGTCATAGGTGGACATGGCGGACCTCCAACCGAACGAATCGTCGACGCCGCCGGACCCATGCCCGGCGTACCGTCGAACCCTCTCCACCTATTCGGGATGACCGCTGAATTTCCTTCTCCACCGCCTCACGCGATGCGAGCCCGACGCCAGGTGGCGCCGGGCTCGGATCCGTCAAGGCGTTCACTCGAACGTATCGCGCGACAGCAATTCCGCGAGGGTCTCCACAGCCCGCTCTGCGTCGCTCCCCTCAGCCTGCAAGGTGACCGATTCCCCACGAGCGATGGCCATGGACATCACCCCCAGGACGCTCTTCGCGTCCACGAAATGTCCGTTTTTCCCAATCCGAATCTGGCTAGAAAACGACGACGCCCGCTTGACAAACTCCGCCGCTGGCCGCGCCGCGAGCCCCTGGGGAAGATTGACGGTCAGAACCTTTTCCACCATGTCATCAACACCTCGACATCACACCAAAGCTTCTTGACGTTCACCCGCAGGACCTGCGGCGAAGCCGATGGACTCCTCCGTCTCCGCGTCGAAGATATGAATCTTGTTCAAGTCAACCGCGAGCTTGACCGAGCTTCCGACGTGGTAGACGTGGCGCGGGTTCACGCGCGCGACGATCGTGTTCGGCCCGATGCTCGTATGCAGATACACCTCCGACCCCATGTGTTCCACGACTTCCACCTGCATCTGCAGCACGGAGTCGGGGTAGGTCGTCATGAACACTTCCTCATCGTGCAGGTCTTCCGGCCGCACGCCGAGCACGACGGGCTTGCCGATGGCCCCCGACGCCTTCAACACGCCGTAACGGCCCTCCGGCAAGCGCAGCGAAATGGAAGGCGCGCGGAAGTAGAACGCATCCCCGTCCTGCACGATCTCGCCGCGAATGAAGTTCATGGCAGGCGAACCGATAAAGCCGGCGACGAACATGTTCTTGGGCTGCGAATACACGACCTGCGGCGTATCCGCCTGCTGGATCACGCCATCGCGCATGACCACGATGCGGTCGCCCATCGTCATGGCTTCCGTCTGATCATGTGTAACGTAAATCACAGTCGTTTGCAAGCGCTGATGGAGCTTCCGGATCTCCGCGCGCATCTGCACGCGCAACTTGGCGTCCAGGTTCGACAGCGGCTCATCCATCAGGAACACCTGCGGCTCGCGCACGATGGCACGACCCAACGCCACGCGCTGGCGCTGACCGCCGGAGAGCGCCTTCGGTTTTCGGTCGAGCAGGTGCGCAATGTCGAGGATCTTCGCCGCCTCCTGCACCCGCCGGTCGATCTCGGCCTTCGGCACCTTGCGCAGCTTCAGGCCGAACGCCATGTTCTGATACACCGTCATATGCGGATAGAGCGCGTAGTTTTGGAACACCATCGCGATGTCCCGGTCCTTCGGCGGCACGTCGTTCACGAGGCGATCGCCGATGTACAGGTTTCCCTCCGTGATGTCCTCGAGTCCAGCAATCATGCGAAGTGTCGTCGTCTTGCCGCAGCCGGAGGGGCCGACGAACACGGTGAATTCTTTGTCCTGAATGTCGAGATTGAAGTCCTTCACCGTCGGCTCCGTCTGGCCAGGATAGGTCTTGTAGATGTGCTCGAGCAACACGCGAGCCACGCTATCAACTCCCTGTCAGAATGCTCACCCCGAGCGTAGCAAAACGCTTTCACGATGGCCATGTGCAACTTGTACAGACCCTTGGCCTATTCGAGTGCAGATTGCCCCCGAAGAAGGGTCGCCGCGGCCAAGAGCGCGAACGCATCGGTGCCCCGGCGAACGTCGAACCCCGACACATCCCGCAGTTTCTCGATTCGCGCGAGCAGCGTGTTCCGGTGCATATAGAGCGATCTCGCCGCTTCGCTGATGTTCAGATTGGATCGCACCATCGCCTCGGCGATCTCACCCCAGCCTGCGGGCCAGTCCTGCATTTCTTCCTCCGAAATGGCCGACACAGCGCGCAAAAAAGCCCTTCTCGACGGCTCGTCCAGCCACAGAAGGGCCATCCGCACAGGGTCGTCGCCAAACACTGCGGCCTCCGTGTTTCGCCGGACCGCCTCTCGCCGCGCTAGCTCGAGCGTCGCCACGCCGGCCGCTGCCTCCTGCGGTGTCCGAATGACGCCCGAGACGGCCACGCGCGCGTCAACCATCGCCTCACTTCGCAACGCGCTCGCGATTTGTTCCGCCAGCGCCGAAATTCCGCGGACGTCCATCTCCGCGTGCCCAAGGGACAGCCAGGCGTGGCGAAGCGCGGCTCGTGGAACCGAAGCGATGGCCAGCGAGAGGTGGGAAGACAGGTGCCAAGCCTCGACCTCGACGTACGCCTCGGTGACCTTCTTCACCATTTCGGCGCTCTCGCGGTGCTCCGCTGCGCCGCCGACGCGAGTCGTCCACTCGATGGCCACGAGGTGAGCCGGGCACGCGGAGAGAGACAAGGATGCGGCGACCTGCGCAATCGGCTCGGCACACGCCAGCCCTGCGGCGGCTGCGACGAGATCCTCCGCGGCGCATTGGCGAAGGCGTGCCACGGGCTCGGCATCCCCTTGCCCACGAGACGAAGACAGCACCCAGGTCAAAAACGCCCGTTCGCCGGGCGCGAGCGGCGTTCCGTCGACGCCGAGACGGTCCCCGACGCGCAAGTAGAGCGCGCCCTCCGGACCTTCCACCCATTCGCCAAGAGGCGCGTTGGGGAGCGACGGTGTCCACGAGATCCACGCGCAGGGTTTTCCCAAGGCAGCAAAGAACCGCGACACCAACTCTGCTTCGAATTCCATGTTCATCTTCGCTCCTACACGTCAAACGTTGGCATTTTCATCGATTCTAGCACGCCTGCGTTCAGCCGCACACATCTCCGAAAGCACGACGAGCGGGGCTCTCGCACCCCGCTCGCGCCCGTTCGTCTCTCGACAGGCTCCGTCCGCTCGATGCTGGAAGGAATCAATAGTTGTCCTTCGGCATGACTTCGCGCCGCGCCACGCCCGTACGGCGTGCGGCCTCGGCTACCGCGTCCGCGACTCGTTGAACAACCGCTTGGTTAAAGACAGACGGAATAATGTAGTCCTCGCGCAACTCGTTCTCGCGGATGATGGACGCGATGGCCTGTGCGGCTGCGAGCTTCATCTCCTCGTTGATGGTCGACGCGCGCGCCGCCAACGCCCCCTTGAACATGCCCGGGAAGCAGAGAAGGTTGTTGATCTGATTGGGGTAGTCGGATCGACCCGTGGCGAGCACGCGCACGTGCGGCGCCGCTAGTTCCGGCTCGATCTCCGGCGTCGGGTTGGCCATCGCGAAGACAATCGGATCCGGCGCCATCTTCTTGATGTGATCAACCGTCAGCACGCCAGGTCCCGACACGCCGATGAACACGTCCGCGCCCACGATGGCGTCGTCCAGGGTGCCCGTGATGTTGTCTGGATTCGTGTGCTCCTTGTACCAGTTCCAGATCTCGTTGTCGTACTGCTTTCCGCGGTGCAGAATGCCCTCGAGCGTGACGCCGATGATGTTCTTCACCCCTGCGGACAAAAGCATCTTGGTGCAGGCCACACCCGCGGCGCCGATGCCGACGATCACGACCTTCATGTCCTCGAGCTTCTTCCCGACGAGCTTCGCCGCGTTCATCAGACCAGCCAACATGACGACTGCCGTCCCGTGCTGGTCGTCGTGGAAGACGGGGATATCGAGCTCCTGTTTCAGACGCTCCTCGATATAGAAACATCGCGGAGACGAGATATCCTCCAGATTGATGCCGCCAAACGCTGGCGCGATGCGCTTCACCGTCTCGACGATTTCGTCTGGATCCTTCGTGTCGAGGCAGATGGGGAACGCGTCCACACCCGCAAACTGTTTGAACAACATGGCCTTGCCTTCCATCACCGGCATGGCCGCATACGGGCCGATGTCCCCGAGGCCCAGCACCGCCGTGCCGTCCGAGACGACGGCCACCGTGTTGCGCTTGATGGTGAGCTGAAACGCCTTAGAGGGATCCTCGTGAATCGCCTCGCACACCCGCGCTACATGCGGTGTGTACACGCGCGAAAGATCCTCGCGGTTCTTCACCTGGATCTTCGGCACGACTTCGAGCTTTCCACCCAAGTGAACGAGGAAGGTCCGGTCGGACACCGCCACCACGTGGATCCCCGGCTCCGCGTCGAGCAACTCGGCGATCTGGCGGCCATGTTCGCGACTCGCCACGTTGATGGTCACGTCTCGCACCACCACGTCCTGCGTCACGCGGATCACGTCCACCGCCGCGATATCGCCGCCGGCGTTCCCGACCAAGCTCGCCACCTTCGCAAACGTGTTGCCTTTGTTGGCGATTTCCAGTCGGTAAATCAGACTAATGCCACTCCGCTGAAACTCCATGCGCGACCTCCTCTTCGCCGTCTCGGCTGGATACGCCTAGTGTAACAGACGCTTGATTTTCAAGACAACACGCCTTCCCGCCCGATCACAAAGGACGCGCCAGACATGCTGGCGCGCCCTCCTTGAGCATGGATCACGCGTCCGTCCGAGCCTCCATCTGATGGAGCCCCAGGACCTCGGCCGTTTCGGCCTGGATGGAGCGCATCAAATCGGGCCTGTCGCGCAGCGTGACGCCGTACGACGGGATCATTTCGCGGATTTTGTTCTCCCACTCCGGCAGCCGGTCCGGGAAACACTTGCGAATGACCTCCAACATAATCGACACGACGACGGAAGCGCCCGGCGACGCGCCGAGCAGCGCTGCGATGGACCCGTCCTTCGCGCTCACGACCTCGGTGCCGAACTGAAGCTCGCCGCGCGGATGGCGCTTGATGACCTGAACGCGCTGCCCCGCGACGACGAGGCGCCAATCCTCATCGCGCGCCGTGGGCACGAACTCGCGCAGCTCGTCCATGCGCTGCTTTTTCGTCAGCATAAGCTGTCGGATGAGATACAGCGTCAGCGAAGCGTTCTTCGCGCCCGCGGCGAGCAGCGTCGACAAATTGTGAAGCTTGACCGACTTGAACAGGTCGAGCATGGAGCCCGTCTTCAAGAAGCGCGGCGAAAACCCGGCAAACGGTCCAAACAACACGTACTCCCGACCGCCGATGACGCGAGAGTCCAGATGTGGCACGGACATGGGGGGCGCGCCCACAGGAGCCTTGCCATACACCTTGGCGCGATGCTGGCGGACAATCTCGGGATTCTCGCAGACCATGAAAAGGCCGCTCACTGGGAAACCACCGATGCCCTTCCCCTCTTCAATTCCGGATTTCTGCAGAAGCAGTAGACTCCATCCCCCGGCCCCGACGAAGACGAACTTCGACACGTGCTCATAGGTGGTGCCGGTCTTGACATCGCGCACGCGGAGCTGCCACATGCCATCGCGCGTGCGCTTCAGGTCCTGGACCTCTTTCCCGCACTGCACGTCTACGCCTTCGCGCTCCAGGTAGTGGAACAGCATTCGGGTGAGCGCGCCGAAGTTCACGTCCGTTCCGGACGCAATCCACGTAGCGGCAATCGGGCGGTCCAGCTTCCGATCCTTCATCATCAGCGGAATCCATTCCCGGAGCCGCTCGGGATCCTCGGAGTATTCCATCCCCTGGAAAAGCGGGTGCTGAGACAACAACTGATGCCGTTTCTTCAAAAACGCCACGTTGGTCTCGCCCTGCACGAAGCTCATGTGCGGCACAGGCACGATAAAATCTCTCGGATGTTCGATGATGCCCTGTCGCACGAGGAACGACCAAAATTGGCGAGAAACGAGGAACTGCTCGTTCACCTGAATGGCCTTGGAGATGTCGATGCTTCCATCTGGCTTTTCGACGGTGTAGTTCAGCTCGCAGAGCGCAGAGTGGCCTGTACCCGCGTTGTTCCACTCGTTGGAACTTTCCACAGCCACCTCGTCCAGGCGTTCGAACACGGTGATGGTCCATTCAGGCGCAAGCTGTCGAAACAAGGTACCCAGCGTGGCACTCATGATGCCGCCACCAATCAGAGCGACATCCGATCTCGTCTTTCCGTCCATGTCGATCCCATCCTTATGCTGATGCGAGCGCGCCATGACGCGCCGCGCAAACCAAACTGTCCGACCTTCGGCGCTGCGACACCTCCGCGCCGAAATCAAGCGGTTTCCGCGCCATTCAACGGATTTCGACAATCCGTATAGAGTATAAATCATCGGCGCGCGATTCGCGAATGCGCGGCATCCTTGGAGGCGCCATAGAAACGGCGGGGTGCGGCCTGAGCCGCCCCCGCCGTCCAGGTTGGCATGTCAGCCTTCGAGCAACAGGGACTCGGGATCCTCGATCAGCCGCTTCACGGTCACCAAGAAGCTCACAGCCTCGGCCCCGTCGACAATGCGGTGATCGTACGAAAGCGCGATATACATCATCGGGCGGATCTCCACCTGCCCATTCACCGCCACCGGGCGCTCTACGATGTTGTGCATCCCAAGGATGCCGACCTGGGGCGCGTTCAGAATCGGCGTCGAGAACAGCGAGCCAAACGTGCCGCCGTTCGTGATGGTGAAGGTCCCACCCTGCAACTCCTCGAGCGTCAGCTTGTTCGCGCGAGCGCGCGCGGCGAGATCGGCAATCTGCTGCTCGATCTCGGCAAACGTCAGGCGATCCGCGTTCCGAACCACCGGCACGACGAGGCCGCCCTCCGTCGCCACCGCGATGCCAATGTCGTAGTGGTGTTTCACAATCATGTCCTCGCCCTGAATCTCCGCGTTCAGGAGCGGGAACTGCTTCAGCGCGCCCACGACCGCCTTCGTGAAGAACGACATGTAGCCAAGCCCCACGCCGTACTTCTCCCGGAACGCGTCCTTGCGCCGCTTGCGGATTTCGATGACCCGGCTCATGTCCACTTCGTTGAACGTCGTCAGCATGGCCGCGGTGTGCTGCGCCTCCACCAGGCGCTTCGCGATAGTCGCGCGGCGACGCGACATCCTGATCCGTTCCTCATCCGGGCGCAGCGCCGACGGTGTCGCGGGCTGAGCGCTCGGAGCGGAAGGCACCTGAGGCGCCGCAGGGGCCGATGGTTGGGCGCCCAGGCCCAAAGCGCCGGCCTGCACCTGGCGGAGATCAATCCCCTGCGCGGCCGCAGCCCGCCGCAGCGACGGCGTCGGGCGCACCAGAAGTTCGCCCGGCACGGAGACCTGAGGCTGCGCCGAGACCTGCGGCGAGGATGGCGCAGATGACGCGGACGGCGCCTGTGGTTGCACCTGCGGAGCGCTCGGCGCCGACGGCTTGACCTCCTGCGCCTGCGCTGCCGGAGCCGACTCCGAGGCAGGCGCAGACGGCGCCTGGCCCTCCGCAATCACAGCAATGACATCCCCTATCGCCACGGTATCCCCGACCTGCTTGAGGATCTGCGCCAGGACACCCGACTCCTCCGCAATGACCTCCACGTTGACCTTGTCCGTCTCCAGTTCCGCGATAGCCTCGCCCGACTCAACCGCATCCCCTTCGCGCTTGAGCCACTGTCCAATCGTCGCTTCCACAATCGACTCGCCTAGCGATGGAACCTTGACCTCTGCCACAATGGCTTCCTCCCCGTATTCGGCATGCGCCCTTAGTGGATATCGTTTGCCAACGCCTGCGCCAAAATTTCAGCTTGTACGCGGTTGTGCACGTCCGGCGATCCTTCCGCCACGAAGCCCTGCTCGGGACGGCCGATATAACGGAGTTTCACCGACGCCGGAAGAAGTTCCTGCAACCTCGGCCGCATGAAGTTCCACGGCCCCTGGTTCTCGGGCTCCTCCTGGAGCCACACCACCTCTTGCAGGTTGGGATACGACGCGATCACGTCCTTCACGCGATCCGCCGGGAACGGGTACAACTGCTCAACGCGCGCGGTAGCCACGTGCGCGCACGCCTCCTCGCCCCGCTTGGACATCTCCGCGGCGAGATCGACGCCCACCTTGCCACTCGAGAGAATCAGGCGGCGAACCGCCTGCGCGCCCTCCCCGGTCTTGGCGAAGTGCAGAACCGGCTGGAACCGGCCATTGGTCAGATCTTCCGGCTTCGAGGCCGCAAGCGGGTTCCTGAGCAAGCTCTTCGGCGTCATGATGACGAGCGGACGCGGGTTTTTGAGCCGTGCCGCCTGGCGCCGCAGCAGATGGAAGTACTGCGCGGAGGTCGTCACGTTCGCCACGACGATGTTGTTGCGAGCGGCGAGCTGCAGGAAGCGCTCCACGCGGCCACTCGAATGCTCGTGCGCTTGCCCCTCGAACCCGTGCGGCAAAAGCAGCACCAGCCCAGAGGTCTCCCCCCACTTCGACCGCGCGGCCACGATGAAGTTGTCAAAGAGGGGCTGACCGACGTTGGCGAAGTCGCCGTACTGCGCTTCCCACAACACGAGCGCGTCCTTGGCTTCCACCGAATAGCCGTATTCGAATCCGATCACGGCCGTCTCCGAGAGCGGACTGTTGTACACGACGAAGCTCGCCTTGGCTCCCGGCAGATGCTGGAGCGGAGCGTAGCGAGCATTGGTGTTCGCGTCGTGGAGCACGAGGTGGCGCTGACCAAACGTTCCGCGCTCCGAATCCTGGCCGGACATGCGGATGGGCGTGCCGGATCGCAGGATGGTTCCAAACGCCAAGGCTTCGGCGTGCGCCCAGTCGATGTCGCCTCCGTCGAGCGCGTCTCGGCGCCGCTCCAGGATGCGCTTCAGCTTCGGGTACACGGTAAAGTCGGGCGGCGTCTCCAGGAGAGCCCGGTTGATCTCCTTCAGTTCCTCCAGAGGTACGGGACTTGCGTCCTCCGTGGGCTCCGAGAAGTCCGTGATGGCCGCAGGCGTGTGGATCTCCGGGTATTTCTTGTAGGCCTGCAGCAATTCCTCGTCGATGGCCTGGTCGATTTTCTGTAGATCCGCTGCCGTGAACGCGCCCCGCGAGACGAGATCGTTTGCGTAGATTTCCATCACAGTCGGATGGGACGCGATTTTCGCGTACATCACCGGCTGCGTCATCGCGGGATCGTCCGACTCGTTGTGGCCCCAACGGCGATACCCGACGAGGTCAATGACGATGTCCTTCTGGAACGTCTCGCGATACAGGAAGGCGAGGCGTACCGCACGCAGGCAGGCTTCCGGATTGTCCGCGGAGACGTGAACCACCGGCAGATCGTAGCCTTTGGCGATGTCGCTCGCGTAACGCGTCGACCGGCCCTGCTCCGGGTCCGCGGTGAAACCGAGGTGGTTATTGGCGATGATGTGAACCGTTCCGCCGGTGTAATAGCCGGGGATCTTCGAGAAGTTGAGCGTCTCAGCCACGACACCCTCGCCAGTGAACGCGGCGTCCCCGTGAACCAGGATGGGAAACGCCTTGTGCACGTCCTGGATGGGCTGCCCGGGACGCGTGCGGTCGTCCTGCGCCGCGCGCGTCATGCCTTCGACGACGGGATCGACGAATTCCAGGTGGCTTGGATTGTTCGACAACACATACCGCGCCTTTCGGCCGTTCGCAGTCTCGAAAGTGCGCGTCCAGCCCATGTGGTACTTCACATCGCCGCCCCAGCCGAGCATGTACTCCGCGAGTTCCTCGTCCGAAGCCATGCCATTGCCGGCATGGAACTCGGAGAAGATGCGCTCGTAGGGCTTCTTCAGCACGTGAGCGAGGACGTTCAATCGGCCGCGGTGTGCCATGCCGATGAAGACGTGATCGAAACCGGCGTCTACTGCCATCTTCGCAAGCGCATCCACCATGGGAACGAGCGCGTCGACACCTTCGACCGAGAACCGCTTCTGGCCTACGAAGCGCTTGTGCATGAACCGCTCGAAGAGCTGCGTGCGCGCCAGCAACTCGTAAAGCGCCTTCGCTTCGTCCAGCGTGAGCGGCTGATGGAAACGCCGATTTTCAATCTGATCCTCGAACCACGCCCGTTCTTCGCGGCTCGAAAGATGGGCAAACTCGTAGCCGAGGTCACTGCAATACGCCTTCCGCAACGCCTCGATGGCCGCGAGTGCGTTAGGCGCGGTTTGCGCGATGGGGCCTCCCACCACTGAAGCGGGTAGAGAGGCGAGATCGGCTTCCACAAGGCCGTACGTCGACGGCTCCAGTTCGGGAGAACCTTCGGGAGCAAACAGCGGATCCGTATCCGCCGCAAGATGGCCGTTCGCGCGGATGGCTTGCGCCAGCTGGTAGGCCTTTGCCGCGGCCTCCAGCGTGCGAGGCGACAAAGCGGAAACCTGAGGTCCGAACACCGGTTGTGTCTCTATCGGTGAAGCAGATACCGCCTGAGCCGGATCCCCGTATTGCGCGAATAAGCTGCGCACGTCCTCCGGCACGGCGTTGGGATCCGCGAGATACTGCTCATACTGCTCAAGCAGGTAGGCCAAGTTCGGCCCTGAGAACTGATGCCAGAACGTCTGCAATGATCCAGGTTGTTCGTTCGCCATTGTGAACCCCTCTTCCACGCGCACTGGGCATGACGGAGCACCCGCTTGGGGCGCCTTGGGACACCCGGGGATCCCAAGCAGGAATTCCGGCCTGGTGTCAGAGAATGAATAGACGGGTAGGACAAACCCTATCCTTTTCCGATTTCTATGTATACCACAGTCGGAATTCCCGCGCAAAACTTCGCGCGCAAAGCACACAGACGGGAGCGAAGTTTCATTGAACGTTCAAGAGCGGCTCTCTCGCGTCCCCCTCGTCCGGCAGGTCCTCACCGCTTGGGCGACGCACTGGATTATTGTGCTCATTGGGCTCCTCGGCCCGATTGGCGACGCGCCGGCCAGGCTCGCCGTCACTGGCACGTGGCTCGACAACTTCGTCCAGTGGGACAGCCAGTGGTTCGTGGACATCGGCCGCTACGGGTACGTGTTTCCCTTGACCGTGCAGAAGACGTTCATCCCGACGGGGAACTCCGTGCCCTTCGTCCCCTACGACAAAGCGGCCGCCTTCCTGCCCGGGCTGCCCATCCTCGTTCACGCGCTCGGCATCGAAGGCGCGTGGGTGCTCACCAATCTGCTGTTTCTTCTGGATCTCGTGCTCGCCTACACCATCGCGGAGCAAGAATGGAAGGGCGCGGGGTTTCCAGCGGCCATGCTGCTCGCCGCCAACCCGTGCGCCATCATCTTCAGTTCGCTTTATACCGAGACGTACACGTTGACGGCATTTCTTGTCATCCTCTGGGGCCTTCAGCGCCCACGGGACAGGCGGCGCCTGGCCGCGGCCTGCCTCGGCGCCTTCCTCGCCCCATCCTTTCACGATCTCGGCGCATTCGCCATTCTGTTTGTCCTGAGACTGGTCAGATTCCGCCGCTTCCTCGCGGCCATGGGCTTCACGGCCTCCTTCTGCATCACGCCCGCAGCCTATGCGCTCTATATGTGGCACCGATTTGGCACGCCATTCGCAATCTTCGCAGCCGAATCGAGCTGGCACCGCCATTGGACTTGGCCATTTGTCAACGTGCGGGACGCCCTGGCCGAGCGCGCGTTCACCTCGGTGGGCCTCGTCACCGTATTCGTCGTAGGACTCCTCTGCGTGCAAGGCGGACTGGCCATCTGGCGAGATCGCTTTCTTTTGGCGCCCCAAGATGGCAGAATCATCGATAGTCTGGAAAGCGGTCTGTGGATGTGGGGCTTGGCAGTCATCGATCTTTGCGCCAACATGCCGCACAATCCGCTCGAGAGCACGCTCCGCTTCGCTGCCGTCGCGTATCCCGCGACCGCCGGCATCGCCCGCAGCTTCGTCCAGCGCCCCACTGCGCCGCTCTATTGGATGGTGTTTTCGGCGTTCGCCACGGTGGGGACGCTCGGCGCAGGGTTGTTCAGTCACGGATGGTTCTTCCAGTGAGCGTGGCAGGCGCCATCGAAGGATACAGAAAGGAAGGAATGACATGCCCGAGACGTTGACGTCGGAATCGGTCGCGCAGGCAAAGCCGGACCTCGACGCCGTCATCCGCGCAGTGTGCCATTGCGTCGTGGGCCAAGATCAGGCCGTGAAGTTGCTCGTCGCCGCGTGCCTTGCCGGAGGCCACGCGCTCCTTGAAGACGTACCCGGAACAGGCAAGACAAAACTCGCCTCCTCCCTCGCTGCTGCGCTCGGGCTGTCGTTCGCCCGGGTGCAGGGTACGCCGGATCTCCTCCCCGCGGACGTCATCGGAACCACGGTGTACCATCCGCGCGAGGAGGCGTTCCGGTTCCACCCGGGTCCCATCTTCACGCAAGTCCTGTTGTTTGACGAGATCAACCGGGCCACTCCCCGTACGCAGTCGGCGCTTCTTCAGGCGATGGCCGAACGCGCGGTGACCGTCGACGGCGAAGTGAGACCCCTGCCGCGGCCGTTCTTTGTCCTCGCGACCGCGAATCCCGTCGAGTCGCAGGGCGTCTTCCCCCTGCCCGAGGCGGAACTCGACCGGTTCCTCGTGCAGGTATCCCTCGGGTATCTGCCGGAATCCCTCGAGATTGAGATGGTCAAGCGCGTCATGGCCGAAGGAGCGGACGGCCCTGCCCCGGCCCCCGTCCTTGGCGCCGACCGGCTTGTCAAGCTGCAACACATGGCCCAGAGGGTCTTCGTGCACGACGACGTGGTGCGCTACGCCGTATCGCTCGCCAGGCGCACGCGCGATCACGACCAAATCTCCCTCGGTGCAAGCCCTCGGTCGGCCGTGTGGCTCGTGCGGCTCTCGCAGGCGCTCGCCCTCCTCGCGGGGCGGCACTTCGTCACGCCCGACGACGTTCAAGAGGCGTTTGTTCCTGTGATGCGCCACCGACTCGTGTATGACATCGCGTGGGCGGATCGCGGGGAGCGAGATCGACTCCTCGAATCCATCCTCGGCGACACGCCGGTGCCGCACGAACGCGAAGTGAGCTCGCCGTGACCTGGCTGTGGCTTCCCTTGCTCATCGTGATGGCCCTTTGGCTTTGGCCGCGCGCATTTGCTCGCGCAGTCTCGGGGCGCGTCGAGGGCTTCCTGACCGCCAGCCGCGCGGAGATGAACCCCGGTGATGAAGTGAGTCTCTGCGTGACGCTCGTCAATCGGTCCTTTATGCCCATCCCCTTGGCCGAGGTCGAGATCGAGCTGCCGCCACAACTGTCCTTTCATCGCGAACAAGCGTCACGCCTTGGGCGTGTGGCGCTCTCCGTCCTCCCACGTCGCCAAGCAGACATCGAGTTTCGCGCGTACGCTTGGCGTCGGGGCCCCGCCCACCCCGTTCAGGCGCGCGCGGCACTCAGCGAGGGATTAGGCCTCCTCGACACCCACATCGCCCTGGACAATCGGGTGTCCCTCGCGGTGCGGCCCCGCCAACTACGCGTGGGACCACGCTTCCCATTCGCCCCTTCCGGGTGGATGACCCGCGAATCCCGCGCGTTTCCCGACGAGACCGCGCTGCGCAGCGTGCGACCCTACGTCATGGGCGATCCGGTCCGGCACATCCACTGGCGCGCATCGGCGCGGCTCGGTCAACTGATGGTCAAGGAATTTTTCACCACCGAGGCGCCGGACTGGGCCATCGTCCTGAGCGCCCAGGCGACCGATCCTTATTGGGCAGGCGCGCTCCATCCCGACACGTTTGACGCCATGTGCGAGCAGGCGCTCGCCATCGCGCAGTGGCTCACACGCGGCGGCGGGCGCGTGGATTTCGCCACCAACGCCGCCTGTGGGAATCGGCAGCGGGCGACCATCGCGTGGCTCTCTGCAGAGGGCGTCGCATCCCTGCTCGCGCACGCCCAGCCCATCGCGACGTGCGATCTCGACGCGCTGGCGACCGCATTGTCGCGATCCCCTTCGTCGCCGCGGCACTGGATTGTCCTGAGCCCACGCGCAGAGGGCGCCGCAAAAAGCTGGACGTCCCGTTTTGGGGTTCAGGTCACATGGATTTCGGCCCGTCCATCCGCGGAAGAAGATCGTCAAGACGCAACCGTGGAGGCTTCACACGATGCGAACAGGTAATCGCGGCACCGTTCAATCAGGGAGGCGGTCGTACATCGGCCTCGCGGACGCGCCTCTCACCTTTCGCGCGTTGATGAGTGGATCTCAAGGGATGATGGCCGCGTGGGCCATCGCGAGCTTGTTCTGGAGTCGCTCGGGTGACTTCGGGGACCTCATCTGGCTCACCGTTTCGGCATGGGCGTCGAGCGCCTGTGCGGCCGCCGCGGCGCGGCGCCCCGCTCCACAGGCCGCTGCCCTTGGCGCCGCCGCAGGAGCGGTGTGCAGCGCAGCGGGCTTTGTTCCCCTGCACCGGCCGAGCTGGCTCGCCGCAGGCATCGCTGCGTCCATCCTCGCCGCAGCACTGTGGCTCCCCTTCGCGACCTACGGCGACATCGCCCTCGCGAGTCGCGGCTTAGTTCGCGCCGCGACCGGGATCGTCGTGACGGGCTGGGTGACCTACCTCGTCTTCGTACGACCGCTGGCCGCGCCGACCCCTGCAGGGCAAGCCGTGGCCACAGCCTATCCGTGCCTCACCATGCTCGCAGCCGTGGCGACGGCGCGGGCCGCGCATCGGCTGACTTACGGCTCGCGCTTGGAAGGCGCATGGTTTGCGCCCATCGCGCTCGCCGTGGCCTTCCGCGACGTGCCTGTCCGGTTGCTCAAGGCGGTCGTCCGCCTGTCCATCACAACGGCCGGCCTGGTCGCAGCGGGTGCGGTGCTCGTGGCCATTTTGCCCCGAATCGCTCGACCACGCGCCGTGACAGGCAGGCCGACCGCGGCGAACCACCCGCCGCTCGGGCTCCGGCAGCCCGCGGCCGCGGCGCACACGGCCGTCCCCTTGCCGCTCGTGTTGACCGCAGCCGCCGTCGCCGTGGCCCTGCTCGTGGCGCTAGGGTGGATGGCGCGCGGGCTCGTTCGAAACCGCGAGCTTTCGCGCGCCCCAGAGGCTGTTCCTTCGCGCATCACCCAGAGGCGAATTGAAGATGGGTTTCGGCTAGTGCCCACATCCGAGCCCGTGCGCGTCCGCATGCAGCAGCGCTTGCGCGCCTGGCACCGCACAGGGCACACCCTCGCACGAGCCGAGACCATCCGCTCGTTGGTCGGCCGCCTGCCCGACGAACTTCGGGATCCGGGCGATCCGGCCCTACTCCGCGCGTATGAGCAGATCCGTTACGGCCCGGACGAGCCGTAGAACGCGCGGATGACCGTGAGCGCCTCGTCCGCCTCCCACGCGTACCGAGGCACGTCCGCCGGGATGACGAGCGCATCCCCCGCCTTCACGGGCAGGCGCATCTCCTCGCCCTCCGCGACACAGCGAAGGTACCCCGATCCTTCCACCACCATCGCGCAGTCCGGATTCCCCCGCACGCCCTGTTCCATCTCGGCGGCTCGTTGCGCCACGCGGACGCGATCGATCGTGAAATACGGGCACGACACCAGTCGCACCATTTCAAACCCGGGTTCGTCCACCACCGCCATCGGCTTCGGCTCGGGCGGCTCTGTGCCATAGGCGATCACGTCCGCCGCCTTTTCGATGTGCAGCTCGCGCGGTTTGCCGTTGGCATCGACCCGATCCCAGTCGTACACGCGGTACGTCACGTCGGAGGTCTGCTGAACCTCGAGCACCTTGGTGCCCCGGAGCAACGCGTGCAGCGTGCGGGACGGCACAAAGACGAGATCGCCCTTCCGAATGGGGCGATAGGTCAAGTAATCGCGCACCCGGCCCTCCCGCACGGCGCGAAGGTAGGTCTCCCGGTCGGGGAACGAGTGGCCGAGAATCACCCGCCCGTCCGGCGGAGCGTCGAGCACGTACCAGGCCTCCGTCTTGCCGGCGTCGCCCTCGTGGGCTTCGGCGTAGGCGTCGTCCGGATGGACCTGAACCGACAGATCATCGTGGGCTTCGATGAACTTGACGAGCAGCGGAAACCGCTTCTGGGGCGAGTGCTGGCCGAGATAGGCTTCCGGATAGATCTCGACCAACTCCTGCAGCGTCTTGCCATCGAGCGGACCGCCATCCACCACGCTCATGCCGTTCGGATGTGCGGAGATCACCCAGTATTCGCCGATGGGGCGATCCGTCGTTACCCCAAACATCGGCTTCAACTCATCGCCGCCCCAGATCCGCTCCATGGCGACCGGCTTACATTTTACGGGCCACATGTCGATCCCTCCTCTTCCAGGTCTTTCAGTTCCGGCACGATATACGCATCCTTCGGCCGGCCCTCTAGCACGGCAATCAAGTTGTCGATGGCGAGATCGAGCATGGCGGTTCTCGTCGCTTGCGTCGCCGAGCCGATGTGAGGCACGCAGACCACGTTGGGCAAGGACAGAAGGGGGTGGTGAGGCGGAATGGGCTCCTGGCGATACACGTCGAGCCCAGCGCCGCGGATCCAACCTTCGCGCAAGGCTTGAACCAATGCGTCCTCATCCACCGTCTTTCCACGAGAAAGGTTGATGAAGATGGCGCTTGGTTTCATCAACCTGAATCTATCCTGGTTCATGAGGTTCTCGGTCTCCGGTGTGAGTGGCGTCAGCAAGACCACGAAGTCTGAAGCCTGAAGGAGATCCGGCAGGTCCGCGTAGCGCGCGCCGAACGCCTGCTCCACGTCGTCGTGGCGGGATCGCGCGTGGTATAGGATGTTCATGGAGAATCCGAACTTCGCGCGTTTGGCGAGCGCGCGGCCGATGCGGCCCATGCCCACGATGCCGAGCGTCCGGTGATGAACGTCGACGCCGTAGAGGACCTCTTCGTCGCCCTTCTTCCAGTCGCCTCTGCGGACGTAGGCGTCCAACTCGACAATGCGGCGGGCCACTGCGAGCATGAGCGCCATGCCGAGATCGGCGACGGTGTCGTCGAGCACATGCGGCGTATGTGCGCCGAGGATGCGCCGCCTCCGCATGGCGGCGAGGTCGAAATGATCATAGCCCACGGAGGCCGTGGATGCCACCTTGAGATGCGGCGCCTGTTCGAGGAGCGTCTCGTCGACGCGCGTGCCGAATGTGATGAGCCCCACGGCGTCGTGAAGCGCAGAGAACAGTTCGGCCTGCGAGAACCGCTGACCTTCCTGCGGGCAAGCCACGTCGCCGAAGCGGGACAGCTTCTCGCGTTGCGCCGCGCTGAGCGGCTTGGTGGAAACAATGCTTGCCATATGCGCCCTCCCTTTGAATGCCGTTGCCAGTTTCACTGTACCTTGAACGGCGACTCGAAGAAAGGGCTTCTCAATCGCGCTGGATCGTGGTTTACTGAAAAACGATGGGGTATGGATTCCGTCAAGAGGGTGAGAACCATTTGGACAACCCGTCCATCTGTTCCTATTGCGTCGATTACGCGCTGAACGAACTGAAAGACGAGCTGGTGAAGAAGCGATTCGAACGCCACCTCGCCACGTGCCCAGCGTGTCGCCGCGATGTCGCGGAGTTTCGCGAGCTCATCACCATGTTTCAACCTAAGGACGCGACTGATGACAGCCCAGCCTCGACACATCCGCCTGTGAGGAGCGCGCAGATTATTGCCTTTCCCGCGCAGCCCAAGGAGGACTTGCAGCCTATCTCGGCCAAGCGGTATGTGCGGCGCAAACGGCTCACCGCCCTCAGCCTGAGTTTCGCGCTCCTCCTCATGAGCTTCGTGAGCCTCGCGGGCGATCACGGCCGATACTCGAAGGCGCTTGGCACCGCGGCGTGGCACAGAATTTCGCACGTGTCTCGGGCCATCGTGCATCGAGGCGAGGAAATCACGGACAAGTGGCATTGGAAGAAGGGCCTGTTGTAGTCAGCGGCGGCGGATCTCCTCAAGGGAGAACCGCCGCCTTTTCTCTCGATACTCGCCCTTCCTCGATGGAACGTGCATGGACCGGCGGACGATGACATCTTCCGCTCAGGCCGCCGTGCCCGCCGACGCCTCCCGAACGCTCCGCTCACCGAGATCCGAGCTATCCGCCATGCGCGAGAGCGCGTACACCGCCATCCACACGAGCGCAAAGCCCACCCACTGGGCCGCATGCACCGTCTGATGCAAGAATAGCGCGTTCACCGCGAGTCCCGTGGCCGGAAACGCGAGCTCCGCCAACGTGGCGTACGAAGCCTTGACGCCTCCAAGCCCCCGATAGTACACCAACAGGCTGAGCAGGCTCGGCACCACCGTCTGGTAGATCAGGTTGCCCATCACAGCCCAGTGCCCCAAGCCGTCTGCCACCCGGGACCAGTTCGGGTGACCGAAGAGGGTGAGCGCCACGAGAAGCGGCAGCGCGGATCCGAAGCGAAGGGCCGTCATCGTGGGAAACGAAACCTTGCGCATCACGCGCTTGCCCATGACGGTGGATCCGCCCCACAGAAACGCCGCCCCGAGCGCACACAAGCCGGCCCGCGCGCTCGCATGGGTCAAGGAGGGCCATGTCAAGCCGAAGGTCAGGATGTACGCGCCTATGAGAGCCACCGCGAACCACGGCCAATACGCGCGCCGGACCCGCTCGCCCAGCACGATGGCGGCCAACAACAGCGCGAACACCGGCTGAAGCTTCTGCAAAAGCAGGACCTCATTCACGGCGTCGGATCGGATGCCCACGGCGAGCCCGACGTTGAACAGGATGGAGGCCACGGCCGAGCCGCCCCATGCGACAAACAGGACGGCGAGCCAATCCGCGGCGCCGAGCTCCAGCCATTCCCGCCGCCTGCGGACGAGCACCGGAATCGCGTAAAGCGCGAGCAACACGTGCTCGAAGCAGACGATTTCAATCGACGTGAACCAGTGCTGAAGCGCGAGAATGAAAAGCGCGTCGAGCCCCCACAGCGCGGCTCCGCACGCGATGAGCCAGAGCGAACCGTGGTTGCTCGCACGAGACGAAGTGGATAAGTCCTTCACAGGGCGTCCCTCCGCGTTCTATCGTTTCTCCGGAGGAACCCTGGGAGCACATGGAGAACTGGGTGCCGCAAACGCGCGAAGCCCCGAGGAACCTTCGTCCCCCGGGGCTGTTGGACCGCAACAAGACACGGCGCACGCCACGAGCGCACACCGCAAGGCTGTCTCTCACAGCCATGACGGCGCACCTGCGCGCTGCGACCACCGCGAACCTTCTCCCATCCGGACTTTTACCGTCGGCTTTGGAATCTCACCAAATCCGTCGCCACAACGTGGCGAGTCGCGGGCTTAGGCCAAAGGCCATCACCGCCGGTCGGGAATTTCACCCTGCCCCGAAGGTTCCTGTTCACTTGTCGCCATTGTACTGCAAATTCGTAAGTCCGTGCAAGGCCGTCCGCTCAGCGGTACTCCACGTTTTCCCACGACCTCGACGCCGCGGCCTTCTCGACTGCCTCCAACACACATTGATTGCGAACGCCGTCCTCGAAGTCGGGCTTCACAGGCTGGTCTTCGACCAAGCCCTTGAAAAACGCGCCAAACAGGTTCAAAAACGTGTGCTCGTAGCCGATGATGTGCCCCGCGGGCCAGTACCGCTCCGCGTACGGGTGCAAGGGTTCCGTGCAGTTGATGCGGCGGAACCCTTGCAATCCCGGCTCGTCGCTGTGGAAGTAGACCTCGAGCCAGTTCATGTCCTCGAGGTTCCAGCGAAGAGATCCCTTCTCGCCGTTAATCTCGAACTGATTGCCGTTTCGATGCCCGCCCGCAAACCGCGTGGCCTCGAACACGCCCATCGCCCCGTTGTCGAAGCGGGCGAGGAAGGCCACGGCGTCGTCCACGTCGACGCGCCCCGTGCCGCCAGACGCTCTCGCCTCAAGCCCGCCGGCCATCTCGCCCAGGGGCCGCTCCTTGATAAACGTCTCCATGCAAGCCGCGACTTCGCGGATTTCGCCGACCAAAAACCGGGCGAGATCCAGAATGTGCGCCGCGATGTCGCCGAGCGCTCCCGATCCCGTCACGTCCTTGCGCAGGCGCCACACGAGCGGAAAGTCGGGGTCCATGATCCAGTCCTGCAGATACTGCGCCCGCACGTGGTAGATCCGCCCCAGGCGCCCGTCGTCGATCAGCCGCTTCGCGAACTGTACAGCCGGCGCGTACCGGTAATTGTGGCACACGAGGTGACGGACACCTGCCGCCTGCACCGCGTTGCGCATGCGGACCGCCTCGTCCACCGTCATGGCGAGCGGTTTCTCGCAGATCACGTGCTTGCCGTGCTCCGCCGCGGCGATGGCGATCTCGGCATGCGCGTTGTTCGGCGTCACGATGTCGATCACGTCGATGTCGTCGCGCTCCACCAACCGCCGCCAGTCCGTCTCGTACGACGCGAAGCCGTACGCCTCGGCCGCCCGCCGAAGCGGCTCCTCACTCCGCCCGGCGATGGCCTGCAGCACCGGCGTGACGGGGAGCTCGTCGAAAAAGAAGTCCAGGTCTCGATACGCGTGGCTGTGGGCTTTGCCCATGAATTGATAGCCCACCATGCCGATTCGAATCGAACGCTTCGGCATCCCGATTCCTCCTATCCCGGCCTACAGCTTCACGGGTTCGCCCCGCTCCGCGGATTCGTAGAGGCCGTTCAAGATGCGCTGCAGCTTGACCCCCTGCTCGGCCGTGGACAGCGGCGGCTCGCCCGTCAGGCACGCGTCAACCCAGCGGCGGATCTCGCGCTCATAGGGCGAGATTTCCGGCAAGTACGCAGGCGTGACGTCGATGAGCGCGCCGTGCTTCTCCTGGTAGATTTCGAGCGGGAAGACGTTGGCGCCGCCGAGATCGCCCATCAGCTTCACATTCATGACGTCGCGCTCTTTCACGTTCGCCGCGAACGCCGACTCGATGACGAGCGTCGCCCCATTCGCGAATTGAATCATGCCGCGCGCCATGTCTTCCACGGTGAAGTGTTCCCAATCCCAGTCGCCGAGAAGCCCGACGCCCTTGCGCGTGCCGAGCTTTTGATACGTTGCCCCCCACACCATCGTCGGCTCGGGGTAGCCCATGAGGTACAGCGCCGTGTCGAGCATGTGGCAGCCGATGTCGATGAGCGGCCCGCCGCCCTGCAGCTCCTTGTTCGTGAACACGCCCCAGCCCGGGATGCCGCGGCGCCGCACGGCGATGGCCGTGCCGGCGTAGATCTCGCCGAGCTCCCCCGCGTCGATGAACCGCTTCAGGCAGTCCACCTCGCTCGTGTGCCGATAGTGGAACCCGTACGACAGGTGTCTCCCGCTCTTCTTCGCCGCTTCCGCCATCGCCTGCGCCTCTTCCACCGTCATGGCCGGCGGCTTCTCGCACAGCACGTGACAGCCCGCCTCGAGCGCCTTTACTGTCGCATCCTTGTGGAATTTGTTGGGCGTGCAGACGCTCACCACGTCGAGCTCTGCCTTTTCCAGCATCTCATCCACGGTCTTGAAAAAGTGCGGAATGCCCCACCGCTTGGCCGCCTCTTCCGCGCGATCGACCGCCACATCGCAGACGGCCACGATTTCCACCTGTTCGCCGCACTTCTTGTAGTTGGGGATATGCACCTGCTGGGCAATGCCGCCCGCCCCCACGATACCGACGCGAATCTTGTCTGCCACTTCGATGTCCTCCTCTTAGGCCCACCACATCTGCTGAAGTTTTTCGCGGATCACGAGCGGCCGCAAAAACGCGACGGCCTTCTGGAATCCCTCTTCGATGGACATGAGGCTGTCCTCGTGCTCGATGGAGATGACGCCGTCGTACCCGTTCATCTGCAGGGCGCTCAAGAGATCCGCCCAGGTCTGCTGATCGTGTCCGTAGCCTACCGTGCGGAAGATCCAGGCCCGCTTCAGCTCCTCGCGGTACGGCTTCGTGTCGAGCACGCCGTCGCGCGCCACGTTGTGCTTGTTGAATCCTGTGTCCTTCGCGTGCACGTGGAAGATGCACCGGTGCGGCGCGAGGGCATGCACAGCCTCGACGGGATCAATCCCCTGCCAGAACATGTGGCTCGGATCGAAGTTGATGCCGATTTGCTCGCCGCACGCGTCGCGCAGGCGCAGGAGCGTCTCTCCGTTATACACCACGAACCCGGGGTGCGCCTCGATGGCGATGCGCACGCCGTGATCGGCCGCGAACCGGTTCATCTCCGTCCAGTACGGGATGACTTTCTCCTTCCACTGCCACTCGAGCACGCGCGAATACTCCTCCGGCCACGGGCAGGTGACCCAGACGGGATTCTCCGAGCGCTCCGATTCGCCCGGGCAGCCGGAGAACGTGACGACCGTCTTCACGCCGAGTTCCGCGGCCAACCGGATGGTCTCGCGCAGCTCCTGATCCGCCTTCTGGCGCACCTCCGCGTTCGGATGGAGCGGATTGTTGTGGCACGAGAGCGCCGAGATCTCGAGCCCGCGCGAGGTGATGGCGTTGAGGAATGCGGACCGCTTCTCCGCAGAGGCGAGGAGCGCTTCCCGATCGCAGTGCGCGTTTCCGGGGTAACCGCCTGTGCCGATCTCGACCGCGTCCACGCCTGCCGCGGCGACGTGATCGAGCATCTCTTCGAACGGCATTTGGCTGAAGAGCACGGTGAAAATGCCGAGTTTCATGCAACAGCCTCCCTTCGTGTTGCGTCACAGACGCGACTGCAAAAATTGGAGCGAGGTGGCGATGGCCTCGAACGGATCGCCCGGACAGACGTCCTGTTCGACGATCACGTACCGCACCCCTGCTTCCGCGGACGCCTGGAAGATGGCATCCCAGGGGAGCACGCCCGTCCCTACCGCCGCGAAGTGCCCATCCGGCGTGGCGTCTTTCGCGTGCAGGAGATCCAGGCGGCCGCGATAGCGCCGGATGATCTCGACGGGATCGAACCCTGCGTGATGCGCCCAGTACACGTCGAGCTCGAGGCCCGCGCCGGGCACGCGCCCAAGCAGCCAGTCGAGCGCCGTCTGCCCCTCGTACGGCACGAATTCGAAATCGTGGTTGTGATACGAGAAGCCAAGCCCTGCCGCGCGCAGGCGCTCCGACGCGCGGGCGAGCACGTCGGCCAAGGCCGCGTAATCTTCGCGGCGCTCGGCGGGAAGCCACGGACACACGACGTACTCGAGGCCAAGCGCCCGCGCTTCTTCGAGCACGCCATCCATCTCGGACTCCAGGCGAGCCAACGGGACATGGGCGGAAATCGCGCGAAGCCCCAACTCGTCGAGGCGGCGACGCAAATCCCCCGCGGTATAAGGCCCGTAGTGGTGAAGCTCAATCAGGCGGAAACCGATTTCGGCCACGCGGCGGAGCGTCCCGTCGAAATCGTCCTCCAGCGGTTTGCGCAGCGTGTACATCTGCAGCGCGATGTCGGGCATTCAGTTCTCTCCCTTCGCCAACGCGATGAACTGTTCCAGGCGCTCTCGGACGAGGCGCGCCCGCGACTCCCCTGTGCCGTCAAGCGGCGCCTCGTGCAACACCTCGGCCGCCACCGGCCCGCGGTAGCCGGCGCGATACAGCCCGCGCAAAAAAGGCACGAGCGGAATTCGGCCATCGCCCGGCAGGAGGCGCCTGCCGTCGTGCGCGTCCTCCGGCGCGTCCTGGGTGTCGTTGATATGCACGTAGACCACCTTTTCCGGCGGGAGCTCGGCGAGATCGTCCTCGTGCTCTCCCGCGGTGTACCAGTGGTAGCTGTCGACGAGCGCGCCGACGTTGGGCGCGCCGATGGCTTCCCAAAACGTTTTCAGGTCCGCGAGCGACTGCACGAACGGATACCTCCGGTGGCGCAAGTGGTGCGGGCCGACGTACTCCAGGCCCACGCGCATGCCGAGCGGCAAGAGCTCCACGGCCACCTGGCGGATGCGGCGCGCGAGCTGAGAAATGTAGCGCACCGGCTCCTCGTCCATCGAAGGCCACAGAAACGCCGTCACGCTGCGCGCGCCAAGCCTCAGGCACAGACGGGCCCGATCCGGCAGAAGCGAGAGATCGCGCAGGAACGCCGGTTCTGCGTCGTACAGATTGAGCGGGAGGCCGAGGTTGGCGAGCACGAGGTCGCGCTTTTGAAACATGGCTTCCACCGCCGCGTCGCCGCGCCGCTCCGCCTCGGCTTCCAACCAGTGAAACGGGACGTCGACGTAACGGTAACCGGTTTCACGCGCGAGGTCAAGATACGGGACGAGCGAGGTCTCGTCGACGAGGGTCGGATGCAGACAGGGTTCCATGTGGGAATGGGCTCACCTCTTTGTCTGGGGGTCAAAGTCCAATCCCATTGAACCACAACGTGGCCTCGAGGGCCATCACCAATGTGGTCACGTTATTTCGGATCTGGCTGCGACCTTCGCAGCCGATGGCGCTGCTCCGATGCCGTCAAGGCGTCCAACATGAACTTCGCGGCTGACGCGAGCGCTAGATAGATGGGGATGGAATAGAGGAGATTCCAGCGATATGAGACGTAGATGTCGAAGCAGTGAAAAACGGGTTCCATCAGGGCGTCCAGGATGCTGAAAACGAGCGCGACCGGCGCGAACGTCCACCAGCGCCTGCACGCCTGGTAGATGAGCGCGAACGTGACCGGAATGATGGTCATGTCCGTACAGAGCAGCGTCGGATACACAAACCAGAGAAGGCGGACCTTGTAGCCCCAGAGCATCAGATCGGAGCCGATGAGGTCGAGCACGGAACTCACCAGGCCTACCACCAGCGCGTAGAGGAGCACCTCGGTCAGCCGGGCGCGATCGACAAATCGGACAAACACCAACCATGGTACGATGGCGAGGCTGACAAAGAGCCACCACTGCCAGGTACCCAAATTGTGCTCCAGCCAGTACACGCGCGTCATGTCCGTCAATTCGCGCCTCAGGCTCTCCATCAGGTCGAAACTCGTCACGAAGGGCCCTCTTCCTCTCCCGCGGGATTCGCGCGTCTCGTTTGGGATCACCCGGGTTCTTCGCACGCGACGCACCCTGCTTCGATCAACTTGCGCAGTTTGGGAGGAATTATGTCTTGGCGCCGCGAAGATCGGGGTGAGCGCCCCATGTCGATGGGCGCCGGAGGGGAGAAGATCATGGGGTTTTTTGATATGTTGCGCCGCGCAGCTGAAGGCCTCGGCCAGGACGGCCAGTATCACCACGACCATCTCTGCGTTCGCTGCCAGGTGCCCATGCAGTACCACGGGGCGCACGCGCTTCGCACGGGCGGCCTGAGTCGCGGTGCAGGTCTCTTGACCGACCTGTTCCTCGGCGAGCGCGACGAGGAGTTGCTCAACACCGCTTTGGAGCGAAACGTCGCCGTGCACGTCTTTGTGTGTCCCGAATGCGGATCCATCGACTTCATCAATGATCCGCGCCACGGCTTCTGACCAATCGAAACGGCCCGGGCCTCTCGCGGCCCGGGCCTAGACACGCGCCCCATCCGGTTCGCTTTCGCTGAAGTCCCTGGTATCCTCGTCGAATAGGTCCTCGTCGAGCGCAAATCCGCTCGCCGCCAGCCTGCGGCGCGCCTCTTCACGGGTGGCGCCATGAAGAGAACGAAGGCACCACATCACATACAGCTTGTGGCGCTCATCTGCGCCGAGCGCGTACCGGTCGCCGGCCGCCTCCCGAGCCCTTCGCGTCAGCTCGTACAGGGCGATGGCCGCAGCCACCGACACGTTGAAGCTCTGAACGAACCCTGCCATCGGGATATAAAATCGCCCGTCGGCCCGCTCGCGCGCCTCCGCCGACACGCCGTCCTTCTCGTTGCCGAACAGGATGGCCGTCGGGCGGGCGAGATCGACCGCGTCAAGAGGCTGTGCGCCCTCGCCGAGATCCGTGGCGTACACCTGGAATCCGCGCGCGTGCAGCAAGTCAATGGCGCGGCCAATGTCCGGCATGCGGTGAAGGGTCAGCCACTTGTGCGCGCCCTGCGTCACGCCCTTCGACGGCTGAAATGGCTGCTTTCCCTCGATCACGGCTACATGTTGCACGCCAAACGCCTCTGCGCTCCGCAGGATAGCGGCTTGATTGTGCCCGTCGTCCACCGCTTCCAATGCGATGGCAAGATATCCCGTTCGCCGCAAGAGCACGTCGCGCAGCCGAAGCAGCCGCTCCGGGCGAAGCCAATCGGCGAGCCAGAGCTCACGTTCGGAAAGCAAGCCCTCGGCCAGGAGCATCTGTTGGATGTCGGAATGCACGTGTTGATGCACCTCCCGCTCCTCGTCTTCGGTCGCGGGCTTGGACCCGTCTCCCCATCATAGCCGATTGTCCCGTAAAATGCAGCGTTCTGGGGACGAGTGCGGGGTAGGTGCTCTCACTCCCCGCCGTCGGATGAAACATGCCGCGCCGCCATGGCCAGCCCGTGAATCACCAAGCCGAGGACGACAGTCGCCACGCCCAGGGCGCCAAGCAGTCCGACGCGATCGCCCGGGAGCACAGCGAGTTCGAGGATCAGCGCGAACACCACTTCGCCAGCCTGCGTCGCCTCGACCGCGGCCAACGCTCGCGGGGACTCGCGCGCCATGTCCGTCGCCCGAAAGAAGAGCGCTGTGGCGATCACGCCCGAACACACGGCGACCAGGAGCGCACCGGCGATCTGCCGCGGTGTGGGCCACCCGACCGCTGCGGCGCTCACCGAAGACCACAGAATCCAAAACGGCAGGCTTCCGAGGGTCATGCCGAGCATCCGCTCCAGCGCGTCGAACTCCCCCGCGTAGGCGCGCATGGCCATCCGGTTGCCGGCAGGATATGCCGTGGCCGCTATCAAAATATTGGCCGCACAAAGCGCCGCCCGCCCCCACGACATCTGGGAAGCGTCCGCCATCTCCATGAGCATGGCACCAGCCACGATGCCGAGCGAAGTCACGAGCTCCCGGACGGGAATAGGGGCGTGGCGCCCGTCGGGCCTGCGCGCGCTCAGCCAAGGCGTGAGCAATACGCCGCACACGATGGTGATTTGCCAGACGCCCGCCACGAGCCACGCAGGCCCGTACGCGTTCGCGAGGCAAAGCGGGGCGTAAAACAAGCCGAATCCGAGTGTTCCGAAGGCCACCCAGCGCCAGAAATCGCGCCGAAGGGACTTGAAGAGCGCGCCCAAGCGCCCCTTCCAGACGACGTAGGTGAACAGAATCGGCAGTGTAAGAAAGTATCGCAGCGGCGCATTCCAGGCCCACGATCCGCCCGTGCGGCTCACCACCTCGTTCGCCACAAACGTCACCGCGAAAAACAAAGAGGCCATAAGCCCCAGGAACCATGGTCGCCATCGTGCAGTTCTAAAGGTGGCCAGCCAAGTCATCCGGAGTTCCCCCTCGATCTACCGCCCGGCCCTAGCGGCGCACATCTGTCGATCTCGCCACGCAGTGCGCCTCACTTCGCCCGCTCGCAAAGCTCCTCGACGTCCGACCAACGGTACACGACTTCCGGCAGGGCCACGCCATCGACTTCGAACGTCTTTTCCCCGACGATCCTCCAAGCGATTCGGGCCACCGCTTGCAAATCCGACGACGTCCTCACCCGCAAGCGCCACCTAGAAAGCCTGCTTCGGATCTGACAGGCGCTTTCGAAATCGTTCGGCACTCATAGTTGGATCCATGCGAGCGAGAAACGAGGATGGCACGACACCGCGATACGCCTGACGCCACGTCTCCACGTGCACACGCCCCACGCCTTCGAGGTCCGCCGGGCGGGCGGCTCGAAAGGTGATCACGTCCATCTCCCAAGAGGACACCTCAGATCCGCCCCTCCTCTACGTCGCGAACGAAGTCCACGATGGCGCCGAAATACGCGTCGCTGTCGTCCCACATCGACATGTGGCTTCCGTTGGGACAGATGGCTGAACGCGCACGCGGGATCCGACGAGCCATCTCCTCGATGTCGGCAGGGTCCATCGTGTCGTAGCGAGCGCCAATGACGAGGGTCGGCACGCTGACCTGGCCGAGATGGGCCCAGCGGTCCCAGTCCTTGAAGTTGCCGGTCACCACAAATTCATTGGGTCCCTGCATGGTGTGGTATACCTGCTGGTTCATGTGCGCGAACGTCCGCACCACGGCGTCCGGCCACGGATCCAGGCGGCACAGGTGCTTTTTGTACAGGTGTTCAATCAGAAGCTCTTGGTAAGCCTCGGATTCGTAGTCTCCGCGCTGTTCGTGCTTCAGCAGCTGTTCTTGAATCTCCTTCGGAAGCTGTTGGCGCAACCACTGGATATATCGCACATACGAAGGAATGCTCGCCGTCATGTTCGAAATGATGAGCCCCTTCAACCCGTGCGGATGGGCGAGCGCGTATTCGAGTGCCAGCATGCCACCCCAGGACTGTCCCAACAGGTAGAAGTCCCCCAAACCGAGCGCACGTCGCACTTCTTCCACTTCACGGCGGAAGCGGTCGAGCGTCCATAGGGACGGATCGTCAGGCTGATCTGAAAAATACGAGCCTAGTTGGTCGTAGAAGTATAGCTCGATCCCGGCCTTCGTGAGATATGGCTCGAAGATCTCGAAGTACTCGTGGCTCGCACCGGGCCCGCCGTGTAACAGAAGCATTCGAATGGGGCTCGTCCCCACTCTGCGCGTCCACACGTGGTGTCCCGTGGACAGCGTGATGATTCGCGTCTGCGCCTCCATGTTTTCTCCTCCGCTTCGTCACATGTCCTTCAAAACGGGCGGAACCTCCCGATAGCCTTTCGATTTGACGGCCCCAATCAGGATCCCGAGCGCCATCCAGCTCAAGCCGAAGATGAACGTGGTCCGATCAAATCCGAGCCACACATAACCGATGACCACAAAACCGCAGAGAGGAAACAACAAATACCTGAACACGTGCCGAAAACCCCGCTGCCGAATGGAAAAGTACACGAACACGGTTGCGTTCAACATGAGAAAAGCAGTCAGTGCGCCAAAGTTGACCAGCGTCGTGATGGTCTCTTGAGGCACGAGGCTTGCCACCAACAGCGAAATCACCGCGACCAACAGCGTCGCATTGACCGGCGTTTGGAATCTCGGACTTACACGGGAGAAGAACTTCGAAAAGGGCAGCAGATTGTCGCGGCCCATGGAATACAGAATTCGTGAGATGGCCGACTGCGCGGCCAGTGCATTCGCAATGCCTGACGCCACCGCGTTGACTAACAGGAGGACGACGTAGAGGAACGTGCCTCCCGCTTCTTTCGCAATTTGGAAGAACGCCATGTTCGGATTCAGGTCCGCGTAGTTCGGATGGACGAGCGCCGCCATGTACGTCTGTACAACAAACAGGAGGCCGATGATGACAAGCGACGCGATGGTGGCATTCCCCACCGTCTTCTCCGGTCGTTCCGTTTCCTCTGCCAAGGTGCTAATGGCGTCGAAGCCGAGGAAGCTTAACACCGCGATAGAAGCGGCGTTTTCGATGAACTTCAAGTTGAAGTGACCGGGTTGGTCAAACGGCTGAAACGAAAGATGCCCCGCTCCGTGACCCAGAACAAACACAAACCGCACGGAAGCGACGAGAAAGATGAGGAGACAGACGAGCTCAATCGCCAGAAGAATGAAGTTGGTTTTCGCCTGCAGCGTGATGCCCAGGACGTTGACTACGGTGTTGAAAAGGACGAAGAAAAGAAGCCATACGAAGGTAGGAACGCTCGGCACGAGCCCGTGAAGCCAACCCGCCGAGAACGCGTACAACAGGGACGGTGCGAGGAGGTAGTCCGCGAGGATCATCCATCCGGCGACGAAGCCGACGTGCGGATTCAGGCCTCGTTGCACGTAAGAATACACGGATCCTGCGATGGGAAATTGGGTACTCATCTGCTTGTAACTGAGCGCGGTGAAGACCATGGCGACAATCCCGATGATGTACACGAGGGGAACCATGCCAAAGCTCTGTTGCGCCACATAGCCATAAATCGCCATAGGCGCAATGGGAACCATGAAAATCATGCCGTAGACAATGAGATCCCGCAAGTGAAGGGATCGCTTCAATTCCTGCCGATAGCCGAACGTTGAGGGGTCCCGATGTCCTGAAGCTTCCATGCGCCACGCTCCTCTCCTGGATGTCAACGAGGCTATTATCCTGAAACTCCTCGAGCAACGTCAATGAAATAAGAAATCGCCCTCAGCCAGCGGCCGAGGGCCAAGGAGAAGGGGACAATCGCCTGAGCGTCGTGGCATCGGGTCAAGCTGCGCTTCAGAACACCTTCTTGCTGCCCTGATACTCTTTGAGAATCTCAACCGCCTCGCGAAACCGAAGCGAGTGAATCACCTCCCGCTCGCGCAGGAACCGAAGGCTGTCCTTGATGTCCGGATCGTCCGTGTTGTCGATAATCCACTGGTAGGTAGCTCGCGCCTTTTCCTCCGCTGCGATGTCCTCATACAGGTCGGCAATAGGATCGCCTTTCGAGGCGATGTACGCCGCCGTCCAAGGATTCCCCGCCGCGTCGTGGTAAAACAGCGAGTAGCCGTGATTGACGTAGTGATCGCCGAGCCCCGCCTCCCGGAGCTGCTCGGGCGTCGCATCCTTCGTCAACTTGTAGACCATCGTCGCAATCATCTCGAGATGTGCGAATTCCTCGGTGCCGATATCGGTCAACAGGCCAATGACCTTGTCTGGGATCGAGTACCGCTGGTTCAAGTACCTGAGTGCGGCGGACAGCTCCCCGTCGGCTCCGCCGTACTGCTCGATGAGCATCTTGGCGAGCCTGGGATCGCACTTGCTCACGCGAACCGGATACTGGAGCTTTTTCTCATAGATCCAGATGGCCGCCTACCTCCCACTCCGAGCTAGACCTGCCACGGCCACGGCGTCTCGGACCAAGCCCAAGACGCCCCCGTGGCGGGGCTCAAGCCGTACTGATGCAGAGGACCGAACGCGGACTCGAACTGGGTCATGAGGTTGTGCTTCCGTTTCTGAAACTGCTTGAATTGGGCGAGCGCCTGCTCGTCGTCCGGGTGCGTGTCCAGATACAGCGTCAAATCGACCAGCACGAAGTCGATTGCCTGAAGCTCCTGAAGATACTGATAGTAAGCCTTGGGAAGAGGCTCTGCCGTCTCGCTCACGCCATCACGTCCTCCTCACGCCGGCGGATATGGGCTGTCGTATTCCGGCCACAAGGTGCCCTTCCGAAGCGCTTCCTGTGGTGCGAACTGCTTGCGCGCGCTCTTCTGCACCGGATGCATCACTTCAGGCGGGACGTCGAACCATTTCACCCGCGGGGAGCACGGGTCAAATGGGCTGCGATAGTTCACATACGAGCGCCACTCGGGCGAAGTTCCATCCACCGTCACCCCATCCCTCCTTCAGCACGATTCGAGAACATCTATATGCGCCGCTGCACCGTTTCAGACGTTTGGACAATCGGGAAATTCCGGGGAACTCGCCGCCGCTTCAATGGTTCAACGCAAGCGCCACGAGGATGCCGACCATCGCGCCGCCCGCAATCTCGCTTGGCTTGTGGCCCACTTGTTCGTTCAGCACAGGCCAATCGACGAGCCACCATGGCCCCTTGGCGACGCGAAGCGGCTCCACAGCGCGCGATGGACCTTCGGGCGGGATGGCCGAACGGGAGGCCGCACGCAGCGAAGCCTGCGCTTCTTCCGCTGCACCTTCGGACGACCCTTCGGAGGACGCCGCCTCTTCCTGGGGTTGCATCAGCAAGTGTTGACCGCGCAGGTCGTGCAGCAGGCGATTGAGGACCGCGGCCTGCCGTCCGGTCTGCCAGCGGACGCCAGCTGCGTCGTACATCACGACGGCCGCGAGGAACAGGCCAATGGCGACGACCGGATCCGAGCCACCCAGATGCAGCCACAGCTGCACGGCGAGCGCGACCACCGCCGCCGTGTGCGAGCTCGGCATGCCACCCGAGTTTTTGACCTGGCTCCAGTCCCACGATCGCATCTGAATCATGACGAAGATGGGCTTCAGCCCTTGGGCGACCACCATGGCGAGGAGCGGTGCCGCCCACAAACTCGACACGATGTGAAGCAACGCGCCCCCTCCTCAGATCGCGCCGTTCGAAGCCTGTCGATAGGCTTCGTACAGAAGGATGGTTCCGGCCATCGCCGCGTTCAAGCTCTCGGCCTTGCCCGCCATGGGGATGGCCACGCACCGCTGTGCCCATTGGCGCACAGCGTCGCTCACGCCGCGGGCCTCGTTGCCAATGACCACCGCGACTTCGCCCGCCATTGGCGCCTCGTCGCACCGCTCCCGCGCATCCGCAGCCGTCGCCACGACGACCCCATCGGGATGGCGATCACGCCACGCCCTGAGATAAGCCTTCGCATCGCCCGCAACGGCATTGACGCGAAACAGCCCTCCCATGGAGGCTCGGACGACCTTCGGTGCGTACGGATCGACCGTTCCCGTGCCAAATACGATTTCCCCAAAGCCGAACGCTTCAGCGCTGCGCACCAGGGTGCCCACGTTCCCCGGATCCTGGATGGCATCGAGGACGAGGACGCGAGGACCGTATCGTGGCGCAGCTTGCGGAATCGCCGCCACTGCCATCACGCCCTGGGGCGTCTCGGTGTCGGCCACGGCCGCAAAAGCCTGAGGCGACAACTCGTACCGACGGCCGTCCGCCTTCGGATGGCGCCACAGGGGCCCTGGAGGCTCGTCCGATGCGACGTTCCACAGGAGCGCCTCAAGGCGAAGAGGACTGTGCAGCAGTTCCGCCACGAGGCGCTCGCCCTCCACGAGGAACAGGCCCATCCGTTCGCGACCTCGACGCGTCTTGAGCCGCGCCCATGCCCGAACACGGTCGTTGTGGGCAGATTCGATGTACACGATGACAACCTCCGAGGACGAGATCGACAAAAAAGCCCGGTCATACGACCGGGTGTGTCTGTCACGCGTGGGCGTTCAGGCGCTCGCGAGCAACGGAGACCAACTGCGAGAACGCCTCCTTGTCCGTCACGGCGAGATCCGCGAGCATCTTGCGGTTCACTTCGACGCCCGCCAGCTTCAAGCCGTGCATGAAGCGGCTATACGACAGCCCGTGGGGCCGAACCGCTGCGTTGATGCGCTGGATCCACAGCCGGCGAAAGTCGCGCTTGCGCTGCTTGCGGTCCCGATACGCATACATCAGCGACTTCATGACCTGCTGCTTCGCCGTGCGGTACAGCGTGTGCTTCGAACCGAAATAACCCCTTGCCAGCTTCAAAATCTTTTTATGACGACGGCGTGTTACCACGCCACCCTTGACGCGAGCCATGTCCAACAGCCTCCTCGAATGGTGTTCCCGTCACGGTGCCGCACCGCGCATCACCGGGTGCGAAAGACCAGTTCGTCACTTATAGGCGACGAGCTGCTTAATCCGCTTCAAATCGCTGCGCGACACAAGCGTCATGCCGCGCAGGCGGCGCTTGCGCGCGGGCGACTTGTGCTCTGCCTTGTGGTAGGCAAACGCCTGGGTACGCTTGAGAAGCCCAGTTCCCGTGCGCTTGACGCGCTTCTTCAGACCGCTGTGTGTCTTCATTTTCGTCTTGGCCATCTCTTGTGTCCTCCTGTCTCCAATCGCCGTTCCCGCAGTCGACGACAGCCAACCGCACCAGGTCACGAGGTTCACGCACTCGGCTGTTTCGGCGCTAAGATCATCACCATGTGACGACCTTCGAGCTTCGGCGCCCGTTCGACAATCGCGTGCTCCTCCGCAGACTTCGCCAGCCGTTCAAGCAATTCCTGACCGATGTTCTGGTGGGTGATCTCTCGTCCGCGAAAGCGCACAGACACTTTCACCTTAGAACCTTCGCTCAGGAATTTCAGGACGTTCTTGAGCTTGACGTTGAGATCATGTTCATCGATATTGGGCGTCATCCGAACTTCCTTGAGCAGAACGACCTTCTGGTGCTTGCGCGATTCCCGCTCGCGCTTGCTCTGCTCATACTTGAACTTGCCGTAATCCATGATGCGGCACACTGGCGGCTTCGCGTTGGGCGCAACGTTAACCAAATCGAGATTGCGCTCCTCGGCCAATCGCAGCGCTTCGCGCAAGGGCATGATGCCCAACTGCTGGTTGTCCGCGTCCACGACGCGCACTTCTCTGGCGCGAATGCCCTCGTTGACCTGATACCCTTCTTTGCTTATGGGGTGTCACCTCCACCGATCTGCCCCACCACACCAATACGCAAAAAAGCGCAGGCAACGCCTGCGCTCAATTCGCCTTCGCCCAGCCTTGGTTTGACCGTCCGGCAACCACACGCTGGATTCGGGACCCGTCAGCTTTCGCCGACCAGGTGAGAAGCGGCAGGCTTCTGCTTGGTGTGCAACGGAACGTTTTCATGGTAGCGACACAGCGTGGAAATGTCAAGGGATGAGGACGATGCACAAAAACGTTGTATTCCGATATGTTTTATACTAAAATCATTTTTCGATCGCGACATTCTCTGGAGGTGATTCCATGGCCAGTTCCGAGGTTCGCATCCTCGATCTCGAAGCGCGCACGCGCGCACGCCAACCCGAGCAGGCGCAACGAGCGTGGACGGCGGCCGCACTCATCGTGTTCGTTCTCGGCTTCGTCTATCTATGGAATTCCGTTTCGCCGACCCACGCCGTCCTGTTCCTCGTGACGGGCGTGCTCGGCGTCGCGCTCTATCACGCCCACTTCGGATTCACGACCTCGTTTCGCCACGTCATCGTGAGCGGAAGAACGGTGGGATTGCGAGCACAGATGATCATGTTTGCGCTCGCGAACGTCTTGTTCCTGCCCCTTCTGGTCCGAGGCCACGCCTTCGATCACGCCATCAAGGCGAGCGTCTACCCGGTGGGCCTGTCGGTCCTCGTGGGCTCGTTCCTTTTCGGCGTCGGCATGCAGCTTGGCGACGGGTGCGCCTCAGGCACCTTGTACCATACCGGCGGCGGCGATGCCCGCGGCATCCTGACCCTCGTCGGGTTTATTGTTGGGTCGTTCATCGGGTCCATTCACTATGCGTGGTGGATGAACACGCCGAGCCTCGGCAAAATTTCGCTCATTCAGTCCTTCGGTCCGGTCGGAGGCCTCGCTGTGAACTTCGCCATCATGGCGTTCATTTTCGCCGTCGCACTTTGGCTGGAGAGACGGCGCAACGGCGACGTGGAGCCTCTCTTCAGCCGTCAGCCGTGGAATCTGAGCCGGGTGGTCAAGGGCCCTTGGTCGTGGGTGGCAGGCGGCGTCGTCCTCGCCGTGGGCAACTTCGCCGTGCTGGCGCTCTCCGGCAAACCTTGGGGCATCACCTCGGCGTTCGCGCTGTGGGCCGCGAAGCTGAGCGCCCTCGTGGGTTATCCTGTGCAGTCGCTGCCGTACTGGCAGACGCCGCAGAACGCAGCCGCCCTGCATCACAGCGTGCTGCAAAACCTCGAGACCACGGATGACATCGCCATTATGCTCGGGGCACTCCTCGCCGCAAGCCTCGCGGGTGCGCTGCCCAGGCGGTACCTGCGCCCCATGCCGTGGCAGATGATCATCGGCGTGCTGGCCGGAGGCATCCTGATGGGCTACGGCGCGCGCATCGCCTTTGGCTGCAACATCGGCGCCTACTTCTCCGGTGTCGCTTCGTTCAGCCTGCACGGTTGGGAATGGTTCCTCGGCGCGCTGCTCGGCAGCCTTCTCGGAGTGCGTCTGCGACCCGTGTGCCGCCTGCAGAATCGTTGACACGCACCTCTCGCAAGTCCGGCGCCTCTGGACCTTGAGGTCCCCGGGGCGCCTTTGTTGTAGAATGAAAGCAATGCCATCGCGAGGGGGATGCCTGTGGACGACGTGGTGCGCAACAACATCGAGCGGTTTTCGGGTTTCGCCAGCCTCTATGATACCTACCGGCCCGAAGCGCCGGAAACGGTGCGCGCGCTGCTCATCGCCTATCTCGGGCACGAGCCCGACACTGTAATCGATCTCGGCAGCGGCACAGGTCTCTCGACCTTCCCTTGGCGGCACGAAGCCCGGCGCGTGATCGGCGTCGAGCCGAACGACGACATGCGCGCTCGGGCCGAGCGCCGCGCGAAGGACCTTGGCGCCGACAACGTCACTTTCCTCCAGGGCATATCCACCGCCATTCCCTGTACCGACGCATCCGCCGATCTCGTCACGTGCTCCCAGTCCTTTCACTGGATGGAGCCCCAGTCCACGCTCTGCGAAGTGACACGCGTACTTCGGCCAGGCGGCGTATTCGCCGCGTACGATTGCGACTGGCCGCCCTCCTGCTGTCTGGAGACCGACGTGGCCTACGACGCACTTTTGCGGTGCGCGGAGGCGTCCATCGAGCGGCACGTACCGAAGCAAGATCAGGCGCGCAAGTGGCCGAAGGAGCAACACCTCGACCAAATCCGCGCCTCAGGGGTCTTTTCATTCGCCAAAGAAGTGGTCTTCCACGTGGAAACGCGCCTTGGGGCCGACGCGTTCATCGGCATCGCGCTCAGCCAGGGGCAGGTGCAAACGGCGCTGCGGCGCCGCCTCCCGGACATCGAGCAGGAGCTGTTGGCATTTGAAACGCGCGTCCGCGCCGCCTTCAGAGATGGTGAGAAGCCCGTCTGGTTCTCCTACCGCCTTCGCCTCGGGGTGAAGGCCGCCGCCTCGACGTGACGGCGGCCGAGCTTGATCCACTCACGCCTCCACAAGTTTCGCCTTCCGCGCGATCTCGTCCTGGATCTGCCGCACGAACTGATCGAGGGGCATCGCGCCGAGATCGCCCGCGTGATACTTGCGGACGGAGACCGAGCCCTCTTCGCGCTCGCGCGCGCCGACGACGAGGGTGTACGGGATTTTGTGCGTCTGCGCCTGGCGAATTTTGTACCCGATCTTGTTGTCGCTCACGTCCGCTTCGGCGCGGATCCCTAGCTCGCGCAGTTTGGCTGCGACTTCTTCCGCGTATCCCGCGAATTCATCGGCGACGGAGGCCACCACCACCTGCGTCGGCGCGAGCCACGTCGGGAACGCGCCCTTGTACTGCTCGATAAGAAACGCCACGAACCGCTCCATCGTGCCCACGACGCCCCGGTGAATGACGACTGGCCGATGCCGTTCGCCGTCCTCCCCCACGTACTCGAGGTGAAACCGGTTCGGGAGATGAAAGTCGAGCTGAATTGTGGACAAGGTCTCGTCCTTCCCGAGCGCCGTGCGCACCTGCACGTCGAGCTTCGGCCCGTAAAACGCCGCTTCGCCCTCCGCTTCGACGAACTCGAGGCCGAGATCGAGCATGACCTTGCGCAACGTGCTCTGCGCGAGCTCCCACATCTCGTCGTTCTGGACGTATTTCTCCGTGTTCTTCGGGTCGCGGTAGCTCAGGCGATGATAGTAGTCGTCGATCCCGAAGTCCTTGTACACGCGCTGGATCAGGCGGACGACGCCGGTGAACTCTTGCTCGATCTGATCCGGGCGGCAGAAGATGTGCGCGTCGTTCAGGGTCATGGCGCGCACGCGCTGCAGGCCGGCGAGCGCTCCGGACATCTCGTACCGATGCATGGTGCCGAGTTCCGCAATGCGAATGGGCAGTTCGCGATAGCTGTGCAGGCGATGCTTGTACACCATCATATGGTGGGGGCAGTTCATCGGCCGCAGGACCAGTTCCTCGTTGTCAATTTTCATCGGCGGATACATATCGTCCTTGTAGTGCTCCCAATGCCCGGAGATCTTGTACAGCTCGACATTCGCCAGATGCGGCGTGTACACGTGCTGATAGCCGAGCGACTCCTCAAGATCGACGATGTAGCGCTCGATGATACGGCGGATCTTGGCCCCGTTCGGCAACCAGAGCGGCAGGCCCTGGCCCACCTCGGGCGACAGCGTGAAGATCTCGAGCTCCTTGCCCAGCCGCCGATGATCCCGCTCGCGAGCTTCCTGCTGGAGGCGGTTGTACTCGTCGAGATCGGACTTCTTCGCGAAGGCGACGCCGTACACGCGCGTGAGCATTTCGCGCTTCGAATCGCCGCGCCAGTACGCGCCCGCGAAGTTCTGCAACTGGAACACCTTGATGCGGCCGGTCGACGGCAGATGTGGTCCGCGGCACAGATCGACGAACTCGCCCTGTCGGTACAGCGTGAGCGTCACGTCCTCCGGGAGATCTTCAATGATTTCAACCTTGAACCGGTCGCCGCGATCGCGGAAAAACCGAAGTGCCTCCTCGCGCGAGATGACCTCCCGTTGAATGGGCAGGTCCTCGGCGACAATCCGCCTCATCTCTTCCTCGATGCGCGGGAGATCCTCGGGATGGAAGTCGTGATCGGCAAAATCGTAATAGAACCCGTTTTCGATGACGGGCCCGATGGCGCATTTGGTGCCTGGGAACAGGCGTTGCACGGCCTGCGCCATGACGTGCGCACACGTGTGGCGCATGACGTATAGCCCCTCGGGATCCTGCAAGGTGAGCAGCTCGACCTGCGCGCCGTCCTCCACTTCGCGGCTGAGATCGACGAGAACCCCGTTCACGCGGGCGACGACGGCTTCCTTGCCGAGCCGAGGACTGATGGACTGCGCGAGTTCCGCATAGGTCGATCCGGCCGGCACCTGCCGCTCGGATCCATCTTTCAACCGCACGGTGATCGCTTGTGACACGGAACATCCCCTCCACATCGTGGTTCTTGGGCATACAAAAAACGCCACCGCCCCAATGGGACGACGGCGCTCGCCTCGTGGTTCCACCCATCTTCCCCGCGCTCCATCAACGACAAAGCGCGGGCTCAACGCCTTAACGCGGCGGACACGGTTCGCGTTGTGACCCGCGAACGGCTTGGGAAGTGGTGTCTTTTGCGCCATCGCGGAGGTGCTTTCAGCCACGGCATCCTCTCTCTGGGCGCGACGTGACCGCAAAAGCGCGTCTTCCCGCATCGCCTGAGCTTTGTTCCATGTGACGGGCCCGCCGACGCCGGCGCGCCTTCCCTTATGAAACTACACAACGATTCGGGACGATGTCAAGCGAGCGAACCACCCTGACCTTCCCCCAGTTCGCTGTCCACCGGGGCGTCCGAAGTCCGCTCCGCTTCGGGCGTCAGGCGTCGCCGCACGGCGCGCGGCGACCCATGGTCGGACGCAAATCCTTCGCGACACGCGGTAGGTGACCGATTCGGACGACAGGTGGGGCAACCGGGGCACGGGACGGCGCGATGGCCGAAGACGCGGGTCACCGTCTCGGAGAAACGGGGCCATGGCGCATCCGGATATGCGTCGTGCACGACAATCCGCCACGGCGACCTGGTGATGAGAAGGGTCATCGCGAGATCTTCACTCGTCACATCGTCATCCTGCAGCGCCACCAGTTCAATCTGTTCATCCGTGACGATCCCGCCCTCCGCATCGGTAATCCAAACGCCGTCCGGCGTGACGTACACATGCATCTCGGCTTCGCAGAGCGGATGTTCGTCCAGCATGTACCGCAGCATGGAGAGCGACTCCTCATACTCGTCCTCGAGCGCAGAGGCCACCATGCGATCCCGCACGCGATGCGCCAAATCCACTACCACCCGATGCAGGCGGAAGCGGACAAACGGTTCCAATGCAACGCAGACGGATCGCCGGAAATGGCTCACGAGCGCACGAGCGAGACTCGCCTGCCACTCGTCAAGCGTATGACCCGCCACCGGGCGGCTCTTCAGGCGCGACTCGCAGATCTCAACGAGCGCATGAAACTGGACTTCTTCCGCGGGCCAAAGCGGCTCCATGCGGCACACGCGCTCGACCACGCGCGCCTGAAGCCACTCTCGGGTCAGGACACCCGCGACGAGCTGCGCCACGCGCGAATGAAGCGCGGGCCCGCACTCGCAGACGACGCTCGGGCCAGGGCTCGACACCACGTAGCTTGCCGCACCGCATTCGGTCAAGCGCCCCGCGAGACCCAGACTGTCCATATCGGCTGTCAATTCGAAGATGAGCAACGCTCCCGCCCCCGGACAACGGATTCCCATTTACATCCATTGTTCCTTCGGGTCGGGAGCTCTATACGCCGGGTACGTCTCCGCTCAGGAGAACGCCCGCTCCAACTCGTCGACGATTTCGCCCACTTTGCGAATGGCTTCGCGGTACGGCTCGGGTTGTCCCATATCGAGGCCGACGTGCGCGAACAGCTCAAGCGGCGTCTTGCCGCCTCCCACGCGCAACACCTCGATCCAGCGCGCCAGGACCTCGTCGTCCCCCGCGAGGATTCGATCGGCGAGCAGGGTGGACGCCGCGAGCCCCACCGCGTACGTATACGGATATAAACCCATGTAGTAGTGCGGCTGGCGCATCCAGTAGAGATCCGCCCCTTCGTCGAGATCGACCGCGTCCTGCCAGAAGTCGGTCAGCACCTCGCGCGAGACGCGGCGAAAGACGTCGGTCGACAGCGGCTCCCCTCGATCCGCGATGGTGTAGAGCCGCCGCAGAATCTCGGCCTCCGTCTGGTGCGTGACGAAGTCGTGGTGGAACGTGAACATCTGCATCATGCGCACCTTGGCGCGGGCGGCGTCGTCCTCCGCACGCCGGATAAGCGCGTTGGCCACCATGTGCTCCATGAGCGTGGACGGCGTCTCGATGAACAGGTTCGAGAACGACAGGTTGGAGGGGCGCGCGTTCTGACACGCGAGGTGGAGGTGAACGGCGTGGCCGAGCTCGTGCGCCATCACGAAGACGCCATACATGCCGCCTTCAAACGGCGAAAACACGTACGGATGGACGCTCGACTCCCCGCAAAACGCGCCGTTCCAGTTGCCGCGGTTGCGCGCCCAGTAAATCCACCGTTCCTCAAACGCACGCCGCAGAATGTCGCCGTATGTGTCCCCAAGCGGGCGGGATGCCTCCAAGATCAACGACCGCGCATCGTCAAACGTGAGTTCTGCGTCCGTCAGGCGCACGAACGGAGCCTTCGTGTCGCACAACTTCACCTTCTCGAGGCCCATCACCCTTTTGCGAAGGTGCGCCAGGCGGCGCATGTGAGGAGCGAGTTCCTTCATCATGACGTCCTGGACCATGAAGTAGTGCTCCGGAGGCACCTGATTGGCCGCCATCGTGCCGCCGAGCCTCGTGCTCTGCAACATCTCGAACACGCTCGAGAAGCCGCGCAATCGCGCCGCCACCACGTCGTTTTGGATCTTCGCCCCAAGCGACCGCGCGAGCGTATGCTGATACGGCCGGAGCCCATTCACCACGCTGTCGTACGCTCGATGGCGGAGCACCGTATCGTGAGACGTCTCGATGTGCATGAGAAGCGCGGATGGCGTCACGCCCACTTCCCGCCCGTCGCTGTCCAGGACCGGCTCAAACCGCATATCCGCGCCCGTCGCCGCTTCGTAAATGCCGGAAGGCAGCGAAAAGGCCGACGAATTGGCGGCAAGCACCTTCTCTGCTTCATCGGCGAGCCGATGTCTGCGCTCGCGGTCGATCTCGCCAAAATACGGGGCATACGGCCGCAAGGCTTCGTCCTCCCGCCAAGCGGCGAGGCGGTCCTCAGGAACTCGGCATAGCGCTGCCACCAGCGATTCCGCCGCTTCTCCTGCGCGATCCAGCGCGAGCTGGGCCATCGACATCAGCCGCTGCGCCCCTTGGTCGGTGGCGTCCTCCGCGAACTTGCTCATGGCGTACCGCTCCACGTCGGTGCCGATGCGCAGTATGTCGTCGTGCAGCGCCAACGCGCGAGCCACGTCCGCCGGGCCACCGAATGACTTCGAGGCCAATTCGACAAGATCATCCGCCAACTGGCGCACGCGCCGGACCGCCGCTTCCCACGCCTCAAGGCTAGCGAAAAGGGGCGTCAAATCCCACGTCTCATAATCCGGAACTTCACTTCGCGACCTCAGCGCCATATTCGCTTTCCGCTCCCTTCAGTGGCTGACCTCTTCCACGTACATGCGGCTTCGCGCCGAGAACGATTCCCCCGGCGCAAGAACAATAAGGCCGGTCACATCCTGTGGCAGATCCATGTTCGGCGCGTTCACCATGTTCGTCTGCGGCTCCGGGCAGAAAAACGTGCCGCAGCAGTTGTTGTTCCACACCATCCAGTGCCGGTACTTCAGATCCACGTCGTACACGAACGCGAGCCCGAGACGCGCGTCCGTCAGGACCATGCGGTTGTGCCCGTCTCGCGGGCGCGCGGTGTAATGGTTGTCCATCGGCTCATAGAACGGATCTGCGCCGCCTGTCGGCATCTTTTGTTCGTTCTCGTTCAGTGGCTGAAACCGCCCCGTCGGCAGCTTGCGCTCGTCGAGTTCCCAGCGCTCGCCGATGGTCAGCTGAATGGAGCAGGCGTCGGCCGACGACGCTGCGGAGAACGGCACATTCACCGCGGTGTGGAAGCCAAGCATCACCGGCATCGGCTCGCCGCCGCGGTTGTCAATGTGGACGCGCTGCACGAGGCCCGCGCCCGACAGCTCGTAGCGGATGGCGAACCGGAACGTGTGCGGCCAGTGCGCATACACTGGATGGCCTTCTCCCACCTCGTGGGCCATCTCGACGTACGCGCCCCCTTCGTCTTCGCCCATGTCGACGACAGGCCATTCAATCCGCATGAAGAAGCCGTGCAGGTGATTGTGCGTGGCCTCCTCATTCACCGGGAGGTGATACGCCCTGCCTGCGATGGTGAATTCGCCGTCCCGATATCGGTTTGGCGGGTACAGCACAGGAATGCCATATCGGCCAGGCGCCTTGCGAAACTCGTCCATCTCCGCCTCCGGCTCGCGCAAAAAGCGAAAGCCGCGCGCGGTGTCGCGCAGCGCCACGAGATTGCCCCACCCCGGCAACAGGTAGGCCTCATATGGGCCGTGCGTCAGGCGGATTGCGCGCTCACCGCCATACGTCGTCTCGACTGCGGGCATGTTCGCCACCCTTTCTCATGATGTTCCCTTCGTAGCTATACGCTTTCAAGTCGCGAGATCCTTCTTCTCCGCGTGCCATCTTGCCCGCTCATGCGCGCCCGCTAGAACAAAGACGACGCCCACGCGAACCCCGGAGGGCCGGGGCGCCATGGGCGTGATCGCCAAACCCTATTCTGCTCCGAATCCATCAATCGACGTCATCGTTCAGGCCCGGTACAGGGACCGTACAGCCGGATACAACGCCCGGTACAGCCGATATGCGCGCTGGTAGGCGGCCTCGTCCTCGACGACCGGGGGCGTGGTGGACTCGACGCGCACCCACGCGTCCACCGCGGTCACCACGTCGTCGAAAAAGCCCGAGGCGACGCTCGCCAGGATGGCCGCGCCAAAGGCGGGCCCCTCGTTCGCCTCGATCACGGCGACAGGACGGCCGAACACGCCCGCCTGAATCTCGCGCCAAACCTCGCTCTTGGCGCCCCCGCCGGAGACCCGGATTTCTTCCACCGGGAGCCGAAGAGCCTGCATGAGCGAGAGCCCGTCAAGCAGGCTGAAGGCCACCCCCTCCATGATGGCGCGGACGAAGTGCGCGCGCGTGTGGCGCGGCGTGATGCCAAAAAAGACGCCTTTCGCCTGAGGGTCGAGGTGCGGCGTGCGCTCGCCCATCAGGTACGGGAGAAACACGAGCCCCTCGCTACCGGCTGGAACTCGCCAAGCCTCCTCGCTCATGAGGTCATACACATCTCTCCCGGTTTGTGCCGCCACCGCGCGTTCCGCGTCCGCAAACTGGTTGCGGAACCACTGGAGCGAGCCCCCGGCAGACTGCGTCACGGCCATCACGTGCCACTTGCCGGGCACGGCGTGGCAAAACGTGTGCAACCGCCCCTTCTCGTCGCGGACGATCTCGTCGGCATGTGCGAACACCACGCCCGACGTGCCGATGGTACTCGACACAACGCCTTTGCGCACAATGCCGTTGCCGACCGCACCCGCGGCTTGATCGCCGCCGCCTGCCGCGACAGGTGTACCTGGGCGGAGTCCCGTCCGCGCCGCGGCCCCCTCGCTCACCCGCCCCGAAACCTCGGGCGACTCATACACCTCGGGCAGCCAGGACCGCGGCACTTCGAGCGCCGCCAACATCTCGTCGGACCATCCGCGCCGCTTGACGTCAAACCACAGCGTTCCAGACGCGTCCGACACATCCGACGCAAATTCGCCCGTGAGCCGGTATCGGATGTAGTCCTTCGGGAGAAGCACGTGGCGAATGCGCGCGTAGTGCTCTGGCTCGCGCTTTCGAACCCACAGGAGCTTCGTCGCCGTGAAATTCGTGAGTGCCGGATTCGCCACCCACTCGATGGTCTGCTCGAATCCGACGGTCTGATGAATCTCCTCGCACTCCTCCTCCGTGCGCTGGTCCGACCAGAGAATCGCCGGCCGGATGACCTGCCCCGCCTCGTCGAGCAGGACCAGGCTGTGCATCTGGCCCGTCAGGCCGACGCCCGCGATGTCCTCGCCGCGCCGGTCGCTTCGCGCGAGCGCGAGCTGGATGGCCGCACACGTCGCCTCCCACCAATCCTCCGGGTTCTGCTCCGCCCAGAGCGGCTGCGGCTGTGACAACTCGTAGCCCACGGTGGCCTGGCCGAGCGTACGGCCCTCGCGGTCAATCACGACCACCTTCACGCCGGACGTCCCGACATCGATGCCAAGGAGCGCCTTGCGGTCTGTCGCCATCGCCATCATTCCGTTTCCAGCAGATACTGATTCAATTTCGCCAAAAGGACCTCCTGGCGGCCGGATCGCGTCGCCGTCACGCGCTTATCCAGCACGTAAGACTCAAGGGTTTGCAGGGTCGCGCGCCCTTCCACAATGTCTTTCCCGATGCCGGTCCGATAGCTCTCGTATCGCTCCTCAATTTCCCGCTCGAACACGCGGTCCTCAAGCAGTTTAGCCGCCACCTTGAGCCCGCGCGCGAAGCTGTCCATTCCGGCGATGTGGCCATAGAACAGATCGATGGGCGTCATCGACGCGCGGCGAACCTTGGCGTCGAAGTTGAGGCCGCCCGGCGCCAGTCCGCCGTTCAGGAGAATCTCGTACATCGCGAGCGTCGTCTCGTACAGGTTGGTCGGAAACTCGTCCGTGTCCCAGCCGAGCAGCGGATCGCCCTGGTTCGCGTCGACAGACCCAAGAAGGCCGTGGATCCGGGCGAAGCGAAGTTCGTGTTGGAACGTGTGGCCCGCGAGCGTGGCGTGATTCGCCTCGATGTTGAACTTGAAGCGGTCCTTGAGCCCGTAATGATAGAGGAACGCGAGCCCCGACTGAACGTCGAAGTCATACTGGTGCTTCGTGGGCTCCTTCGGCTTCGGCTCAATCAGGAATTGCCCGGTGAAGCCGATCTCGTCGGCGTAGTCCACCGCCATCTGCAGGAGGCGCGCATAGTTGTCGAGCTCAAGCTTGAGATCCGTGTTGAGGATCGTCTCGTAGCCCTCGCGGCCGCCCCAGAACACGTAGTTTTCCGCCCCGAGCTCCTTCGCAATTTCCAGGCTCTTCTTCACCTGCGCGGCAGCGTACGCGAATACGTCCGCGTCCGGAGCCGTTGCGGCGCCATGCGCAAACCTTGGATTCGAGAACAGGTTCTGCGTATTCCACAGGAGCTTGATGCCCGTCGACTGCATGTATTCCTTGATGAGCGCCACGATCTCGTCCAGATTGCGATTGGTCTCGCGCAAGGTGTCACCCTCGGGTGCAATGTCGCGATCGTGGAAACAGAAGTACTCGACGCCGAGCTTGGTCATGAACTCGAACGCCGCCTCCACGCGGCGCTTGGCCAGATCCATCCCCGTCGCCCCGTCCCACGGCCGGATCATGTTCGGCAATCCGAACGGATCCGCGCCGGACAGCGTGAACGTGTGCCAGTAGGCCACCGAGAAGCGGAGATGTTCCTTCATCGGCTTTCCCAACACCGTCTCTTCGGGGTTGTAGTACTTGAAGGAGAGCGGATTGTCGGATCCCTTGCCTTCGTATGCGATGCGCGTCACTTCGGGAAAATACGTCGCCACGTCCATCACCTTCGCTCCAAATTCGTTTGACCAACAAACATATTCTGATCCTAGCAGAGCCCTGTTGGCTTTGCAAGGGGTTTCAAGACACCCTCGCATGGCGAGCACAAAGCCCGAGAATGAAGAAAAGGCGCGGAACGACCGCGCCTGGCACGGACTAGCTTACTCAGTGACGCGACAGCCTGGGCCGAACCCGTTTGAGCGGCAGGACGCTCGAGGCGTATTCCAACTGCAATTGGGCGGTCTCCCGCCCAAACGCCACAAACGGAGCCGTAAACGCGACCAGCACAACCGCAATCCCCAGAAACACGACGCGATCGCCCCCCACGGAGAGCACGAACGGGATGAAATAGGTGGTGACGATGCCGCTCATCCCGCGCGCGATCATCTCGGCCAGATACACGCCTCGTCCACGCACCTCGGTCGGATACTGTTCCGCGACGGACAGCTTGGACACGGGGAAAATCCCAAGCCCAAAGAAGGCGGTGAGGAATCCAGCCACGAGCGTCGCCTCTCGCGTCTGCACCCATGCGAAGAGTAGGCAACCGAGCGTGGCGAGCGCAGCGTAGGCGGCGAGCACCCGCTTGCGCCCAAATCGATCCGACAGATACCCCTGGCACACCGAGCCGAACCCCGCGAGGAGCATCATGAGGCCGGTGTCCAGGATGGAGTTGGAGAGGCCGAGACCCCGCTTCGCCAAGAGTGCAGGCCCGAAGACCTGTAAGATGTAGAACAGGATCAGCGCGGCCGTGAGATGAAGCATCACCATGGCGCTGCGCCCCAACAGTGGCGGCCGAAAAATCGCTCGAAGCGTCCTCAACATGTCGTGCGGCGTCTCGTCCAGCGTCTCGGCAATCACTTCGTCATACAGCGATTCATCGTGCGGCAACGCCGCCTCTTGCTCCAGGGTCTCCACGAGGCGAGCCACCGGGCCTTGACGCCCCTTGTCGAGCAGATATCGCGGTGACTCCGGGAGCCAAAGGGCAATCGGAACGAGCATGAGGAGGGGCACCCCGCCGAGCAGGAACGGGACGCGCCACGCCACGTCCTGTGCATAGTGGTGAAGGGCCCAGACGGACACGAGACTGGGGACGACGTACGCGGCCGTCAGGATCCCGTTGGCGTACCCCACGCTGACGGCGCGCCGACGGTGATTGGTGAATTCGGACAGGATGAGATACGGCATCGGCAACACGGCGCCTTCACCGATGCCCGCCACCAGCCGCACGAGAAACAGATCCGCCACGTTCCGCGTGAGCGCACCGAGCATCGTGACCACCGAAAACCACGCGATGCCCATCAGGATGACGCGCCGTCTCCCAAAGCGGTCCGCCATCATGCCGGCGGGGATCATCCCAATCACAATTCCGATGGTCGAGGCGATGGCCAAAAGCCCCGTCTGCCACGTGGCAAGGTGCCACGCCTTTTCGAGCGTCGTCAGCACAGGCCCCACAATGCCGATATCAAACGCCTCCGCAAGCCACACGAGCGAGAGGAGCGCGATGATCCCCACCACGCGCGGCGTGATCGGCAAGCGATCCAGCCTGGTCAGGAGATTCACGTCACGAAAATTCGCCATGCTTGTCCCTCCTTGGCAGCGCCGTCATCAGAACCGGTGGACCGTCACTTCGCTCCGCACGAAAAAGCGCAGATTGATGCCTGACTGACCTACACCTTTCGAGATATAATAAGGCCCGGCCTCCGCACGATGCATCCCGGCGTAAATGCCGCGTTTGGCCAGCGGTCCCATCGGTTTCAGATAGTAAAAAAACGGAAGTTGAAACTGTTTGCCGTGCAGATGCCCAGCCATCAGGGCGTCGAACCGCCGCTTGGCCGTCAAGACAAAGGTCGGATCGTGCGTCATCACGATGACGGGCAGTTCCTTCTTCACACGCCGGTACGCCGCCCGTTCATCGCTGTTTCGCGTCTGATAGTCGTCGATGCCAACCAGGTTAAACCCGTCGAGCACCACCGATTCATTGCGCAACACCACTACGCCGTGTGCCTGAAGACAGTCGATCAGGGCACCAATCCGGTTGCGGAGCTTGTAATCGTGGTTGCCAAGCACAGCGTACATGGGCACCCCCGCCGTCTGCAGAGCACAGAGATACGGCAAGAGACGCGCGATAGCCCGCTCCGAATCGACGTAGTCTCCGGTCAGGCAGATATAGTCCGGTCGCTCGGAACGGCAAAGGGCAGCCAATCGCTGCGGCGAGACGCGGTTCCGTTCCACGTGAAGGTCACTCACCTGGAGAATGGTGCGCTGCAGCCCGAGTTGCCAGTTCACCCGCTCCACCTTGAGCCACTGCGTCGGAAGCACGGTGCTCGCATAACCCAAGCCGCCAAGTCCCGCAAGACCTGCGGCCGCCCACGTCCACATCGGAAGCGTCCCTCCAGCACGAGGAAAAGTCTGTCTTTGCCCAGTGTATACGCCTCCGATGCCAAGCGCTACTCGCGCCCCAGCGGATGGCGCCGCTGTGTTCCGCTTCACGCCTCCACCGAATTCGACGCGCGCTGCCGCTCTCCCTCTATTGATCTCAAAGAAAGTTCAAAAGCCGCTTGAATTCTGCCCACAAGGGTCGTGGAGATGCGCAGATAGCAAAAGCCGCCAGACCCAACGCCCGGCGGCTTTCAATTAATGCGGCTGACAGGAATCGAACCTGTGACCCCTACCGTGTCAAGGTAGTGCTCTCCCTCTGAGCTACAGCCGCGCACAGCGCTCCCATTGTAACAATCGGAAGATCGGGTGTCAATTCAAAAAGACGTTGATCGCCTTTGCGGGATTCTCGTATGCTATCGACGCGACTCGGATGCTGCCATGGGGCTGGCACATCGGACCGCGACAGCGAAAAGGAGGATCCTTGTGACGACACGCCACAGCTTTTCTTGTTACGCCGACGTGGAGCAGGCGATGCTCGAACTCGTTCAGCGTCATTTCTTTGAGGGGCGCTTTCTCCAGACCCTTTGCAGCGGCGGATACAGGGAACCGCAAATTCGATATTTCGCGCTCCAATACGGGTACTACAGCCGCCATTTTCCGCGCGTACTGGGCGCTGCCATCGCAGCGATGCCGCCCATTGACACGTGGTGGGTTCCCATCGCCGACAACTTGTGGGACGAGGCCGGCCGAGGTCAGCCGGGCCGAGCACACGAGAAGCTTTACCTCACTTTTCTTCGCACCGTCGCCCCGGACGCACGACTGGATGAGCACGGCATTCCCGACGTTCCTATGTCGAGAGCCGTGGAAACCGCGATTGATACATTCATTCAATTTTTCCGGCAAGCCACGCCGCTCCAGGCCATGGCCGCAGTCGGTCTCGGATCCGAGCTGTTCGCCGGTCAGGTGATGGCGCGAATCGGCGAAGGTTTTCGCCATCCCCAGTATCAGCGGTGCGGCCCGGTCAACACCTTGTTCTGGGACGTCCATGCGGACGAGCACGAGCCACGCCATTATCAACTTTGCAAGCAGATCTTGGAGACCTTCACTTCGCCGCGCGATCTCGACGACATGTACGAGACCGGTCGATACATCGCGCTCTCCGAAGCCCGAATGTATGAAGAACTGCACGAGGAAATGATGTCCCTGTAAGAAAACCTTCGCAAAGAAGGGGCGCGCGAATCCGCTCACGGATGCCGCGCCCCTTGTCTTGGGATCACGCCGTCGAATCCCCCGACGTGACCGGCAGGTCCGCTAAGCGACCCCAGAGTTCCGGCGCAAACTTCGCGAGATTCACCGGACGCAAGGTGTCTCGATCGACAAACGCGTGCCGAGTCTCTCCCCACGCGCACAAATCGCCCGCCCCATCTGTGACCTCGTAGCGGAAAGCGAGCCGCGCTCGGCTCATCTCCACAAGCCTCGCGGTCACGTGCGCTGTGTCCTCAGCGCGCAACGCCTTTTGATAGTGGCACGCGACATCCGTCACGACGACCGTGACCCCGCGATCGTGAAAGTCGTTCATGTAGTGGATGCCGTTTTTCTTTAAAAAGTGCATGCGAGCGATGGAGAACCAGTCAATGTACGACGGGTGATACACGATCCCAGCCGGATCGCACTCTCCCCAGCGGACTTCGAGGGTGGTGACGACGCGCTCTGGCATTACGCATTCCTCCAGGCCTATCGATGCCCTTCGATTCTACCAGACGCGCGTCGCAGGCTCTACGTCACGCCTCCGGAGGACGCGCGAACCCATCGGACGCCTGTTGCGGCGACTGGACAGGACTGGAGCCCTCCGTCCCGGCTCCCGCCACCAAACCGGCCGACGAAGCTCCGGATCCACCCCCGGCTGCGCTGCCGCTCGACGGCGAGGCAGGCGGCCCAGACGTCGCTTTATTGTGCGTCATGAAGATCGCGATCACGGTGACGACCGATGCCACCGCGTTGGCGATGGCGTTGATCTCAGGATCCGTGATGAAAGGAAGGCCGAGTGCGTCCGTGATGAGCTTGGCCGACGCCAATAAGCCGATGATGAGCGTGCTCAGCCGTTTGGTCTGAGCCAGTTGGACCAACGTGTTCCAAACTCTCATCGCGCTTCACCCCCTTTGCCATGTTCTCGTGTATGTCACATGCGCTTTCGGGGTGCAGGCGTTGACACGAGGCGCCGGCACATCTTGCGCTCTCTTTTTGAAAGTGGCTTACGCATCTTCTATAATGAGGTCGCACCGAGATATACAGGGGAGGGAATCAGACATGGCACAATCGCTCAAGGGATGGAGCGCCATCGTCACGGGCGCTGGCAAAGGCATTGGCAAGGCCATCGCGGAGCACCTCGCGAAAGAGGGCGTGCACCTCGGGCTTATCGCCCGAACAGAAAGCGACTTGAACCGCGTGGCGGATGCCATTCGCAGCGCCTATGGGGTTTCCGTCTACACGCAAGCCGCCGACATCGCTGACCGCGTATCCATCGAATTGGCCATCGGCCGCCTCAAAGAACAATTGGGATCGGTCGACGTCCTGGTCAACAACGCGGGTACAGCGAGCTTTGGCACTGTCGTGGACATGCCTGTGGAGGAATGGGAGCGCATCATTCGCGTCAACCTGCTGGGGACGTATTACGCGACGCGCGCCGTGTTGCCGCACATGATGGAGCGCAATCGCGGCCACATCGTCAACATCAGCTCGACGGCAGGCGAAAAGGGCTCTGCCACGACGTCGGCGTACTCGGCATCCAAATTTGGCCTGCTTGGTTTCACGGAATCGCTGATGTATGAGGTGCGAAAGCACAACATTCGCGTCATCGCCCTGTTGCCGAGCACCGTGAACACGGATTTGGCCCGCAATGTGGGCCTCAAACTGGGGGACGAAGATCATCAGATGCAACCGGAGGATGTCGCCGAACTCGTGGTCGACGCGCTCCGCTTGCCGAACCGCGTGCTGCTGAAATCGGCGACGCTCATCATGACCAACCCACAGTAAAGCGAACCCCCGCCTCAAACCTGAGCGTTTGAGCGGGGGCTCTGCGTCTTTTTAGCCTAACCGCGCGACGTGCCGCTATCGCTTGTAGGTTGATGCTGACTTCCTCCCAGCGCGTTGCCTGTCTCTGCACTGTTGCTTCCCAATGCCCGATTGCCGAGATCGGTCCGATTGGTGCCGGAAGCGGCCTCGGAACCGTTCACGGATTGGTTGGTGCTCTCGCCAATGAAGTTCCCGCCGTGCTCGCTGACGGTGTCACACCCGGCGAGGGCGACGGCCACAAACAGCGATAGCCCCGCAACTGCCCAGCGCACGCCATCACACTCCTTTGAGTTTTGGCGAGATCGTGGTTATACTTGCCACGGATTGCTCCGCACATGCGGATTCCGCGCCATTCATCACACAGGAGGTCATCCCATTGAGCGCTGTCCTGCGAAAGCTTCCGTTGTCTCTGCAGCACGTCTTCGCCATGTTTGGCGCAACGGTGCTCGTGCCGATTTTGACGGGATTGAGCCCTGGTGCAACTCTCGTGGCGAGCGGCCTGGGGACGCTCGTGTTCCACGCCATCACACGCGGCAAGGTGCCTGCGTACCTGGGATCTTCCTTCGCCTTCATTGCGCCTCTCACGCTCTACGTCACGCGGCACCACGCACCTGGGCAGGCGGTCACGGGACTTGTGAGCGTGTCCGTCGTGTACTTCCTCTTTGCCCTCATCGTTCGCCTGGTGGGTTTCGATCGCGTCCGCCGCGCCATCCCGTCCGTCGTCGTGGGCCCTGTCGTGTCGATTATCGGCCTGTCGCTGGCGACGACAGCCGTCACAGTGGATGCGTCGACCCACTGGGACGTCGCCATCGTGACGCTGGCCGCGGCCGTGGCGTGCGCCATTGCGGGGCCGCGCGCCTTGCGCATCATTCCCATTCTCGTCGGCATCGTCATCGGATACCTGTACGCCCTGGCCCGCGGATTGGTTCACCTCGGACAAGCCGCCGCGCAAACGAAGTGGATTGAGTTCCCCACCTTCCACGTCCCAGAGTGGAGCCTGGCCGCGATTGCCAGCATGGCGCCCATCGCGCTTGTGACCATGGTGGAGGATCTCGGCCACATGTTCGTCCTGAACGAGATCATTGAGCGAGACGTCACGCGCGATCCGGGGTTCGGCTCCATCTTGTTTGGCAACGGACTCGCGACCCTGATTTCCGCGCTTCTCAGCGGACCTGCCGAGACGACATACGCGGAGAATCTGGGCGTCCTGGCCATGACAAGGAACTTCTCAAGCCGCATCATTCAGGGCGCAGCCGTGATCGCCATCCTTCTCGGCCTTGTCGGCAAGGTAAGCGCGGTGATTCAGTCCATCCCGCCAGCGGTTGTCGGAGGTGTCGGCATCCTGCTGTACGGCATGATCGCGGCGATGGGCATCCGGCACATGATTGAGGCCAAGGTAGACTTGACGAAGACCAAGAACCTCATCGTGGTGGCGGTCATCTTCATCATCGGGATTGGCGCGCCTCAAAACGGAATTGCGATGGCAACGGTCGCCGGCCTGTTGATCTACTGGCTGCTGCCCGACCGCACAGCATTCTGAGAAAAGAAAAACCGCCGTATTGCCACGGCGGCCACAATGAAACCCAGGGGGAATGGAAGGGTTCAATATGTAGCATACGCATTTTCGCTTGAAAGTCCATTGAAATTTTGCGACGTCGCACGACAGGGCAGGACAAGTACGCACGAATGCGCCAGGCATATCGGGAAAAAAGTTGCCACCGCGCGTGCGGTGGCCAAGGATCTTCAGGGGGTTTCAGGGGGGTTCCGCACTTTGACGATATCACCTTCAGCTTGAAGAACGCTCGAAATCCGATTGGGTATCCCGAGATGGTTGCAGCCAACGCCAATCGCCACGCAGACACCCTTCACCTTTTGCACGCATACCCTACAACAGAGTTTTGCCTTGAGGAAACGAAGTGTCCTCCAGGAAACTCATGGACATCACGGGCATCTCAGCGAGGGGGTCCTAGCGATGAAATGGATCTTAGGCGCAGCTGCCGTCGGTGCCGTACTCGCAGCCCGCTCCGCAATCCTGCATGCCACAGGGCCTAGAGTCCGCGTCAGCGGCCGTCGTCGAGAATCCATGCGCCACAAAGGCCTGTGAAATACAAGAGGCCTGCTTCCCACTCCCACGCGAGTTGGAGAAGCAGGCCTATGAACTGTGAGGCTGCATTCGTGGCTTCACTCCCTCGATGAATCCAGCGACGCCTCAGAAGCTTCCTTTCGCCAGACCGATGACGACCAGGACAAGCATGATGGCGATGTACACCCGGAGTCCCCAGAAGACCGCCTTGACCCACCCTTTCACCTGAGCGCGCGGCAGTGGCTCTGTGGGCGAGATCGGCGCTCGAGAGGTGAAATCCATCATCACGTTTTCCTTCCGGTTCATGATTCACACCCCCTCAGAACAAGTGCGGAAAGATCACCGTCAGGCCATACAGACCGTTCAACACGACCAGAAGGCCAATGATGATGAAGCCAGAGACGTTCTGCCACGTGCGGTTGACGTGTTGGCCCATCACCTCGCGGTCATTCAGCAGAAGCATCAGGAACATGAGCGCCGCCGGCATGAAGATGGACGCGATGACCTGCACAATCATGTTCAAGAAGCCAAGGGGCGCGTGTGGAATGAGGATAATCGCGGCCGCAATCACAGCGCTCGCGATGCCGGGCACATAAAATTTCCAGGCCAGGCGCGCCGGCATATTGATGCTCTTCGGCCAGTGGAAGGCCTCTCCCATTGCCCAAGACGTGCTTGCCGTCAATGCGATGGCGGCGATGAGCCCCGCTTCGACCAGCCCGAGCGCAAACAGGCGTTCTCCGACTGGACCAATCTTGGCGCCAAGCAGATTCAAAATGCCGGCGATGTCCAAGTTCATGCCGTGCGAGCCGTGCATGACCGTGCCAGTGAGGACCATGATGGCGCAGGCCACCACAATCATCGCCAGTGTGCCGAGCGCCGTGTCCAGCTGACCGTGCCGAATGTCCCGCTCGGTGAGCCCTTTGTCGACCACGGACGACTGCTGGAAGAACAGCATCCACGGCGCAATGGTAGTGCCGAAGTTAGCCAACACAATGAACAAAAACGAAGCCGTGAATCCACCGGGTATGTTCCAGTTGACAAAAGCATCAGCCACAGCCGACCAGTGCGGCTTTGCCATAAACATGAGCGGGATGAAGATGAGGTTCCCCGCGGCAATCCACAGCGCGATACGCTCCCACGTGTAGTACCGCAAGACGAGCAGCGCGAACACATCGATGGCAAGCGCAATGGATTCGCTGAGCCAGCCCGGTACGCCAAACACGCCCATCCCGATTTTGATCCCGATGAACTCGGTCACGAGCGTGAGCACGTTCGCCACGACGAGATCGATCAGGGAAAACCAGCCCCAGAAGGCCCCGTACCGCCCCCAGATCATCTCCGCATGGCCGCGGCGCGTCACGGCGCCCAACCGGACCGTCATCTCCTGAACGACGTAGGCGATAAACCCTGCGATGATCAGCGACGGGATGAAGAAGCCAATGCCATACGTGGCCCCCGTCTGCGCGTAGGTAATGACGCCGCCAGCGTCGTTGTCGGCGATCATCGTCAACACGCCCGGGCCTATCAGCACCAACAAAAGACGAAGTCGCGCCCAAAAGCCGCGCTTGCTGTAGAGGCGGGCGACTCGGGCCATATCCTTTGCCCGGAGCTCGCGCTCCAGTTCATGCAAATCCTGAGTTGCGTACACATTTGCGTTGCGAGCCATGACAATCCCCCCTGGACGGGCGATGGGCAGGAAGTCCCCACGCCCAAATATGATGCAATCCATAGAAACCCACACTACCGCCTGTTTCCGGCACTGCGAACATGGGGCGACTACTCGACGGACTGTCCATACCCATCACCTCCTCCAAGGTTTTGATCATGGCCCAATGAAAAACCCCCTGGCGAACCAGGGGGCACACGCAGCCGTATGCACATCCCCCTGGTTGAGCTTTGGCACTATACGACGTAGGGATCACCCAGCCACGTTAGGTAAAGCCTTAAGCCGGCCATACCTGTTCTACCCATTGGCGTGTCTCCACGTTTCCGGGCAGTGGCTTGTGTTCGTATAGTAGCCTCGCCTAACGAGGAACGCATCTTCACGATTTAGCGTATGTTTCACGCGGTGCGCTGCCTGGACGAACGTCCATCACCGACAACCGCAATTCCTCTGCCTTTGTATCATTCGCCGTCCCATCTGTCAAGATTTCAGCGTGTCAAGAAAGCGTTCTCCCGAAAAAATTCTTTAGGAAACGCTTCGGTAGCACGAACCGAGTCCGTGAAGACAAGACGACGCCATCACGCCTGAAGAGCCGTCTGAACGAGCGTGGCCAGCGTGAGTGCGACGAGCAACCCTACCATCGCCCATCCCCAGATGCGCCCCCACCATTTCGTGCGATACGGCCCCATCAGATCCCTATCACTGGTCATCAGGACCAGAAAGATGAGGAGCGGCGTCATCAGCACACCACCCATGACCTGCGTGACGATGGAAATCAGATTGAGGGGCAGGTGCGGAAACAAAATGGCAAGTGCGGCGATCACCAAACTTCCTGCGTAGATGGCATAGAATCTGGGCGCTTGCCGTACTTTGTCATTGAGGCTCTTGGACCAGCCAAACAGTTCCGCGATGCTCCAGGACGACGAGAGCGACACCGTGATCGAAGCTAAAAATCCCGCGTCAAACAACCCAATTCCAAAGAGCGTTGCACCCACACGCCCCACCGTATGCGTCAGACCGCCGATAATGTCCGAAGGTCCAAGGCTCGTGACATGCTGCAGATGGCCGTACAGAGACGCACCACAGACAATGATGGCAGCGGCAATCACGGCCTGCATGATACAACCGAACGCCGTGTCGATCCGGCCCAACCTGAGCTCGCGGGCGCTGACCCCTTTGTCGATAGCCCCGCTGCCCTGGAAGAAAATCATCCAAGGCGCGATGGCGTTCCCCACCGTCGCAATCACAAACCAGGTCACATCCCCCTTGAAGGAACCAGGGACGTTCCAAGTCGCAAACGCCCTCCCTATCGCCTCAAGACTTGGATGCGTCATCCCCGCTACCACAAGAAAGACGACGTTCAACGCGCCAATGACGAGGGCGATGCGCTCTTTCGTGAAGTAGCCGGTGAACACCACGAACGAGATCACGAAGATCAAGCACAGGAGGTCGGCAATCCACATGGGAATTCCAAGCATCTCAAGCCCCGCGGACATGCCGATGAATTCGGTGATGAGCGTCAACAAATTTTCCAACGCGAGGGTCGTCACGTGATAATATCCCCAAAACTTTCCATACCTTCGTTGTGCGAGTCGCGAGATGCCTTCCTGGGTCACCGCGCTGAGGCGCATACTCATCTCCTGAACGGTGAACGTAAGGACCGCAAGACACAACACCAGGGGCACAAACAGCCCGATGCCAAACTGGACACCTGTGGCCGTGTAGGAGATGACGCCACCTGCGTCGTTGTCCGCCAATGCGGCTAGAAATCCAGGGCCCAAAAGGATCCAGAACGACCACAGATACCGCCGTACCCCCTTTTTCGGACTCGCTGAGGACATCTGCTGGCGTCTGGACGCGGCATCCGATCGCACCTCGGCTCGCGATGTTGCAGAGCTTATCTCCATACTTGCCAACCCCCTGCTGTTCGCTCCACGTCCACTGGATTGCGTGGTCCATTGAACGGTCTGCCGACGTATCCTATGCACAGGAGAAACATCGCGTGATCCTTCCGTTGCGAAATTCGAAACAAGCGAAACAAGAAGGACCCATCTTCTCTGACATGGTGGATGAAGGTGAAACATGATGACATCCCTGGAAGAGGCCGTGAAGACCTTGCTGAGACGCCGCTCGATGTCCATGCGCCAGTTGGCCGCCGCTACGGGGATCAGCGTCAGCACGATTTCGAAGATGATCACCGGGAAACAGAGAGTGAACTTGGACTACCTGCGGCGCATCGCAGAGGCACTCGGCGTGCCACCGCTCTCCCTGGCGGAAGCCGCTGGGCTCCCCCTCATCACGGAGCCAATGGCGCCAGCCGATGGCGATGGCCAGGCCTTGATGAACGCGCTTCTCGAGTACCTAGGTCTTGGGAATCTGAATGTTCTGCGGACAGAAATCGAACGGGAGCTTGAAAAATATGAAGCATACGCGCAGACGGAGGAGGGGCAACAATTCATTGCAGAAAAATACCATGCCAAACGAGGTCAAATTCAAGGCATCGGGCACTTTCTCCGCGATCTCGACGACATCTACGATCGATTTTCTCGGCCGGACACACCTGAGGATGAAAGGCGAATCTTGGCGAGCGGCATTCTATACTTCTTGCTCGCCACAGACGCCATTCCGGATTATCTGTTTCCTGCGGGATATTTAGATGACGCGATCGCCATGCAAATGGTGCGCGAACGACTTGTGCGCCGCCGGGAAATGAAGAGCCAGGGCTCAGACGGATCCTGAAGAGGTTGTCACGAAATGAAAGAAGTTTGAAAGAAAGCCGGCGCTTCACAGAAGCAAACGCGAGTTCCCAGACAGCCTGGAAACCCGCGCCACACAAGGAATGCCGGGAGCGGGACTCGAACCCGCACGGGGATACCCCCAGCAGATTTTAAGTCTGCTGCGTCTGCCTGTTCCGCCATCCCGACGCAAAAACCGCGTCATCATGCGGTATTTCGATTATCTACGCCCCACGAAATGTAGTCAAGATTTTGTGCAGTCTGTTGTGGCTAAAGTCTCCCCCACCTACCCCAGAAGACTTCAACCTGGGGAGGCAGAAATGGATGCACATTACATGGCAGATGGCACTCAAAGAATTCATGTTCACGAAGGAGGCTGAGGGCACCGCTCCATCCACGCTCCGTGGCTACCGTTATCACATCACCTCGTTCTTTGCTAAGCACGGGGAGGAATGGCCTGACATCCCCAAGCTGAAGCGCGCCGTCATCGCTCATTTCGCTTCATTACGTGCGTCTTCCCCCGCCCATTACAACCTGCGTCGTGCTTATCTCAAGGCCTTCTGCGCGTGGTGTGTGCAGGAAGGTTACCTTGACCAGAACCCTGTCCAAATCCCGAAACGAAAGGATGAGGGCGCGTGCCGGAACATTGACGCCGAAACGCTGGAACGTCTGCTCGCGCTCCCAAATCAGCAGACCTACGCAGGCCGACGCGATTATGCCTTGATGCTGCTCCAACTCGACACGGGCATTCGCCCGGGAGAAGCGTTGCAACTCACCCCCGCGGACATCCGTTGGGACGCACTCGAAATCCATGTCCCGTCCACTGTCGCAAAGACGCGGACAAGCCGTGTCGTGGTCATGTCTCCACAGACCTCAAAAGCGTTGCGGCGTCTCATGGCATTACGTCCCGATGATTGGGGCGATGACGTACCGCTCTTTGCGAGTGCAAACGGACGCCCGCTGCCGTCCAACGAGTGGTCGCACAAGCTTGCCGAGTACAGCCGCAAGCTTGGCGTCAAGGTGACGCCCTACATGCTGCGCCATACAAGCGCCATCATGTTTCTGCGCGGGGGAGGCAATGTGTTTGCCCTTCAGCGTCAGTTAGGTCACAGCTCCCTCGTCATGACCAAACGCTATGTTCACCTTGCCGACGAAGACCTGCACAAACAGCATGCAGTCGCCTCACCTGTGGCGCAGCTCCTGCCCAATCGAACGAGGGCGAGGAAAGCACGATGACGCAGGATTGGCTCTGCGAATCGGAGGTTGACCGCCGTGACCATCATTGAGCGCCTCTTGGACCAACGCTACGAGACATCGCCATCCCCAGGGTCGAACATCGAATCCGCCCTGGAGCCGTTTCGCAACCTAGAGGAGTATCTTCGCCTTGAGGAGCGTGTCGCTGAATGTGTTGACCGTGCCGAGCGAGTTGCATATCTGCAAGGGCTCCGTGATGGAATACAGCTTATATTCGAGCTCTGGACACCATACTGGCGTTGAGGCGGGGGATATCCCGCCCTTCTTGTTATCTGGACTGGGCAGGAAAAACGTTCGATTGCGCAGAAACAACAACGAGTGGAATCAGGGTCTAGATTGGGTGATGTTATGACGACGTTTAGCGACCAATATGAACTCTTGGAACAACAAGCTTCTACTCCCCAAGAACGGGGACGCCTCTTTGAGCAATTCCTGCTCTCATTTTTACGAGATGGCCATTACCCGGGCGGTCAGTTCCAATGGGTGAAAACCTATCAGGACTGGATTTTGGAGACCCAACCAGGTAGGTCGCAACAAGATGAAGGCATTGACTTAGTGGCGAAGGACGTCGAGGACAACCTCTGGGCCATTCAGTCAAAGGACCATCGCACTCCCGTTGACTGGAGAGACCTTGCCACATTCGTGGCGTCAGCCACATCGCCCCAGTTTAGATTCACGAAACTCTTAGTGGTCGCCGTAGGAGGTTTGACCCACAAAGCAGAAGAACGCTGTCGCGAGCGCGGGATTGCCGTTTGGACCGGCGACGATTTCGAGCAGTCGGACATCGATTGGGAACGATTCACGTGGCAAGCGTCCAATGTCCTTACGCGCACTCCCACGGCCATCTTGCGGCCATATCAGGAGCAGGCCATTGAAGCGATTGTGACAGGTTGGCAATCGAACAACCGTGGGAAATGTATCATGCCTCCCGGAACCGGGAAGACGCTAGTAGCTTTGCGTACCGTTGAACGGATAGCAAAGCCCGGAGACCTCGTGCTCTTCTGCGCGCCTTCTATTGCTCTCGTAAATCAGACTATCCGGGCCTGGAAACGCGACACGAATATATCTTTGCGGTTTATCGCTGTCACGTCTGACCATGGAGTTGGACGGGACGAGCAAACGGGTGCCATAGCAGTAGTTGTCCCTCCGACGACCAACGCAGAGCAATTGCACCATGCTGCTCAGCCGGTTTCGGACGCCGTCACGGTGGTTGTGAGTACATATCAATCGCTTCAGGTTGTGGCAGATGCGCAGATGCGAGGATTACCAGCCTTTCGTATCGCAATTGCCGACGAAGCACATCGAACAACAGGAGTTGCACGCGACGAAAAGAACCCTTCCGCGTTTCTTATGTTTCACGATAATGAGAAAATCCGTGCTGAACGCCGTCTATATCTTACTGCTACCCCGCGTATCTTTACCGAGACCCTCCGTAACCAGCTTGAACGTGAGGGCGTTCGCACCTACAGCATGGACGATGTTGAGACTTTTGGACCTGAATTCTTTCGGTATAGCTTTCGAAGAGGCGTCGAAGAAGGATATCTTGCGGATTACCGCATTCGCGTTGTGTTCTTCAGTGAACAGCGTGTACAACAAATGTTTGTCGACTGGTTACAGGAAACCGATGCACCCAAGGTGCCTGACTTGGTGAGAGTCTACGCGCTTTCCAAGTCGCTTATGGATGAAACCCTCCAGCCACCCATGCAGCGACTCATCGCATTTGTGAATTCACGCAAACAGTCCCAATCCATCGTTGAGACCTGGGAGAAATTCAAAGACCGTTTTGGTGAATCCAATGCCACGTTTGTTGCCCATATGGATGGGACCATGTCCATGCGAGAGCGAGCTAGATTGCTCCGTTGCCTGGAAACATTGACCGACCTAGAGGGGCATGCGGTGGAGCATGTTCTCATCACGAACGCCAAAGTGCTGACGGAGGGCATTGATGTCCCAGACTTGGATGCCGTGGTGTTCTTGCAGCCAAGAAAGAGCCAAATCGACGTCATCCAAGCTGTCGGACGGGTGGTTCGTAAACCATCACATCGTCCAAATAAGATAGGTACCATCCTCGTTCCTATCATTCTAGATGTTAGCAATGTAGAAGGGACCATGATTCGGGAAGACCAACTCGAAGAGCTCATGTTACCGCAGGAGGAGAAGTTCAAAACGCTGGTTCAGATAATCAATGCCTTGCGTTCGTTGGACGACGCGGTAGATGTGCGTATCCGTGAGCTCTTGCAGCCGCATGACAGTGCCGCAGTGCGCGAACCGTCAGAAGGCGTTCAGTTAGTCTTAGACCTCGGTCTACCAGATGAGCTTGAGGCGAGAATCCGCGAAACTATTACCACCCGAATCGTGCGGCCTGCGAACGATAAGTCATATTTCGGCATCTTTGCGGACACGATTGAAGAGGTCGCCCGACGATTGCGCACTCAACTAGATACGGTGTTGGGCGGACTGTCGGTGATGCATTTCCAAGAGGCCCAGAATGCCTTCACGCATTACGTCGAGGCTTTGAGAGAAGTGCTTCATCCGTCTATTGCTATTGACGATGCCAAAGACTTCCTCGTGCAACATTGGGTTTTAGCTCCTGTGTTCGCTGCTCTGTTTCCCGGAGACGATATTATCGAGGCTCCTGTTGCGGAAGCGTTTGAGCGTATTACCAAGGCTTTTGCCGCATTCCTGGAACGCGAGAGAAACGCATTGGAGGACTTTTATTATAGCGTCCGTATACGGGCACAAGGCATCTTCACACACGAGCAACGCCAGGAATTTCTGCGGCTTCTGTTTGAAATGCTATTCAAGGCGGTCTTTCCACAAGCGGCAAACCGCTTAGGCATCGTGTACACGCCAGTACAACTCGTGAACTTCCTTCTTAACAGCGTGGACGTGCTACTCCACAAACATTTTGGAAAGAGCATGGCTGATTCGGGTGTGACCATCATTGACCCATTCGCCGGTACAGGGACCTTCCCTGCTTTGATGTTGCAACGGTGGAATAGGGACACTGTGCTGCGGAAACTACACGAGCGTGAGTTTTGGGCTAATGACGTCCAGTTGTTCGCCTACTACATGCTAATGACCAACCTGCGGTGGACCATTCGCGAAATAACCGGCGAAGACCCTGGATGGAATTTGCCCGTCTTGTGGGTCGACTCGTTCCAACTTCAAGAAGAGCACGGAACGTGGAATACTGGTATTGAGTCAATACAATGGACACATCAAAACCGAGAATGTACAAGATTTCCTGCCCGATGCGCTGCCTGGGCCGTGCTTGACATGGAGCCTCCGCGGGCATGATGTCGCGTTTGACCGCAGCCGAGCCACGCTCGCCCT